>DFOV01000001.1:1934-14630 GCA_002376965.1 Gammaproteobacteria bacterium UBA3532
TGCTGTCGCGCCAGCGTTATCCGTTACTGTTAGAGTGAAGGTGTAGCTACCCGCTTCATCTAAAGTAATCGTTGGATTAGCGACATCATTTAGACGATCACTCCAATCATAGGTTACGATAGTACCATCAGGATCATGAGACTGGCTGCCATTTAACTGCACTAGACTACCGACAGTAACCGTTTGATCAGNNCGGTATTAGCTGGCAGGTTGTCAACAGTACCTGACCATACGGGATAGTTCGATGGCGATAGTTTGATAGCACTTGCCGGATTCCAGCTACCCAACTCAGGAAGCACACCAACGATATAGACGCTTTGTCCCCATACCGTATGACCATTAGCACAGCTGAAATTCATACTAACCGAGGCTGAAGCTTCTTCAACAGTGATAGTTACTTGATCCGTTGCTGTCGCGCCAGCGTTATCCGTCACCGTCAAAGTGTAGGTGTAGCTGCCCGCTTCATTTAACGTTATAGATGGATTCGCGACATCGTCCAGACCGCCGTTCCAGTCGTAGGAAGTGATGCTGCCGTCAGGATCATGAGACTGACTACCATTCAACTGGATAGTAGCTCCTACAGTAACGGTTTGATCAGCCCCTGCAATTGCTACCGGCAATTCATTCACTGGGGTATCATCCCGCATCAGAATGACAGCACCATAGGCAGGGATATGCACATTATTGATATCATGAGCGTTTTCACCACCACGGCTGGCAAACGGAACACCACCGATATTAAAGCTTGGCCAGCTGGTATTGGCTAACTCACGATAACGCCCACTTACACCTACATCATAATCATGCCAAGTATGCCATCTGAAATTCAAGACAATCAGATATTTTCCGTCAGCTCGGGTGAAAGCAACAACACCGTTTTGGTCGTGCAAATGAGTAATGAAGCTATCGCCTTGAGCCAGCGCAGCTTTGTCTGCTTTGCGAATATCATTTAGCTTACGATACCAAGCATTGATTTTTGCCCGACCAGGGTTGGCTGTATAATCATCCAGATCGAGTCGATCGTCCCACCAATCAATATGAAACTGGGTTGACTCTCCACCCTCTTGTCCCATAAAGGCCATTGGAATACCTCGCGCCATAACCGTTCCGGCCAGAGCAACCTGATTCATCTCCCAGCCTTTGCCATCTCTAGCGCGCTTAGCAATACGATCATCAGTATTACCCACTTCATCATGCGACTCGGTATAAACTGTTGCGTCTTGCCACGAATCACCAAAGTGCCCAAATACTGGCCACAATGTTTCTAAGCTACCGCCAGTCAGCGCTTCTTTAAAGTTGTCATGGAAGGTGTCCGTCCACTGACTGTCCATTGGAGCATGCCGAGTTCCAGCAACTTCGCTACCAGCATCCTCTGCGGTTAAGCCCCACCAGTCAGGCAGTTCCTCACCCGTTAACCAAATGGCAGGATCAAGCTGTTTGACTGCGCCATACATTTCACGCATGAATTTCCAGCCGCCTTGCGCATCACCATCGCCATCGGCATCATCGGTCGCACCTTTAGTGATAAACCAGCTGCCGCCGTTATGAATGGTGTTGGTATGGTCGAATCGGAAGCCATCGATTTTATATTCTTTGGCCAGGTATAAGATGTTTTGAATCAGAAAGTGTTTGGCAACGTCGTTGTCGAAATTATACAGTGGCCCCCATGAAGTATCGCCGTCTGCATAGGTTTCATTATTTACCGTCCACAACACGTTGTCACCAGTACCCAGATGGTTATACTCTAGGTCCAAAATGACAGCAATGCCGTTTTTATGCGCAGTATCTACCAACTTTTTCAGCTGATCTGGCCCGCCATAAAACTCCTCGATAGCATAGAAAAATGATGGGTTATAGCCCCAGCTCCAAGGGCCCGGAAACTCATTTACAGGCAACAACTCTAGCGCAGTTACGCCCAAATCGTTGATGTAGTCATTGGTTCCATCATTATCCAACTCTTCAATAACTTCTTCAAATGGGGTACCGCCGTTGCGATCGGTAAAACGCAACGGGTGTAATTGATAGATGTTGTAATGATTCCAAGCTGGACGCTGCCAATCTGTTGCTGTCCACTCGAACGCATCTGATATTTGCACCCGAGACCAGCCAGAATCAAGCCCCGAGTGGGTTACCCAGCGTGCTGCAGGATCTTGCGTTTCGCGAGAAGTTTCGCCCTCTTCCAGAATAAAGCGATAATTATCACCGTGCTCAGGGGCTTCAGCAAAACTACTGTCAGTCCCTTTAAACCACCAGAATTTACCATCCGGTGTTTGGGTCAGGCTGACGGCACCAGCATCGCCATTAGTGAAGTCGCCCTTTATTTTTACACCCGTGACGTCAGGTGCGGTATGGATAATCGCATACCAGTGATTGCCCTCTTTATAAAACCCTGGTGCTCTCTCCCAAATAGCATTGGGGTCATCATCTAGCCAAGCTGCAGCAGAGGCAATACCGGGGGTTAGTGTGGAAAATGCGATAAACGCTGTGCTAAACACAGCAGCCTTTAACTTATTATTAAGCATCCCTTGTTCCCTTTTTTTATAGTTCAGATTTGTATCCGGTTTTTACATTGTCGCTTTTATCGCGCCGAGCAACTTCCAAAATACTAAGCGCGTGAACTGTTGGTCAGTGTCGATAGAAATGTTAAACCAGATTGTATAAAGAATGCACATCGAATGATTTTATTATTTAGACAAGCCTAATATTAGGAAGTGCGAATTAATGCGGCACAGCATTTACGTAGTTATACCCAATCAAGAAAATAGACAACACATGAGAAAAAAAGCGAATTGGAAGGAATGCTGTGTCGACCCAGCAAAAATAATATTGACTCAGGCAATGCGCATCCCACTGCACATCACCTGAGCCAACCACTCACCACGATTGGGGCTGGAGACGATTGCCAGCCACAACACAATAATAATGATTATCATTTGCTATTGCAAGTAGTAATCACTCTTTTAGTCTTAAGCTTATCGACGAGCATCCCAACAAAGTATCAATGAGCCTGCCCTGACTCTGGCAAACTTATGCCCAATCCTTGCAGCTGGCTGGCCACACTGTCATCACCACTAACCATCCATGAACGGTATAGTCTTAACACATCCTTCGCATCAAAGGGCATTTGTTTGGCACAAGCTTGGGCAACCAAATTCAGCAACGCGGCGAACTTATTGGCCAGCTCTGCAAATATATGCCGGTTTTGTTGAGCATTCTCAGATAAATAGCTATATGCCCCACCGCCCATGCCCAGGAAATAGTCTCTACGTATACCCCGACGTTGATACCTTTCAGGAAACAGTGCACAAAGAAACAGCGCCATATCACCCAAATGGCGCAACAATAAGCAGCGTTGATACGGCTCTGGGGTTTCGAGGGCATCTTTATAGAGGAGTGCTAAGGGTCGAATTTGCCATTCTCCCTTATCATAATGATATAACTGATCACGTAGACCAAAACGCGCCAGCATATTTCCCATATACCATAGGGTGTCTTCGTGATAGCTGTCGCTTTGGTTCTCGGTTAATGCCATCAGTCGTTGGCGAAAATAGTCAGCTAGTGTGCGTTCAAAGATAGAATGGGTCGTGTGCATAATAAATGCCCTCCAGTCTTAACGAATACCAACACAACCTATAGTATAGGATGCGACTGGCTATTTTTCATACATATTTCATACCATCTACCTGTTCATGATACCCAATGCTTATTACCAAGGTCGTTGTTGCGGAAGCCCACCTTCTGATAGCTTTTTAAAAAGAGCCAGTAAACCAAAAAAACTGAAGACGACGATGATAAACCCCAGCCATTGACTATCACCACGGAGACGGCTGTAAAAAATATCCTCCCCAAAGTACTCAACCTGTAGCAAATCGCCTAGCGCATAGTGATCTGGCTCAGTCGTTAAAAAGTAAGATTCAACCATGCGTCGAGTATTGTCGTTTCTAAACCGATACCAGATCACATATTCAACCTCCATGCTATCAACCAGCTTCTTCTGCTTTTTAATAGTAAAGACCTGAGCCTCGGCCTCCTTACCAATCAGCAGATAATTTATCTCCTGATACGACAGAATCACCCCAGAGCAAAACAAGATGAAGGTCAGCCCGAAAAGCCATAGTAGCGCCCTATCTGACATAACTTCTCCTAAATAGAACCACTTAACACAAATGTGTTTTTTGCTTATTTTAGATCATGAATATGTTTTAGCACGCAAAAACCTATGTTTTGTAGCAGCCAAGCCAATTTAACCACGAAAATCATTGAAAGAGCGCGATAACCACTTGCAATTTACCAACAGCTACCCGGAAGACCAGAAAATATGTAACCTATTGTATCTAAAGAGATATAACTCCATAACAGCACATAATAAAGAGCTTCAATCCTGGAAAACCCACTAATAACAACAACAAGTTACCGATTTATTCACAAGGTTATACACAAAATAATCCTCCACATAATTTAAACTTATCCTACGCATCTTCTTCTCTGGAATCCCAAACAGTGTCAAGCACTTTATTTCAGTAAATTTAGAAAAAAGAATATTGACAATGGAAGTTATGCACAAAAATCAGGCATTCTTACTGATTCAACCACCAGTCAAGCAAATCAGTTATATTTTTGTTATCAGATACGACAAAAACACATAACCTATTGTTTTTTATTACCTTAATTTATTTGTATGTTTTTTAACCAATTTAATAACAATGTAATATTTACGCGGGATAGCGCTGTTCTTCACTATGTTAATAACAGAGTTATCCACACCTTCCGTGGATAACTGAACACTTTGCCCCAGTCCAGAAATAAAGTATAAGTCAACAAAATAAATATGTTTATTTAGTGCTATATCGGCTCCATTTCATCTAGGCAAGACAAAACCTCACCTCTTACAAGAAAAAGATGATTGACGATGCTTTGTTATATGAAAAATCAATAAGATAGCGAATATCGACCGAAATTCGCCAATATCAGGCTACAGCCGCTCAGAATAACCGAGCAAAACAAGCTGGCGAGCAATGTTGAGGAAGTATAGTTGGACTTTTATATTTTGCACAAAAATTGTTAATTTTTTATCGCGCTAATATTCCGTTATCTTGCACTCGATTCATTATGCTGGCTAGCACCGTCAAACTCATCGCCTCACATGCTTGATCTCCATCAATCCCATTGCAGTTTGGATTGACGATTTAACGAATATGTCAATACTTACAATAGGTGTGTAGACACTCATTAGCGGGCCGCAAACAGCCAAGGGATATTGTTTCATTGCTTAAAAAGTTCTTACTGTCGTTATTGGGCAGCTTTCGAGACTTAATACCGATCGTTGTGGTTGTCGCATTTTTTCAGCTAGCCGTATTGCAACAGCCGCTTCCCAACGCTGGCGACATCTTGATCGGTGTTGTATTTGTTCTTATTGGACTCAGCCTCTTTATTCATGGACTAGAACTGGCGCTATTCCCACTTGGTGAATCGTTGGCGCATGCATTTGCTCATAAGGGCAGCGTTTCCTGGCTACTCATATTTGCTTTCTGTCTCGGCTTTGGAACAACAGTGGCTGAACCCGCACTGATTGCCGTTGCCAATGAAGCCGCAGAAGTCGCGGCAAAAGGTGAGATGATTGGGTCAACCGAAGCCAGCAAGCAGAGTTATGCGAGTGGCCTGCGTTACACCGTTGCTTTCTCGGTGGGCTTGGCTATTGTTATCGGCGTGTTGCGCATTTTAAAAGGCTGGCCAATACATCGTCTGATTATCGGTGGATACGTTATCGTACTAACCCTCACCATGTTTGCGCCAAAAGAAATTATTGGCATTGCCTATGACTCCGGCGGTGTCACCACGTCAACTATTACGGTTCCTCTGGTAACGGCCTTAGGCGTCGGCTTAGCTTC
Organism: Gammaproteobacteria bacterium UBA3532; assembly: GCA_002376965.1. Taxonomy (GTDB): domain Bacteria; phylum Pseudomonadota; class Gammaproteobacteria; order Enterobacterales; family UBA3532; genus UBA3532. Next base: position 7,823 of record DFOV01000001.1, read on the forward strand.
ATCCATTAAGGGACGCAACACGATGATTGACGGCTTTGGCCTCATTGCGTTTGCCTCATTGACCCCGATGATGTTTGTTATGGTTTACGGTATGGTGATTGCCTGATGATTGAATCGCTACTTTCTATCACTCTGTCGACCACAACCGATGTGTTACCCATTATCGGCATTATTTTCTTTTTTCAGCTTATCATCCTAAAGAAGCGTATTCCTAATTTGCAGCGAGTTCTAACCGGTCTCGCCTTTGTGATTGTCGGATTATCGTTCTTTCTGCTTGGACTGGAGAAGGCGCTGTTTCCTCTGGGCAAAATGATGGCCGAGCAATTAACATCACCCGACTTTGCCGTTGGCACCCACAATGCCATCGTGCCACCTGATTGGTATCACTATTTATGGATATATATTTTTGCGTTTGCCATCGGCTTTAGCACCACCATTGCTGAGCCATCGCTTATTGCTGTCGCCATTAAAGCAAATGAGGTCTCGGCTGGCAGTATCAGCGTTTGGGGACTGCGTATCGCTGTGGCCATCGGGGTTGCGATAGGGATCGCATTGGGAACCTATCGCATTGTCAGCGGCTATCCCATTCACTATTTCATCATCGCTGGATACATGATCGTCGTGTGGCAAACCACCACCTCGCCAAAGATGATTATCCCATTGGCTTATGATTCTGGTGGCGTCACAACATCTACTGTAACGGTTCCCTTAGTGGCAGCGCTGGGCCTCGGCCTGGCCGAATCGGTTCCTGGCCGCGACCCACTAATCGATGGTTTCGGCTTGATTGCCTTTGCCAGTTTATTTCCTATGATAACCGTTATGGCCTACGCACAAATTTCACACTATAGAAATAAGAAGTCAAAACAACAAGAAGCCTTAGAGGAGGCACAAGATGCGGTTTAAATTGATCGTCGCTTTTGTCGAAGACAAACGCACCGACGACGTCATGAAAGCAGCGCGTAATGCTGGCGCAACCGGCGCAACAGTCATTAATAATGCGCGTGGAGAAGGGTTAAACCAATCAAAGACATTTTTTGGTCTAACCCTGGAAACCCAGCGAGATGTCATCTTATTATTGGTTGAAGAGCATATGAGCAGGCATATACTCGAAGAAATTGCCCGCATCGGCAAGTTCGATACTAAACCCGGCACGGGCATCGCGTTTCAGGTCGACGTTGAGGATGCAATAGGCGTTATCCATCAAGTTAAAGAGTTATCTCACGTTGTGGAGGATAAACTATGAATAAAATCATTCGTGTAGGCGATGTAATGAGCGAACACTTCACCCTGATTGATGGGCTGATCACAGTCGCAGACGCTCTTAAGCTTATGAATGAAAATAATTATCGTGCCCTGATTGTCAACAAACGTAACGATGATGACGAATACGGAATGGTTAAACTATCTGATATTGCCAAACTCGTGATCGCTAAAAATAGAGCGCCAGATCGCGTTAATGTTTATGAAATTATGGCCAAGCCAGTAGTTTCTGTACCCAGTAAAATGAACATTCGCTATTGTGCCCGACTATTCGATCAGTTTGGTTTGTCTTCGGCCCCCGTGATCGATAATGATAAGGTCGTCGGTGTTGTAAGTTATGACCATATAGTAATGAATGGCTTAATGGAAGTTTATAATTAGGCTCTAACCTATGTCTCCCAATGAACAAGAAGTGCCCTCGCCTTGTGTCAGAAACTGCTGCTTAGACCCTGAAGATATTTGCCTGGGTTGCTTTCGCCATCTGGATGAAATTACTGGCTGGATGGCGATGTCGACCAGCCAGAAAAAAGTGGTTTTGAAGCGAACGGAGGAGCGAAGGAAAAAGTATCCTCCCACTTTATACAAGTGAAACCCCAACCAAATTCATAAAAGCTTCATAGACAGCTCGACCTTCGTCGTAATTTCGTCATATATCCGAAATAAACTGAAAGCATTCGTTTAGCCTTTGTTAGGTAACAGGGATTGCTATGTTTAATACCGAAGCGGTTATCACCGAAAAATTTCCAGCTGTAACCAAGTCGCCAAAGTTAGCACGCAAGATACTGTTTGCCGTGCTAAGACGAATCTTGCACGAAGATGAAATCGCCGAATTTTTACAAGACAACCAGCACTGTGGCCCCATTGAATTTGTTGAGCGGGTTCTAGAATATTTTAACGTCGGCTATTCGCTTGCTTCGAAACAACGCATCAACGTGCCGACGACTGGCCGCAGTATTATCGTATCAAATCACCCGATTGGCTCTTTAGACGGATTGCTATTGATCCTGCTGGTCAGTGAAATACGCAATGATGTAAAAATCGTTGCCAACGACATGCTGACCCATTTAAAACCTTTGGCTCCTTTGATCTTGCCTGTCGACAATATGACGCATCGCTCATCAAGGCAATCGATTCAAAATATTATTGAAGCGCTGAACCAGGAGCAAGCAATCATTATGTTCCCTTCTGGCGAAGTATCTCGAACAACACCGTCAGGTATTCGCGACAGAATCTGGAATAGTGGCTTCCTGCGTATTGCTAAGGCAACCAATAGTCCTATTATCCCTGTTCATATTCATGCGAAGAACTCTCGCCTTTTCTACTTGGCTTCGATGCTTTATCGCCCGCTAGGCACGCTGTTGCTGGTGAACGAAATGTTTAATAAAAACCACAATGTTTTCCCCGTCAGTATTAGTGAGCCCATCCCCTATCAGCAAATTGGTGGAATGGAACTACCCTTGCCAGTAAAAACCAAGCTGGTTCGCAAACACCTTTATCGTATAGGTCGCGGTAAGAAGCCGATATTCCGCACCGAAAAGCCCATTGCCCATCCAGAAAAACGCCAGGATTTAAAACGCGAGCTTGACGGTGCCGAGTTACTGGGAGAAACCAATGATGGCAAGATGATTTATCTTGTCGATTACCGCCCCGATTCTCGTGTTATGAAAGAGCTTGGGAGGCTCAGAGAACTGTCTTTCAGGCAGGTTGGTGAAGGCAGTGGCAATAAACGCGATAATGATCATTACGATAAGTATTATCGCCACATTGTGTTGTGGGACGATGAGGAGCTGGAGGTTGTAGGTAGCTACCGAATCGGTGAGTGTGCCGAGATTGTCCGCGACAACGGTCTGCAAGGTTTATACTGCAGCACCTTATTTGATTTTAGTGACGAGTTTGTTCCGATCATCGAAAACAGTATCGAACTCGGTCGCAGCTTTGTTCAACCCAAATATTGGGGTCGGCGTAGCCTGGACTACTTGTGGTTTGGGATTGGAGCCTACTTGCGACGTAACCCGCGTGTTAAATACATGTTTGGCCCTGTCAGTATCAGCAACAGCTTTCCAGATAGTGCCAAAAACCTGTTAACAGACTTTTATTCGCTGCATTTTGGCGATATTCACCACCTTGCACACGCCAAGAAGCCCTATCGACAACTTAACGCCCTGCCCTCGGTAGTCGAGTTTGGTGGCGAGGACTACCATCAGGACTTTATTAAGCTAAAAGAAGCACTCAAACATATGGGCCTTAGCGTTCCAACGCTCTACAAACAGTACACGGAAATTTGCGATGCTGGCGGCGTGCGCTTTTTGGACTTCAATGTCGATCCTGATTTTGGTTTCTGTATTGATGGATTGGTATTAGTCGAAATAGGTAAAATCAAACAACGAGCAAAAGCCCGTTACATCGATAGTGAACTACGCGCGGTAAGCTAAAAAGCAGTGAGAAAAACTAGAATCTAGCGAAGCTTGACCGCTGGCTCGCCATCAGCCTGCGCATGTTGCGATACGGCTTTTCCCATTGCCTCTGCAACAGTTAAGCGCAATTGCTTGGCGCAAAAGCTCGATTTTAGGCGATCCGCAGTATCTAGATAGAGGCCCTCATTGTAATCATCAATGACCGGATGAAGGTGAGCAACATAGTCACATTCATCCGGCTCAACATCAGCTCTAATCAACTGCCCTAGAAAGAACTGGTCAATCACCTGACGCTCACCTGGGGCATTATGAACGCGAAGTGAGTCAATTAGTTGGGCCGTTATCAGCGGCTCTGTGCTATCCTCGATTTGTTTTAGAACCTGATGAACATCTGTATCAGAGTTATCTATTAGCAGAGGTTTAGAAGGTTGCTGAGTAGCAACCTCCTTCAGAGAAGCCTCGATAAGCTTTTCGGAAATAGCCCCCAAATGAGGTGCATCAGCATTCGCTGGTTCAGGTTTGGCTTGCAACTCTTGATAAGCAAGCGCCTCGTTACTAGCTGAAGCCGCTTGCGAAAATTTTTGCTTTGTAGAAGACTCTTGTCTGGCGTTAAGCTCAGAACGTTTTATCGATTCAGGGCTAGCATTTGATTCCTGGGTGGCCATTGCTTGCTCATTGACGCTCATACCTGAACTCAACTGCTCAACCACGCCAACCGCGTTATTGCTGGCACCTTCTGCTAAAATCAAATCATCTGACAATGAAGAGTCTTCTTTCACCGTGCGTTGAACAACCTGAAAGATCAAAAAGCCCCAGACTATAAAGCCCAGGGCAATTAATAAAAGGTAAACTTGATGGTATCGAGAAGAAAAAATTGAACTGTGTTCGTGCAAAATTTCTCTCCTCAAGTATAGATATTAATCCAAAGGGTGACGCAATATGATGGTTTCATTACGATCAGGGCCAGTAGAAATAATATCAACCGGTACACCCACTATAGCCTCAATTCGCTTGATATAGGCTTTTGCCGTTTCGGGCAGCTCATCTAAAGATTTAGCACCAAAGGTTGACTCTTTCCAGCCAGGCATTTCTTCATAAACCGGAACACATTGCTCAAACGCATCTGCGCCGCTAGGCGGAACATCAATAGTACCAAGCTCAGGATGTTCATATGCAGTACAGATTTTTAGTGTTTCCAAACCATCTAAAACATCCAGCTTAGTCAAACAAATTCCAGTTACACTGTTAATAATCAATGAGCGACGCAATGCCACCGCATCCAACCAACCACAGCGGCGAGGACGACCCGTGGTGGCACCAAACTCATGACCTTTCTCAGCCAGGTGGCGTCCAACTTCATCTTCGAGCTCAGTAGGAAATGGCCCACCACCAACACGAGTAGTATAGGCTTTAGTGATCCCTAATACGTAGTCCAGATTACATGGACCAAAGCCGGTGCCTGTCGCAGCTGCACCAGCGGTGGTATTAGACGAGGTAACAAATGGATAGGTGCCATGGTCAACATCAAGTAGCGAACCCTGAGCACCTTCAAATAAGATATTTTTACCTTCTTTCGATAAACGGTCCAATTCGCCGGTAACATCACCAACCATGGGTAATAACAACTGACCTAGCTGGAGCGTTTCATCAAAGACCTTATCGAACTCGATAGCTTCCACACCATAATATTGGGTCAACATAAAGTTGTGCAGTTCAAGCACTTCTTTGAGCTTTTCGCCAAAGCGCGCTTCATTACCCAAATCAGCTAAACGAATTGCTCGGCGGCCAACTTTATCTTCATAAGCAGGACCAATTCCTCGCCCTGTTGTACCGATTGCTCCTTTACCTAGCTTGGCTTCTCGAGCGCAATCCAGAGCAACATGATAGGGCAGAATGAGAGGGCAAGCATCACTTAACATCAAACGCTCGCGGGCCGGAATGCCAGATGTTTCAAGTTGGTCAATTTCTTTGACCAAGGCATTCGGAGATAGCACAACACCGTTACCGATTATGCACTTTACACCATCACGTAAGATACCAGACGGGATCAAATGAAGGACGGTCTTCTCACCGTCTATTACCAAGGTATGACCTGCGTTGTGGCCACCCTGAAAACGCACAACCGCAGCGATATTTTCTGTAAGTAAATCGACTAATTTACCCTTACCTTCATCACCCCACTGGGTGCCAAATACAACTACCTTCTTACCCATTTTGTTACTCATAGTTTTGGTGGCCACAAAAGGGCCATATTTTAACGGCTTTAAGCGCAAAGTTGAATCAATAATTGAACTTACCAGGACAAGAGCATGAACAACTCCAATCTATTATCGCTGAGTAGCTGGAAGCTTCTTGCGCAAAACGCCGTCAAATCATCCCTGATGGCTTAACTGCTTGCATCCATGCAGCAGATATTTGCTCCAGAAATATCCAGCCACTCAGCGATAATGGATGAAATATGAGCGTTCATGTCTCACCCAGTTAAACTTACTGTCTTGGCGATAGCTCTCTGGCTGCGTGCTCTATAAAGAGACTATTATCCATTCCTCGTCTTTCCGCGCTAAAACGCGATCACAGTCGTCGCTGTAATCCGCAGCATCTCCACCTACTTGACGAATGACCACTTCACCTTCAGCGCGCAGAATCTCCACCTTGGAATCCAAGTCAGAGCAGTCATCAACCGGCGCTAGTATTGCCTTAGTAGTGCAGTTTTCACGCTCAGCTAAGGTACTAAGTGTACGCAAATCCAAGCTAAAACCAGTTGCTGGACGTTGTCGACCAAAGCGCTCACCGATGTTGTCATATCGGCCACCTTGCGCAATGGCCCGCCCAACCCCTTGGCGATAAAGCGCAAATACCAGTCCGGTATGGTAGTGACACTCTCGTAATTCACTCATGTCGATATAACAATCAACACCAGGGAAGGAACGCTTCACCCGCGCGCAGATATCTTTCATTTGCTCAATAGCATCGGTCAGCAACGGCGAGCTAACTCCCAGTTCTTGTTCGGCTCTATCGAGAACGGTCTCATCCCCCATCAAGCCAAGCAAGGCCAAAAAGGGCTGAGCTTGCTCACTTGAAATGCCACACTGCTCCAGCACATCAACAATATCTGATTCGCATTTGGTTTGCAG
>DFOV01000070.1 GCA_002376965.1 Gammaproteobacteria bacterium UBA3532
TCGCTGCAACATCCATTCAAATTGTTGACTCGAAAAACCTAACCAATTGGCAATTTTACGCAATAAAGCCTCCTCGGCTGAATGCATTTCGCCATCAGAACAGGCTACTGCCATTTGAATTTCGAGGAACATCTGCATTAAGGTTGTTCGGCGGTGACACTCCTGACGAAACTGATCCATTAACGATTCGATTTCGTCAGACGTTTTATCCTTACCCTCTCGGAACAGCTTTTGAGCAACTTTTTTTTGCTCCGCATTGAGCTGTAACTGGTTCATAATGGCTGTTGCTGCGGCTATTTCATGCTCAGAAACTCGGCCATCTGCTTTAGCCAGAAAACCCATAACGGAAAAGGTGGCGGTGAAAAATGCTCCTTGAACGCGCTCTTGAGAGCCACTGGCTCCCCAGCCATCCAGGTTATTCATTCCTCGGTCAAACTGATGACCAACCACCGAGCCAACCAATGCCCCAAGCGGCCCACCAACCAGTAAACCAAAAGCACCGCCAACAACTTTACCCCACCAAGCCATGATTCATTCCTATTTAGGTTGTTGTGTTTGAGCCAAATGTGTCGCTTGTTTCAGGCGTTCTTTGGTCCCAACATCGACCCAAGCACCGTCAAATACCTCTCCTGTAACGGCTCGCTGGGCGATAAAGTCTCTTAATATGGGGCCTAATGGTCGCTTTTCTACTGCTATACCAGAAAATAGTTCTCGCTGGTAAACACCAATTCCCGAAAAAGTATGGTCGCTGCCCAAAGTTGCTCTGCGACTAGCGTTATCGAGGCCAAAATCACCGATGGGCTTATGTGGAGGGTTTGGAACCAACACCAAATGAGCCAAAGCTTCCGGGATATTTAGCAAATGTGAATAATCATATGTTGTCCAGATATCTGCATTCACCACGACAAAACGCTCACCAAGTAAAGGCAGCGCCTTAGCGATTCCACCTGCGGTTTCCAATGCTTCTGACTCGTGGGAATAGCAAATTTCGACTCCCCAAGCAGTACCTGTACCTAAAAATTGCTCAATTTGTTCGCCTAAATAGGCGGTGTTTACCACTATCTGATGAAAGCCAGCACGAACAAGCCGCTCCACTTGATAAGCGATAAGAGGTTTACCAGCCACCTCAACCATAGGTTTCGGCCTACTATCAGTAAGGGGGCGCAAACGCTCTCCTCGGCCTGCAGCTAGTATCATTGCTTTCATTGTGGCTCCTGTTTGGCCTCTTGAGTTCTCAGGGGGGCACATCTCAGACTTCTAAATCAAGCGACTTTTAGCGCTGGTAATATCTTATGTTTAATAAGCATGGACAGAAAGGAGAGCTCTGGATAACCATTAGCGACATCCATGATGTAGCTCAGCGTTCTTGGTACATCATTCATATAGCCATCCTTGCCATCTCGATGGAGTAGACGCGCAAATATCCCACTCGCTTTGAGGTGGCGCTGAACCCCCATTAAATCGAACCAGCGAATAAAGTCTTTATCCGACACATTGTTAATAATGCCATGCTCAACAATGCGCGCTTTGTAAGAAAGAACCCAGTCATAACACTGTTCGGTCGGCCATTTGATATAGCAGTCACGCAGCAGCGAAACTAAATCATAGGTCACTGGTCCCCATACGGCATCCTGAAAGTCGATCACGCCAATGTTTCCGCTCTCGGTGAGCATCAAATTGCGCGAGTGGTAATCACGGTGTACACACACCTGGGGTTGTTCCAACGCTGAGTCAATCAAGAGACCAAAGGTTTGCTCCAAAGCTACCCGCTCTGCCTCACTCAATTCAATACCAAGGTGCTCCCCCATAAGCCAGTCTGGAAACAGACTCATTTCCCTCAGCAACAATGCATCATCGTAGGGTGGGTAGCGGTAGCTGCCGCTCGAAGGAACCTGTTGAATTTTGAGAAGCTCTTCCATCGCCTTTTGATACAAAAGCGGGGCACTATCGGCATTAAGTTTTTCAAGCAGTGACACATCACCAAAGTCTTCGAGCACCAGAAACCCCCTCTCCAAATCTTCAGCAACGATTTGTGGAACGGGAACCTGATAGCCTAGCCAATCTCGAACAATGGCCACAAAGGGACGACAATCTTCATGCTCTGGTGGCGCATCCATCACGATATAGGGCTTTTCTTGATGAATAGCTCTGAAATATCGCCTAAAACTAGCATCCCCACTCACGGCAGACAGGCTGATCTCAGACAAGTCAAATTGATTGGCTACCCACTGATTCATTAATTGGTCGCGAAAACTCATATCCTTTTCTCTTTCAATACCCCTGAAATATTCAGCTGATAGTGACTTTTTGATCAACTATTTAGCACCGAACACTGATTTTTTGCCTAATTTTGATTATCATTGCAGCCCAGCCCACTGGGGTTGGTTTTACAGGATCTTAACGGACATCAAACTAAGCAGGTCTATGCTCGCACCTTATCACAACAATTTCCGGAAAAACATACTGACTACTGCGATTGGCAGCCTGTTGTATTTAACCTCATCGGTTGGCTTTGCGGCCCAGCCAGCCAGTTGTAATCTGGATTTTCTGTCGCCAATAACTGCGACAGAAAAGCAACCTCTGACAGCTACAGCCAACGAACTGGAATGGGGAGGCAAAGGGAGTACGCGTTTTTCAGGGGATGTCAATATGTCTGACGGCTTGAACCAGCTGCAAGCAGAGCAGGTTGAGTTTAACGAATCTTCTACCGATATATTTGCGACTGGGAATATCCGACTCGATACACCAGAATTCTCTATTGAAGGTGCGAAGATTCAAGCCAACATCCAAAAAAATGTTGCAACGATTGAAGAACTTAAATATCGCCTATACACCTACATGGGACATGGGCAGGCTGACAAGCTAGAGCTGCAGGGGCTTAACAACTTAGACCTCGAAGATGCCACCTACACTACCTGCTCCCCACAAGACAATACCTGGTATTTAAAAGCTCAACAGATCTCCTTTGACCGCAAATCTGGCTGGGGTGAGGCCAACGATCTTACATTGCGTTTGTATGATGTTCCGGTCATGTATTTTCCCTATCTAAGTTTTCCTATTGATGATCGGCGCAAAAGTGGTTTTCTTTTTCCAATGGTAGGTATTAATGATAAGCGTGGTTTAGAAATTTACACCCCTTACTACCTCAATCTCGCGCCAGACTATGACGCGACCCTAACGCCGCACTTTATGTCTGATCGGGGCCTGCAGTTAATATCTGAGTTGCGATATTTATCACCCAATGGCAATGGTTATTTTGATTTTGAGTTCTTAAACGATACCAAGCTCAGTGACCAGCGCACCCTATTCCACTGGCAGCACGATGAGAAATTGTGGGAAGACTGGAACTTCTCTGCCGACTATCGAGAAGTCAGTGATGACAACTATTTGCATGATTTGAAATCAAGCAACACCATCGGTAATCAGAACTGGATACGACGCGAAGTTGAACTGGGTTATAAGGCCGACTGGTGGACCTTTAATTCATTGTTAACCGACTACCAGGTTCTGGACAATAGCGATGAACCCTACTCACAATTCCCCGCAATAAATATACAAGGCTTTTATCCGGTAAATATAGATACTCTAATGTGGCATTTCGATTCGGAGTTTAGCTCCTTTGGCGGAAACCAAGCTGTCACCGGTGATCGCTTTGATCTCATGGGCGGGCTATCCTGGGCCAAGCACTGGTCAGCCGGCTCGATCTACCCCAAGTTGAGTTATCGCACGACGCAATACCAACAGCGGATAGATGAACAGGAACTCGACGAAGGCGAATCCTATAGTCGCTCCGTCACCCGAACCCTGCCGATAGCGAGCATAGACAACCGCATTAACTTTGAGCGCGATTTGGATTGGCGCGGTCAATCATATATTCAAACGCTGGAACCAAGGCTTTACTACTTATACGTCCCTAGCAAAGAGCAGGACGATATCAACCTTTATGATACGACGTTTGTCACAGAAGATTACGACTCATTATTCAGGGAGAACCGCTTTTTAGGACGTGACCGTGTTGGCGATGCTAATCAAGTCTCGCTTGGTATCAGTACGGGATTTATTAAGCGCTCAACTGGCGTAGAGCGCTTGAGAATTAGAGTGGCACGGGCTTATTACTTGGAAAACCAGGAAATCACTCTTACCCCAGACAGCGAAGGCTCAACA
>DFOV01000422.1 GCA_002376965.1 Gammaproteobacteria bacterium UBA3532
ATATAAGGTTCGCCACTTCGGCGCTTTTGTCCATGATGGGCATCACGGGACAGGATGTAGGCCTGTGTGACCTGTTCAACTTCTTCCTCGGGAAGGTACTCGGCAAGCTCTTGTTTTAAACCGGCAAACAGATACACACAGACCTCGCGGAAAAACTAACGGTGGCCAGCGGCAATAGCGGCGGCGACAGAAGCCGCTTCTTGCGCATCGCGCTCTGCTTCTTCTGCTCTTTCAGCAGCATCCAGCTTTTCCTGAGTAATTAATCCAGCTTCGATTTCACGAAGCGCTACAACCGTTGGCTTGTCACTATTGTGCTCAACCATAGGGTCTTTTCCACCCGTAGCCAATTGTCTTGCTCGACGCGCGGCCAACAAAACCAAATCAAATCGATTATCAACATTAGCTAAACAGTCTTCAACCGTAATACGAGCCATTCAACAAAATCCCCATAAGTTTTCAAAAAGGTTAAATATTCTACATCAATAAATGACCAGCGTCACCCGGTCTAAAGACTAAAATGCCACTTTAGCTTACTCAGCATTACTCAGGAGATCATCAATCAATGAAGTATGAGAGCGTACTTGAAAGTCCCTGCACAATCGCTTGGCCTTAAAAATAGTTTGAAGCTCTTCAAGCGCAACACTAAAGACATCATTCACTACCAGGTAATCGAAATTAACGTAATGGGACATTTCTTTACGCGACTCCAACAAGCGCCTAGCGATCACTGCGGCAGAATCCTGCCCTCGGCCACTCAAACGATTTTGCAATTCAGATACCGAAGGCGGCAATATAAAAATGCTGGTAGCATCTGGCCAAATAGCCATTACCTGCTCAGCGCCTTGCCAATCGATCTCCAAAATAACGTCTTGGCCCTTGTTCAGCTCATCGTCAACCGCTTGCTTGGTCGTACCATAGTAATTGCCAAACACTTCAGCCCATTCTAAAAAGGCATCTTCAGCAATCAACGCTTTAAAATCATCGACGCTCGAAAAGTGATAATGCACCCCATTTTCTTCACCTGGCCGCGGCGCGCGCGTGGTATGAGAAACAGAAACAGACACTTCCTGAATATTTTGAACCAGCTCCTTGACCAAGCTAGTTTTCCCTGCCCCAGAAGGAGCAGATATAATAAAGAGATTTCCACGAATAGACATAACTACAACCTTACTTAACCAACGGCAATGGCCGGCGCAACGAATACTGCATATGTTTCATCTTAGCGCATTTTTGCCATTCCGTCGTTGAGGACGCTTGCTTAAGAGCAATACTTAGCCCGGAGCATTGATAGGCTATCTTGCAACTATAGAAAGTGTATACCACTTTAGAAGGTATATACCCCCGAAGCGATGCTCTTATTCAATATTCTGGATCTGCTCATTGAGTAGCGGCCTAGACCTTAATAAACTCAATGAGTTATCGAAAATAATCCGTTCAAAAATGCCTATTTGCCCACCAAACTGCCCACCACTTGCCTATGGCTTTTACTAAATCTTAGTGGTGCTTCTTGGCTAAAACTACGGAAAAACAGTGCCGTTTTTATGCTGCTGTTAGAGCTAAAACATAGCAGTTTTGAAGGGCTTTATCGAGTGATTTTTCAATACTTTATCCAGAAATAGATACAATAATATCTACTTTCTGTTTTATTTCGCTATAATGGATATGAATGTATCCATTTGGCCTTTGCGGATGAAATTTACCTTACTTGATGATACCGATGTAAGCCAAGCCTATGCGGCTTATTTACGTGAGTTACGAAAGCAGGCAAAGCTGTCACGAGCAGCGCTTGCTGAGCGCAGCTGTGTACCTGCGGCCACCATTAAAAAGTTTGAGCTGACCGGGCAAATTTCATTTCGCCAATTGCTGTTGCTATGGCAGACCCTTGATTCGCTAGAGAGGCTCTATCAACTCACACAACCTAGCAAAAAACGCGCTGCTATGCCCACGAGTATTGATGAGGTGCTAAAAGATGAGTTTTAAACCCATTCAAAAACTCGCCGTGACTCGCACGTTAAGCTCAGGTGAGCAGGTTGCAGTAGGTGTCTTGGCGCAGAATCGCCACGGTGTTTTTTTTCAGTATGCAGACAGCTATTTGCAACAGTTTGGCAATTTATCACCGTTTACTTTGCAAGCGAACACGCAAGTTCAAGCCGCACCTAAAGCGCCACATCAAGGTGTACATGGCGTATTTGGAGATTGTTTGCCCGATAGTTGGGGCATGCTGTTACAAGATCGTATTTTCCGGCAACAGGGCATCCTGCCTAATCAATTAACGGCGATGGATAGGCTGGCCTTTGTCGGTGATAAAGGCATGGGAGCATTGTCTTTTTCTCCTGTGTCTGAGTTTTCAGCCACCACGCACGCGGATATTGATTTAGCGACGTTAGGCTTAGAAGCGCAAACGCTGTTCGATGCTTCAATGTCAGATTATATAGACGACAACCACGATGAGTTAGATGGGCATACTCAACTGGTGTTGGCTGCATTAGTCGCCGGAGGTAGTTCGGGCGGGGCCAGACCTAAGGCACAAATTTATATGCCTGCTGGGGAAACTCAGCATTGTCGAACCTTCGCTCAACCTGGAGATGAGGCTTGGCTGGTGAAGTTTACCTCTAAAAATCTCGCACTTGGCCATGAAGAAGGTTTGTGCGAGGCGGTCTATTTACAAATGGCAGAACTTGCGAAGTGTCAACCGCCGCAATGGCAACTCATTGAAGCACCACCTACAAGCGGTGCGTCTGCCTGGTTGGCGCTTAAGCGTTTTGATTATGTCACTGAACAGGCCGACTTAGGCAGAAAGCGCAGTGCAGGCCGCTTGCATATGCACAGCGCTTGCGGGCTACTGGATGCAGACTTTCGAACGCCA
>DFOV01000415.1 GCA_002376965.1 Gammaproteobacteria bacterium UBA3532
ATTGCCCAAAATGCGGGTGAGCAACAAGGCAATGGTTTTGAATTGGAAACGCGCTTTAGCCCAACCGATTCTACGACGCTTATTGGGAACTTTTCGTTTCAGGACTCACGTCACAGTGACAATGATGCAGCAATAGCCGATGCACCACGCCAACAGCTTTATCTAGGGATTGAGAATGAGTTGAGTGAGCGTCTAACCCTGTTTTCACAAGCCAACTGGGTGATGAATCGCGAGCGGGCACCCGGTGATCCCAGAAATAAACTAGCCAACTACGCCACCCTCGATATGAGTTTGCGTATGAAAGGCTTGTTTGATAATTGGAACTTAGGGCTAACGGTGCGTAATTTGACCGATGAAGCCGTGGTTGAGCCATCAAATGGTTCCATAGCTGACTACCCTATGGAAGGGCGGCATTTTATCGGTGAACTCAGTGTTGCATTCTAAATGATCCCCAGCTGGCGTAATTCACTCGGGGCCAGTGAGGTGATGCCAACTCGGTTGCGTCCTTGTTGTTTGCAGGCAATAACCTGCTTATCCAGGGCTTGAAGGGCCAGTTGGATATTTTCGGTAGTTGCTTTGATGGCACAGCCAGCGATAGACGCTGTGATACTGGGCTGCTCTTCACGTACTTCGAATGAATGATTCTCGATTGCGCTTCGAACGTTTTCAGCAACTAGCCGAATATTTGCCGTTGATTTGGGGCCGAGCAGCACCATAAACTCATCCCCACCCCAACGAACCACCTCGTCACTACGTCGTAATTGTTGTTGGATAACACTACCAATGGTTAGCAGTAAGTGATCGCCAGCCTGGTAGCCAAAGGCTTCGTTTAATTGTTTAAAATGATCGAGGTCGATAAGCAGCAGCGCAATCTTTTCTGAGCGTTCAGTTTGGCGTTCGCTGATCAGACTTAAGCGGTTATTCATATAGCGGCGATTCGGCAAACCGGTGAGATCATCACATAGCGAAGCTTTCTGCAGCGCCTCCCGCGAGCTGTTTAACATGCTGATAAGGCGTTGTTGATAGTTTTGGTGGATAGTTAAAAACAGGATCACCGCAAAAAAAGACAGAATGAAGCGGCTCTTTTCGATATCACGGTAAGGGTAAACATCGAGAAACGGCAGATCGGCATAGAAAAACACCCAGGCACATATCAGTAAAATCGCATTTAGAATTATCCCCGTTTTTAAGCTCGGTGTATTAAACAGTATCATGGCCAATGGATAGCACCAGAGTAGCCCGCTACCCTCATAGGAACCGCTATAAATAAAATAAATCGCTAAAAACAGTGCAGGCAAAGTAATCAGAACATTTAAGTGGCGGTCATTTCTGTCCTCATTCGACAGGGCTCGTAATAGCAAGACGCTCGGAAAAAAGCCTATTGATACGAGGAGGATGCCTAACGAAAGATGATTACTGGCTAAATGATGCAGGCCAAAGGCTTCAAGGAAAAAGGTGTAAAACCCGAGCGTGAGAAGGCGAGTCAAGCGGGTGCGTTGCTTGAGGTACAAGCTGATACGCTCGTTATCTGATAGTAACGCGCTGGATTGTTGCTTCTCAGCTGGCGTAGTAGCGCTCATGTTTGGCTGTCGGTGTCATTAGCTTTGGTAGGGCTCTAGTATACTGAAAAGAGGGCGTACAAACGAGGTAAGTTTGGCTAAGGCCATCGCCTCCAATAACAGTAACAGGGGAAACCACGAAATATTCGTGTGACAGCTGCCTGGTCATCAGCTTCCTATCATTTGATTGGAATGCAAATTCTTCGATGATGGACCAGGCAGCTGTCTACTATTTAATTGCTCAAAACTTTTGTGTTGGGCAACTAGTTTAGTCTTAATACCCCTGTACCATCACCAGCGTAACTAAATTCAAGGAAATAGTCGCCTTCAGGTACAATCCACACGCCTCCCCCTGTAGCACAGTCTGCAGTTGCTTTGGTGCCAGCAACGTAATCTACAGCAGTCTCAAACGATCCAGTCGCGTCGCCACAATTGGTTCCTGCGCTCCAACCATCATCAGAGATTCTCATCCCACCGTCAGGCAATGAAATATTCTTTGTGTACACTCCTGACGCACCGTCAAATGGAAGAACATTGTTATCCTCAAAAGTCCAATCACTGAACGCCCCAACCACATAGAGTGTCGCAGGAGCTTCAACACCAGCAGTTAACGGCGCTGCTGGATTCTCTGGTTCTGGAGTGACAATTGGATTTTGCCCAATGATTTGGAAACTACCAGTCCCTGTTTCCAAATCACCACCCGCATAACTGAAGCCAAAGAGGTAGGTGCCAGCTTCTGGCTCTATAGTGATGTCTTTTGCATCAAAGCCGCCAGCACAGACTGATGGGTTTATTTCGTTGAGTGGCATGGGAACTGCTTCGAAATTGGCCGCTACACCGCAGTTTGTTGGGCCGCTCCAATCTGCGTCTACAAACTTAAAGGCTTCTGCTCCCCCGGCAATTTCAGCTGTTGTGCTGTAGATTCCATCTTGAAATACTAATTGATTGGTTGTTCCCCAGTCGCCACCGATGCCTCTTAGAAACATATCAACGCCAGTGTCAATGCCAGCGGCTAGTGATAGTTGCTCTGAAGTTGTAGCTAGAGGTTGACTAATGATTTGGAAGCTGCCTGTACCAGTTTCACCGTCGTTACCAACATAGCTAAAGCCGAAGAAATAATTACCTGCCTCAGGCTCAATAATAATGTCACTAACATCAAAGCCGTCAGCACAAACTGATGGGTTGACTATACCAATTGGCATCGGCTCATTTTGAAAGTTAGGTGCTACCCCGCAATTGGTCACTCCCGTCCAAGCATCATCAGCAAATTTAAAGGCTTCGACTCCTCCTGTGACTTCCAATGTTATGCGGTAGATGCCATTTTGAAATGCCAATTGAGTGGATGTTCCCCAGTCGCCGCCAATACCCCTTAAAAACATATCGACGCCAGTGTCAATGCCTTGAGGTAGCGCCAACTCGCTTGGCTCAGGCACAAAACCAGCCAGTTCAGGTCTTAGCAGTCCCGGTAGAATAACAAACTCGCCAGTCGCTGTTTCACCATCGTCGCTTCCCTGGTAGCTGAAATGGAATGTGTAGGTGCCAGCTTCTGGGACGATGTGAATATCTTTGGAATCAAAACCCGGAGCACAAAATAGTGGGTTGTTGATCGCTAACGGCATAGGAACTGCTTCGAAATTGGCTTCAACGCCGCAGCTGGTGGTACCACCCCAATCTGCATCAGCAAATTTAAAGGCTTCGGTACCTCCAGCAAGGTCCATTGTTATGCTGTAGATGCCATCCCTATATTCAAGGCGGTTAGTGGTGCTCCAGTCACCGTCAATGCCACGAAGGTACATCTGAACCGGCGCTGGAATGCCACGGTTTATTATTGGTAGTGGGGTTGGGGGGATGGATGACGGAGCAAGGGTTGAACCGGGAGCAATGATTGCATATTCGCCGAAGGCTTGATCGCCAACAATTGCTCCATAGCTAAAGCCAAAGGTGTAGATGCCTGGATCTACTTCAATAGCAATGTTCGAGGAATCAAACCCCCAATCGCAGGTGAGGGTATACTGCGTATTTAGTTGGCTTGTTTCTCCCCAACGAAATGCTGAAGCACCGCAGTGGCGAGTATCTGTCCAGCCTGCGTCGGAAAACCGAAAAGACTCTGCACCTGAGGCAAATACGTCAACGCTATATATGCCATCGTTGAACGTCATCGGTGTTGAGGCTCCCCAGTCACCACGGATACCGCGTAGATACATTGTTACGCCAGTATCGTTGCCAGGGCTTATAAATACGGTTTCTGGGGGAAGTGGCAGGTTCGCCGTTTTTGTGACATGCATCATGCCAGCGCCACTGTCGTTATCCACCGCTTCATACTGAAAGCCAAAAAGGTAGAACCCACCGGTGAAATCCATGCTGATATCTGCTGCATCGAATCCTCCCGCGCAGATTAGCGAGTGGGTGGTGTCGAGAGAAACGGCTACGCCTTGTTGACTTGGTATCTCTCCGCACTTTGTGGCGGGCGACCAGTCTGCGTCGGCAAATTGAAAGCGTTCGGAGCCTGCTTCTATGGGCAATTCAATAGTATATATACCCTGCTCCCATTGCATGGGATAAGTTAGTCCCCAATCTTCTCCTATACCACGCAGATACATTTCAGTTCCTGCATTGTCTCCAGGCAATAAACCTAATATAGGGTGCGGCGTACCTGGATGCTCTCCGCCACTAGTGACAGTAAATGTTCCGCTACCCGTGTTGCCATCATTGCCACCGTAGCTAAATAGGAAGGTGTAGGTGCCTGCATTGGGCTCGATATAGATGTCTTTGGCATCGAAACCGCCCGCACACAGAGACGGGTGTACTGCTTCGACAGGCAATGGCAATGCCTCTAACTCGGACGGCACACCACAGTTGGTTGTGGCAGACCAGTCGGCATCGGCAAATTTAAAGATCTCGATTCCTCCTGCCACTTCTACAGTAGCACTATATACGCCGTCAGCGAAAGTAAGAGGGGTAGCCCTTCCCCAGTCTCCACCAATTCCGCGTAGGTACATGTCAACACCTGCGTTGACGCCTGGGCTTAACGTACCACATTCCAATACATTGGGATTGGTTGGCGCACAATCATCATCATCTAGCACGCCGTCATTATCATCATCCTCGTCGAGCCTGTTCGGAATGCCGTCGTTATCGCTATCTAATTCAGCAATGCGAATCGAGTCGAGATAACCGGCATCCTCAAAGTCAGAAACACTGCCGTCTTTCTGGTAGCTCCAGGTCAAGGTATGTTCACCTGCACTGATCGGCAAATTGACTTTTTGCCAAGAAGTTTGGCCGCTAATTTCCTGGCGGAACTGACCGTCGATAGAGAATATCAGGTAGTCCCATCCAAGCTCCGATGAGGTTTTCCAATAAAAGCTGAGTTCAGAATCGTCGTGAGCTACGTTAACACGCATGGATAGTGTTGAAGACTCGTTGTCATCGATATCGCCACTGCGCATAGCGGGGCCAGATACGCCGTCATCAATCACTTCCCAGGAGGTATCGGCGGTGGTCACCCACTCAAAGTCTATAATGCCTAAAATGCCTTCGGTTACCGTTGGATCGTATGGATCGGCGTCGGTTTCATCGGGCGAGCCATCGTTATCATCATCGGGATCTGCATTATCGCCGATGCCGTCATTATCGAAATCTTGCGATTCGGTTGGATCAAAAGGAAATGCATCGTTTTGATCGTCGACACCGTCGTTGTCATCGTCATTATCGGCGTTGTCGCCAATTCCATCCTGGTCGCTGTCCATTGACTCCTTGCGGTCATAAGGAAAGGCATCCTGCTCATCAACAACGCCATCGTTGTCGTCGTCGTTATCAGCATTGTCGCCTTGACCATCGCCATCCCAGTCTTGAGATTCGGTTGGATCCAGCGGGAATGCATCTGCGTTGTCTGGTACACCATCATTGTCATCATCGGTGTCTTTGGCGTTTACCAATCCATCATTGTCGGAGTCGATAACATTGTTGGTATTAGTTAGTGGCGGAGGCGGCGGATCAACATTATCCTGTTGCTCGTTGCCTTCGTTGCCTTCGTTGCCTTCGTTGCCTTCGTTGCCTTCGTTGCCTTCCGGTTGCTCAGGATTGGTCGTGCCATTGTCGGTTTCATCCGGCTGCTCTTCGCCATCTTCAGGCTCAACCGTGGGTTGGCTAGGATCAAGCGGCGCGCTATCTTCGTTATCGGGAATGCCGTCGTTGTCATCGTCGTCGTCTTGGCTATCACCCACACCATCATTGTCACTATCCAGCTCGGCTGGTATGCCAATAAGCGTTAGCTGTTGCGAAAAATGTTGAATCGCTTCGTCACTGCTGACTAAGCCTGGAGAACCTGGGTGTGCAGCCTGTAGCGCCTCGAACAGGCGAGCCAATTCGCCGTCTTGTGGGAGTTGTTGCGGCAGGGGAGTCGTTAAGTCGAGCGTTGTTTGAGCAAATATATCGCGGGTTTGCTGTGAAATTTCAATCACATTATCGCTGGGGTCAGTATCAATGGATTGAAGTAATCGAATAATGTTGACCACGATGGGGCTATTAACAAACTGTGCTCCTTCGGGAGCAAGATCGAGCGGGGTAACTGTCGGCGCGCCGATGGCTTCCCCTATTTTCAACCCACCAATAAAAAAGGAGACGGTTTCGCCCGGCGCATAATTGAAGCGTCCTTCACTGTCGGTAAAGCCTTGAAACGATGGCGATTCATAATAGATTCCGGACACTGGGTCATCAACAAAAATACCGCTTTCGCTGGTGATGTTATTGCTATCGTCATTGTCGCTATCCGAACCGCAACCCTGAAGGGCGGCTAACATACAGGATGCGAGGATAAGTTTATGAAATTTCATTGGCGCAAACTCGTGGCAAAATATATGGGCGCACTTTAGCATAGAAATATAGGGAAAAATATCCCTTTTTAGTTAAGGCTACTGCTTGCCGTAGCTTGCGAATTTTTTGATTGCTTCGTCGATTTGGCTTGGTGTCAGGTTTTTGATTGGCTCAATAGCGATGATATCAAGGTATATCGAACAGAGGTGCTCGATTTCCTGGAGTACAGTGAATGCGCTCTTAATGTCATGCCCAGCGCTTATTATGCCATGATGTGCCAGCAGACACGCGCGTCGGTTATGCAGTGCCGCTACCGCTGCTTCTGCGAGGGCCGGAGTTCCAAAAGTGTGGTATGGCGCACAACGAACAGAGTCACCACCTGCGATAGCGATCATATAATGAAAAGGTGGAAGCTCACGTTCCATGCAAGCAACCGCTGTCGCTTTGGGACTATGGGCATGCAGAACGGCATTGAGTTCCGGTCGAGATTGCAGGATGGCATGATGGAAGTGCCATTCGCTGGATGGGCGGCGTTGATTGGCTGGTGCTTTGCCTTGGTCGTCGATATAAACGATGTCTTCCACCGTTAGTTGATCATAAGCCATACCGCTGGGCGTTATGAACAAGCCATCTTGCCAACGAATTGACGCATTACCACTGGTGCCTTTGTTCAGTCCGCGCTGATCCATCTCGATACAATAGTCAATCAACGACTGACGCATTTGTTGCTCATTCTTCTCCATGTGCTGCTCCCATCAGCTTGGTTTCCAATGCACTTAATGCCTCTTTCGTAGCTGAGTAGACGCCATGTTCGGTGATTAGTCCGTTGACTAATCTTGCTGGTGTGACATCAAAGCCAGGGTTGCAGGCAGGGGTGTTATCCGGTGTGATTTGTACTTGTTGGATTCTGCCTTGGCTATCTTTGCCACTAATGTGAGTTACTTCATCACTGCAGCGTTCTTCTATTGGGATCTCTGAGCCATGCTTAAGCGACCAGTCAATCGTTGAGCTGGGCAGAGCGACATAGAAAGGGCAATGGTTGTCATAAGCCGCCAGTGCTTTTAGGTAGGTGCCTATTTTGTTGCACACATCGCCATTGGCGCAGGTGCGATCAGAGCCAACAATAGCCATATCGACACTTCCTTGTTGCATTAAGTGACCACCGGCATTGTCTACGATGAGCGTGTGGGGGATGCCGTGTTGTTGTAATTCCCAAGCGGTCAGCGATGCGCCTTGATTGCGTGGGCGCGTTTCGTCAACCCATACATGTAATGGAATACCCTTGTCATAGGCGGTGTAGATGGGCGCGAGTGCGGTGCCATAGTCTACGGTAGCTAACCAGCCTGCGTTGCAGTGGGTAAGGATGTTCAGTGGCCGCTGTAACTGTTGATATCTATTTTCGATGAGTTCACTTCCAAAACGGCCAATGCTTTGGTTGGTCTCTATGTCTTGCTGGGCCAGCTCGTTTGCGATTGCCAGTGCTTCTTGAGCGCGTTGTTGACTGGGGATTTGCCTTAGTCGTGCTTCCATCTGCTGTAATGCCCATTGCAGGTTGACCGCGGTGGGGCGTGTTTGGGCCAGGCATTTGATTGCATGGCCCAAACTGCTGTCATTACCGCTCTCACGCATGGCAATGGCAATGCCAAAGGCGGCCGTTACTCCGATCAGCGGTGCGCCGCGTACCCACATGTCCTTAATCGCATCTTCTGCATCATCTAACGTCTTGAGCTCAATGACTTCAAAGCGATGGGGTAGCTGTGTTTGGTCGATGATGAAAATGGCATCGCTATGCTTGTCGTGCCAAATACTTTGATATGTCTTATTACCTACTCGCATGGGCATTCCTGGTTAACAATAGGTATTGTCTATTGATTTGATATGAACAAACGATTTTAGTTTGTTATTCCGCTGGCATACCATGAACTCACGTTAAACAACTTAACTACTTAACCAAACCTGGCAGTACATTAAAACCAAATAACGGAGATAATCATGGCACAATCTATTATCAATACAAAGTTACTTCCTTTCAAAGCAACTGCTTATCACAACGGTGAGTTTGTTGATGTAAACAGTGAAGACCTGGCTGGTAAGTGGACGGTTTTCTTTTTCTATCCTGCTGACTTCACCTTCGTTTGCCCAACCGAGTTGGGTGATGTGGCCGACTACTATGCTCAGCTTCAAGAAATGGGCGTAGAAGTCTATTCGGTTTCTACTGATACTCACTTCACTCATAAAGCATGGCACGATACTTCGGAAACCATCGGCAAGATTAAATTCCCAATGCTAGGTGATCCGACAGGAACCATCTCACGCAATTTTGGTGTGATGATTGAAGAAGAAGGGTTGGCATTGCGCGGCACCTTTGTTGTGAACCCCGAAGGTGAGATCAAAGTCGCTGAGGTGCATGACCTGGGCATTGGTCGTTCAGCTAAAGAACTTGTTCGCAAGATCCAGGCGGCTCAGTATGTTGCGGCTCATGATGGTGAAGTTTGTCCTGCTGCATGGCAGCCTGGCGAAGAAACGTTGGCGCCTTCGTTAGACCTCGTTGGAAAAATCTAAAGCGCCAAGGGCCTTATGCGGAGTCGAAGCGTTTCGACTCCGCTCACTTCTCCCTCTGAATCAAGACTACCCTCTGAATCAAAACGGCCGAGTTTTGCTGAGGCACCAACCACTAATCAGGTTAATCAATAAATAATGGGTGTGACGATGTTAAATGAATCAATGAAACAACAACTAGCGACTTATCTTCAAAACTTGAAGCAGCCGGTGACGATCGTCAAATTTGTTGATGACTCGGCTAAATCTAAAGAGCTTTCACAACTCGTTGAACAAATTGGCGAACTGTCAGCCAAGGTGCGTGTTGAGGCTGGCGAAGGAGATAAAGAGCGCGTTCCGTCTATGTTAATTCGCTCCGAACAGGGAACGGAGATTCGATTCGCTGGGCTGCCAATGGGGCATGAATTTACATCTTTGGTATTGGCGCTGTTACACAGTGGTGGTCATCCGCTAAAGCTGGACACTGATGTTATCGAGCAAATCCGCGCGTTAGATAGCGATTTGCATTTCGAAACCTTTGTGTCGCTATCGTGCCAGAATTGTCCAGATGTTGTTCAGGCTCTGAATATGATGGCTGCACTGAATCCTCGCATAACGCATGTAATGATTGATGGTGCTGTGTATCCTGAAGAAGCTGAACAGCGCAATGTTCTTGCTGTTCCTTCGGTTTTTCTAAACGGCGAGTCATTTTCTCAGGGTCGGATTACGCTTGGCGAAATTTTGAGTAAGGTCGATAACAATGCTGCAAAGAGAGAATCTGCAACGTTAAACGATAAAAAACCGTACGACTTTTTGGTCGTTGGCGGCGGCCCAGCTGGGGCATCGGCCGCGATATATGCCGCAAGAAAGGGTATTCGCACAGGGATTGTTGCGGATCGTTTTGGTGGCCAAGTGGCAGATACACTAGGCATAGAAAATTTTATCGCCACCCAATCAACCACAGGGCCAAAGCTTGTAGCAAGCCTGGAAGAGCATGTTAAAGATTATGATGTTGATATCATGAAAGGCCAGAAGGCCAGCCAGGTAATCCCCGCACAAAATGCTGGTGACTATATAAAAGTCGAGTTGGAAAACGGCGCGGTTTTAAAATCGCGCTCTATATTACTGGCCACCGGCGCACGTTGGCGAGAAATGAATGTGCCCGGTGAAAAAGAGTACCGTGGTTCTGGCGTGGCTTATTGCCCTCATTGTGATGGTCCTCTATTTAAAGGTAAACGCGTTGCTGTGATTGGTGGCGGAAACTCGGGAATAGAAGCCGCTTTGGATCTGGCTGGCATTGTCGAACACGTAACTGTTTTGGAGTTCGATTCTCGACTGCGGGCCGACGAAGTGCTTCAGCGTAAGGTGCGTGAAGCCGCCAATATCGATGTTATAACACAAGCGCAGACTACCGAGGTTGTGGGTGATGGTAACAAAGTAACCGGTCTCACCTATAAAGATAGAGCTTCGGGCGAACAAAAGTCGATTGCTTTGGCGGGTATATTTGTCCAGATTGGCTTGATACCCAATGCTGAATTTTTGCGCGACACCATCGAGCTGACCGAGCGTGGCGAAATTGTTGTCGGTGCTAAGGGCGAGACCAGCCAGCCTGGAATCTATGCGGCGGGTGATGTAACAAACATACCGTTCAAGCAAATCATCATCGCGATGGGCCAAGGAGCTAACGCGGCGCTAGGAGCGTTCGACTATCTGATGCGAGCCGAGGTGGCTGTTGCTTCTCATGCAGCATAGCTTTTCGGCACAGTGTAGCCTTTCGGTACAGTATAGGGGCGATCGTGAGGCAATGGGTGATGAGGAAATAGATAGCATGGAAATAGTCAGTATCTTTTACACTTAAGCGATATATTCGATATTTATAATGTAAGATAAAAGCGTAAGTGGCTAATACTTATGCTTTTATTGGTTTTGGCATAATCATTGTATATAACAGGGCGCTCTTCTCTGGATTTGGAAATGATTATGACAAAAGTACTTTCAACTTTATTTGGTGGTGCAGCGTTGGTTGCTGCTTCTAGCGCTAGTGCTGTACTTATCGTTGATGATTTCACTACTGAGCAGTTTCTTGAGGTCAGTGGCTCCACTGGCTCTGTCTCTTCTCAAGTGGAAGGTGCAGGCATTCTTGGCGGTGAGCGTGATGTTTATCTGGGAGTGATCGACAATGAGCATGGGCTATCTGCAGACGTTAACGTTGTGGGTGGCAATTATCACCACAGCACTGACACGGGCGTAACTGCATTCTCTACTATCCAATGGGACGGTATTGATGGCAGCGACAGTATCGATGCAATGGGTCTTAGTGGTGTGGATTTACTTTCTGCTGGTTCGGCATTTGTTATAGACGTCTTATCAACTGACCTGGGCGCAACCTTTGAGCTAACCGTTTGGGATATGGACGGTACCTTTGAAACAGTATTTAAATCTGTGGGTCAAGTGCTTTCGCCGCAATCAGTGGCCTTCAATTTTAACTCTTTCTCTTCAGCATTAGATTTGTCTTCTGTTGGTGCGATGGAGCTTACTTTATCTGGTGCTGCTGCGGTTGACCTTAGCATCCGTAGTGTAACCGTTCCTGAGCCTGCTGGTATTGCACTGGTTGGTTTGGGACTATTAGGTTTGGGCTTACGCCGTAAATCTAAAAAAGCTTAATCCCTTAGTAACACCCAAAGCAGTTAAGAAAGCAGGGCGCAAGCCCTGCTTTTTTTTTGCAATATAGTTTTGCTGTTTAGTGAGGGTACAGATGGATAGCTCTGCATTCGTCAACAATCAACAAGAACTAGCGTGTTGGTCTGCAGTTCTTTAGAATGGAGCGGTTTTAATTTCAGATGAATGCCATGCACCAACCTCTCGATCTTAATCATCTTAATAAAGCTCAGCGCGACGCGGTCAGTTGCGAAAAGAACTATATCCAGGTTTTAGCTGGGGCCGGGAGCGGAAAAACCCGTGTACTCGTTCATCGTATTGCCTGGCTTATGCAGCATCAGCGCGTATCTCCCTATAGCATATTGGCCGTTACCTTTACCAATAAGGCCGCTGCCGAAATGCGTGGTCGGGTAGAAGAGGTGACTGGTCGGGGCGTGCAGGGGATGTGGGTTGGCACCTTTCATGGCTTGTGTCACCGGCTATTGAGAGCACATTGGCAAGAAGCAGATTTGCCCCAAAACTTCCAGATTCTGGATAGTGACGATCAACAGCGGTTAATCAAACGCATTATTCGTGAGCAAGGCTTAAGTGATAAGGAGTTTGTTCCGAAGCAGGTGCAATGGTATATCAACGGACACAAGGATGAAGGACGCCGCGCCCGTGATGTTGATGGCGGCTATCGTGACTATACCCAAACCTTACAGCGCATTTATGCCGCCTATGAGCAGCAATGTTTTCGCAGTGGCCTGGTGGATTTTGCCGAGCTGTTGTTGCGTTGCCATGAAGTGTTGCTTAATCATCCTGTACTGCTCGATCATTATCAACGTCGCTTTGAACATATTTTGGTGGATGAATTCCAGGATACTAATTCAATTCAATACGCCTGGATTAGGCTGCTTACTGGAGACAACGGGCAGCTGATGATCGTCGGAGATGACGATCAGTCGATTTATGGCTGGCGTGGTGCCAAGGTTGAAAATATTCACCAATTCAGTCACGATTTTTCAGGCTGTGCGGTGATTCGGTTAGAACAAAACTACCGTTCCAGCGGGACGATTCTTGAGGCTGCCAACGCCGTGATTGGTCACAATACCGAGCGTTTGGGAAAAGAGCTATGGACTGAATATCCCGATGGTGAACCCATCTCACTTTATGCTGCATTCAACGAAGTTGATGAGGCACGCTTTATAGTATCTACCATTGAAAGTTATCTTGATAAGGGCTTTTCCCGTGAAGATATTGCGTTGCTGTATCGTTCCAATGCCCAGTCGCGTTTGCTGGAAGAAGCGCTGATTCGAGCCAGCATTCCCTACCGTATTTATGGCGGACAACGCTTTTTCGAGCGTGCCGAAATTAAAGATGCACTGGCCTATTTGCGCCTCATCGAAAGCAGTGACGATGATGCCAGCTTTGAGCGCGTGGTCAACACGCCAACCCGTGGTATTGGTGATAAAACCGTCATGCTGATCCGCGATCATGCGCGTAAAGAAAACCTGTCGATGTGGCGCGCAGCTGCTAATATGGTCACTTCTAAGGGGCTAAGTCCGCGAGCACTAAGTGCGGTGGCGGCTTTTCTTGATTTGATCACTGAGCTGCGCCAAAAAACACACGAGCAGTCCTTGGCGATTCAATGTGATATTGCCATAAAGCAATCAGGATTGTGGATGCAGTACCAGCAGGATAACTCTGAGAAAGGGCGGACTAAACTGGAAAACCTGGATGAGCTTATCACGGCCTGCCGTCAGTTTCAGGCTCCACAAGAATTAGATGAGCCTATGCCAATTCTTAGCGCCTTTTTGGCTCATGCGGCCTTAGAAGCTGGAGAAGGACAAGCCGATCCCAACGAAAGTTGTATTCAGCTGATGACATTGCATTCCGCCAAAGGGTTAGAATTTCCATTAGTCTTCCTATGCGGCATGGAAGAGGGGTTGTTTCCCAG
>DFOV01000235.1 GCA_002376965.1 Gammaproteobacteria bacterium UBA3532
CATTCGAATGGCTACTCACTGATTCGTAAGATACTGGAAGTCAGTCAGTCTGACACTTCACAAGAATTTGAAGGAAAAACCCTGGGGCAAACCCTGTTAGAGCCAACCACTATCTATACCAAAGCGGTACTGGGAGTATTAAAAGAAGTCCCAGTTCATGCTATTTCGCATATTACTGGCGGCGGCCTGTATGAAAATGTCCCAAGAGTGTTGCCGGACTACACCAATGCCATTATCGATACCAGCTCTTGGCAGTGGCCCCCAATCTTTAGTTGGCTGCAACAAAAAGGCAATGTCGATACCCATGAAATGTATCGCACTTTCAACTGTGGCATTGGTATGATTGTTTGCGTATCGAAGTCCTGGGTTGAAGATGCGCTGGAAGAATTCTCCAAACAAGGCCAACCAGCCTTTGTCATGGGACATATAGAAAAATCCGATAGTGAAAAGCCAGAGGTTATTCTTCAGGGAGCAGGCTAATGTACGGCAGTAAAATCAATATTGTCATTCTTATCTCAGGCAACGGCAGTAACATGCAATCGATTGTCGATGCTTGCCAAACCAAAAAGATTAATGGTGAAGTAGCTGCGGTTATCAGCAACCGCCCCAATGCCCATGGCCTGACCAGAGCCTTAAAAGCCCGAGTTCCAGGCTATTTGCTGGATCATACCGGATATGATACCCGCGAATCCTATGATCGCTCCCTGATTCAACTTATTGACCGCTTCTCGCCCGACCTTGTTGTCCTAGCTGGTTTTATGCGCATACTTAGTCCAGGCTTTGTGAATCACTACGCTGGGCGACTGATTAATATCCACCCATCACTACTGCCCAAATATACGGGGCTACATACCCACCGTCGCGTATTGGAAAGCGGGGATACTTTTCATGGCAGCTCTGTTCACTTTGTCACAGAAGAGCTAGATGGTGGGCCGATTATCGCTCAACGCAAACTTAAGATAGAACCCGAAGACACAGAAGATACGCTTACCGATAAAATCAAAGCGCTGGAACACCAACTTTATCCTGAAGTTGTCGGCTGGTTTTCTCAAGGCCGCCTTTCCATGCGCGACAATCAGGCACTAATGGATGGACAACCGATACTCTCAGCGGCGATGGCCGTTACTCCTTAGCCCACTTCTGTTATTCAGCATGGCACAATCAAGCTATGCTGAATCGACTAACCTTGCTGAATCGGCCAACCTTGCTAAAGCGGCTTCAAAGAGCGAGCCGCCTCCCTATCTCCGCGCTTTTGATGCGACCTACAAGATTGGCCGTGGCTCTTTCGACCTCGGAAAAGCCAGCCGCAAGCTATATCAGCAACCAGACGGCCAATTTGTGTATCGCTCCATCACCGATGCCAGTTACCTGTTTTTAAAAGATTACCGCGAAGAATATTGCTTGTTCACCGCCAACAGTGAAAACCAGCTGGCTTTCGATGAATATAAAATAACCATCGATGGCTTTCGCAAGGACGCAGCGTGGGGCAGGCAGTTCGACTATGACAACAAGCTGCTATTGCCCACGGGAGACGCCGAGAAAAAATTGCCTCTCAGCAACAACAGCACAACACCGCTATGCCAGAGCCTGCTTCTAAAAAAGTCACTGCATGATAAAACTCTAGCAGCAGGTAACGCCGTCACATTTAATGTCGCAAAAGAAAGCAAGTTGCGTCAATACGTGTTTAAGTACGTTAAAGACGAAACTATCGTAGTCAACGAAGTCAGCTATGCAACTCACCATGTGACAATTTCGCGTAAAGACCGTGAGTCCCACATCTGGTTTGCCTATGATCACCAACTAATACCAGTAAAGATGGTGCAATATCGAGATGGCGACGAAAATTATCATCTTGAAATTGATGCTATTTCGTACCCAAAAGCAACTAAATAGCTTTAGAGCCAAACTATCGGTATATCGCTGAGTGGCTGGATGTTTCTGAAGCAAATATCTGCTGCATGGATGCAGCAGTTAAGCCATCAGGGATGATTTCACGGCGTTTTGCGCAAGAAACATCCAGCCACTCAGCGATATACCCAGCATTAGCCCAGACGTTACGTTTTAGGTAAGGTAACGCCAGTTTGCCCCTGATATTTACCACCACGATCTTTGTAAGACTGCTCACATACTTCGTCAGACTCATAAAATAGCATCTGAGCCACGCCCTCATTGGCATAGATTTTTGCAGGCAATGGCGTAGTATTCGAAAACTCCAAAGTAACATGCCCTTCCCACTCAGGCTCAAGCGGCGTGACATTAACGATAATGCCACAACGGGCATAAGTCGACTTACCTAAACAGACGGTTAACACATTGCGTGGGATCTTGAAATATTCGACCGTGCGAGCTAAAGCGAATGAGTTTGGCGGGATAATACAGATGTCAGATTCCACATCGACAAAACTGGCATCATCAAAATTCTTTGGATCGACAACGGCTGAATTGATATTGGTGAAGATCTTAAACTCACGCGAGCAACGCACATCATAGCCATAACTTGACGTGCCGTAAGAAACCAAACGCTCACCAGACTCACTATAGCGAACCTGCCCAGGTTCAAATGGACTGATCATGCCCTGTTCAGCAGCCATGCGGCGGATCCACTTATCGGATTTAATCGTCATTGTCTCTCCATCAATCGTTGGTAATAGTAATGGTGGGAATTTTTGCGGCAAAGCGCGGTTCGCTGGCCAGAGAAGCCGCCGCAGTCACAGCAACCTCACGATATAAAATTGCTTCAGGGCTTTCGGGATCTGCCGCTACCGTTGGTGTACCGCTATCCGCCAGCTCACGAATACTTAGCGACAATGGCAAGGCGCCAAGAAATCTAACCTGATGCTGTGCAGCTAAGCGTTCACCACCACCCCGACCAAAGATATGCTCTTCATGACCGCAGTTTTTACATATATGCACTGCCATGTTTTCCACAACACCAAGCACAGGCACCTTCACTTTTTCGAACATATGAATGCCTTTCAGAGCATCAGCCAAAGCAATATCCTGAGGCGTAGTTACCACCACCGCCGCCGTCAATGGAACATTTTGCGATAGTGTCAGCTGAATATCACCAGTCCCCGGAGGCAGGTCGACAATCAAATAATCCAGGTTATCCCAGCGCGTGTCATTGATCAGCTGCTGTAAAGCACCGCTGGCCATAGGTCCCCGCCATACCATCGCCTGTTCAGGCTCGACTAAATAGCCGATAGACATAGATTGAATGCCATGCGCTACAACCGGCTCTATACTTTTCTGATCTTTTGACTCAGGGCGTTGCTTTGCGGCCCCCAACATAATTGGCTGGCTAGGGCCATAAATATCTGCATCAAGAATACCAACACGCGCTCCTTCATGATGAAGCGCCAGAGCCAGGTTAACAGCGGTGGTAGACTTACCAACGCCTCCTTTGCCCGACGCCACGGCAATAATATTCTTGATACCTTCCCGCGGTTCGCCACTTTTGCCTTGAGGAGCATGAGTGGCCACTTTCCACGAAAACTCCACCGCCACCTTTGCCGCACCAATGCTATGCAGCGTTTGCTCAATATTGGTCTGCCATTGTTTCGCTATTTGCTTGCAAGGAAACCCAGTATGAATGGCAACATGGACATTATCGCCATCAAGCGTCAATGTCTGAATATTATCTTTTGATAGTCGCCCCTCAAATGGCGGCACAACAAACGCTTCAACCAGCGCTTGCTCGATCGATTCAACGGCTAAAGCCATAGCATTCCTCAACGGTCTATTTTTGCGCAGAGTTTAGCATGGGGGAGTAAATAAAGAAATCGAGCGCGCTGGCGTTGATTTGATCGCTGACAGAATAGACAAGATCCGGTATAGTTGCGCCTTTGAATTTCATGCCTGAATGTCGCCTGAGAAACCATGAGATAACGGCGGTTTGACTGTTCCCTAGGCACCTAAAAAAACGAACTTAACGATGAGGATCCACCGTGCGAAATATACTCGTCACCAGCGCCTTACCTTATGCCAATGGCCCCATTCATCTTGGCCATATGCTTGAATATATTCAGACCGATATTTGGGTTCGATATCAGAAGATGGCTGGCAACGCCTGCTACTATGTATGCGCTGATGATGCACACGGTACGCCGATTATGCTGAAGGCTCAGCAGCTGGGCTTAACTCCAGAGCAACTCATCGAGCAAACCCATCAAGAACACGCCACGGATTTCTCCGATTTCCATATTGGCTTCGATAACTATTACTCAACGCACAGCGATGAAAACCGTGCGTTATCAGAGAAAATTTACACCAGCCTGCTAGATAAAGGCCACATCGAAACCAAAACTATTTCGCAACTTTTTGACCCAGAAAAGCAAATGTTTTTGCCGGATCGCTTTGTTAAAGGCGAGTGTCCTCGTTGTGGTGCCAGCGATCAGAATGGTGACAACTGTGATGCCTGTGGCGCGACTTACGAACCGACGGACTTAAAAAATCCAGTCTCAGCCATTTCTGGCGCAACGCCGATTGAAAAAGAATCTGAACATTACTTTTTCAAACTCCAGGACTTTTCGGACATGCTCAAGAGCTGGGGCGATGATAAGCGCTTGCAATCGCAGGTCATCAACAAGCTGAATGAATGGTTTGAAGCTGGGTTACAGCCTTGGTGTGTTTCACGCGATGCGCCTTACTTTGGTTTTGAGATCCCTGGCAGTGACAATAAGTTCTTTTATGTCTGGCTGGATGCTCCCATTGGTTATATGGCCAGCTTCAAAAACCTGTGTGATAAAACACCAGGGCTAGATTTTGACGCATTCTGGAACAAGGATTCACAAGCAGAGCTCTATCACTTTATCGGCAAGGATATCGTTAACTTCCATTGTCTGTTCTGGCCTGCCATGCTTGATGCCAGTGACTACCGCATGCCAACCGCGGTGAATGTGCATGGCTATGTCACGGTCAATAATGCCAAGATGTCGAAATCACGTGGCACCTTTATTAAAGCCCGAACCTATCTGGATCATTTTAATCCAGAGTACCTGCGTTATTACTATGCAGCCAAGTTAACCCAGGGCGTCGATGATATTGATCTCAATCTGAGCGACTTTGCCCAACGGGTGAATGCTGACCTGGTCAATAAGGTGGTCAATATCGCCAGCCGCACCGCTGGCTTCATCGTCAAAAAATTCGATAAAAAGCTATCTGATCAGATCGCCGACCCTGAGCTTTGGAACCAATTTGTCGAAGCAGGCCCAACCATCGCCGAGCATTACGAAAAACGCGAATACAGCAAGGCCATGCGCGCTATTATGACGCTAGCCGACAAGGCTAACCAATTTGTTGATAGCGAAGAGCCCTGGGTCAAGATAAAGAATGCCGAGCAAAGCGCCGAAGTGCAGCATATCAGCACCTTCGCGCTCAACCTGTTTAAGGTA
>DFOV01000238.1:0-6855 GCA_002376965.1 Gammaproteobacteria bacterium UBA3532
CATCTTGAAGTCGTTTGGGTATATGTAATGCCTCTATCAGAAAAAGCAGAAGCTAGGCCTGTTATCGCCATATGTGCCGGTGAGTCATCTGGCGATAGACTTGGTGCGTCACTAATTGAGGCGCTCAAGGAATATTATCCCAATGCATATTTTGTTGGTTCAGCCGGTCCAATGATGAGAAAAGCTGGTTGTGAACCGTTGCTAAACCAAGAAAGTATCGCGGTCATGGGGATAGTTGAAGTTCTTAAGCAGCTCTTTCCGTTGCTAAAAATTCGCCGTAAGTTCACATCAAAAATGCAGGCCCTCAAGCCGGATATCTATATTGGCATTGATGCTCCAGACTTTAATCTATTTGTTGAGAGAAAGCTGCATAGCAGTGGTATCAAAAGTGTTCATTATGTCAGCCCTTCTGTTTGGGCTTGGAAAAAGGGACGTATTGATACGCTAAAAGCCATTACCAACAGGGTGCTTACACTTTTTCCCTTCGAAGCTAAGCTTTATGCCGAAAAAGACGTGCCCGTAACCTTCGTTGGCCACCCCTTTGCCGACGAAATAGAGCCAGTTTCGGATATGGATAGCCCTGATTCGGCGCAAGACCCGAGTGGGGAAAACCGTCAGCGGATCATTGCCTTATTACCTGGCAGTCGTCGAATGGAGGTTGAGAGGCTGCTTCCTGAGTATGTAAGGCTCGTCGGAATGTATACCGACAACACGCGCTTTGTCGTTCCCGCAGCAACTAAGGCTCTTCACCAATATATCCGCAAAAATATTCCTGTTGGATTGCAAGATAAAATTACGATTAAGCAAGAAGGAATGCGTGAAGTGGTTCGGCGGTCGGATTATGTCGTGGTTGCTTCGGGTACGGCTGCTTTGGAAGTTGCATTGCTGAATAAGCCAATGGTGGTGGTATATCGTGTCTCATGGCTGACGTACCAGATAGTTAAACGGATGATTACGATTTCATGGGTCAGTTTGCCGAATATCCTAGCGGATAAAATGATAGTACCAGAGTTACTTCAAGATGATATGACTGCTGCTAATATCTATCAGGAATTACAAAGATTAGAGGGCCAGCCGAAAACAGTGCAAGCCATGAAGGAGGCGTTGCTTAGGATACACCATACGCTGCGTAAAAATGCGGCGTTAAGCGCAGCTAAAGCCGTCAAAGAGGTGATTGAAAGTGCCTAATCAATATATAGCAGGTGTCGATGAAGTTGGTCGCGGTCCATTAGCAGGGCCGGTAGTTACAGCTGCGGTTATTCTCGATCCCAAAAATCCTATTTCGGGCCTAACTGACTCCAAAAAACTTAGCGAGAAAAAGCGCGAAAAGTTGTTTGATGAGATTAAAGAAAAAGCGTTGGCTTGGTCGCTGGGGATAGCTGATGTTGGCGAAATAGATGATATTAATATATTGCAGGCGACATTCGTCGCTATGAAAAGAGCAGTAGACGGACTAGAAGTTAAACCACAGCTGGTTCGAGTAGACGGACATATGAGTCCGGATTTTGGTATAGCGACTGAAACTATCGTAAAAGGGGATCTAACCGAGCCGGAAATATCTGCAGCATCCATTCTAGCCAAAGTAACAAGGGATAGAATGATGGTTGAATTGGATAAGCAATATCCAGGATATGGTTTGGCTAAGCACAAAGGGTATCCCACAAAATTGCATCTTGAAGCCCTGGCAGAGAAGGGGATAACTATCATTCATCGTAAAAGTTTTAAGCCCGTGAGCCAATATGTCTGATACATTGTCCTCACCGACAGACTCCGCACCACGCTATGTGTCCCTGCGCAACCATACGGAGTACTCGATGGTTGATGGGATCACCCGAATTAAAGAGCTGATTAGCTCAGCTAAAAATAATCGAATGCCCGCAGTCGGATTAACTGATCAATCCAATATGTGTGCGTTAGTCAGGTTTTATAAGAACGCACAGGGAGCGGGCTTAAAACCTGTTATTGGAGTGGATATATGGGTTGACGATCCCAACAACAGTGATGGGCAGTTTCGCTTGGTGCTGTTGGCAATGAACAACGACGGTTATCGCAATATTACCGAGTTAGTGTCGTTGTCTTATACCAAGGGCCAAAAGACTGGTCGTCCTGTTGTTCAGCGCGAATGGCTTGAGCAACAGCATGCTGGGATTATTGTTCTTTCTGGGGCGACTGACGGCGATATCGGGCAGGCAAGTGCTAATGGTAAGCCGGGGTTGGCTCAGGAAAGGGCGGAGGCGTGGCTTGAGTTGCTTGGTGATAGATTTTATATAGAAATTCAGCGACTCGGTAGAAAAAAAGAAAACCAATACCTGAATGACGCATTAGATATAGCTGAGAAGTTGGCTATTCCCGTCGTGGCAACAAATTACACCTGCTTTATACAGCAGGATGATTTCGAGGCCCATGAAGCACGTATTTGCATCAACCAGGGTTATACGTTAGACGATAAACGACGCCCTAAATACTATACCGAAGAGCAATATTTCAAGACACAGGAGCAAATGGTCGAACTGTTTGCTGATATACCAGAAGCGCTTGAAAATACACTGGAAATAGCTAAACGCTGTAATGTCGATGTTCGATTAGGCGAATACTTTCTGCCAAATTTTCCAATCCCTGATGGGATGACGATCGAAGAATATTTTTGTCAGGTCAGTCGCGAGGGTTTAGAAGACCGACTAACCATACTTTTCGACAGGCAAGCCAATGACTTCGACCAAAAGCGAAAACCCTATGATGAAAGGCTACAGATTGAGCTGGATGTAATCAACCAAATGGGGTTTCCTGGCTACTTCCTAATTGTTGCAGACTTTATTCAGTGGTCAAAAAATAATGGTATTCCGGTGGGGCCGGGGCGTGGTTCTGGGGCTGGGTCTATTGTCGCCTATGCCCTGAAAATTACTGATCTTGATCCGCTTGAATATGATTTGCTTTTTGAGCGATTTTTGAATCCGGAACGGGTATCTATGCCCGATTTCGATGTCGATTTTTGCATGGATGGTCGTGACCGTGTCATCGATTATGTTGCCGAAACCTATGGCCGTAATGCGGTTTCTCAGATTATCACCTTCGGTACCATGGCGGCAAAGGCGGTTGTACGTGATGTGGGGCGCGTGCTTGGCCATCCTTATGGAATGGTTGATAAAATAGCCAAGCTAATACCACCTGATATTGGCATGACCCTAAAAAAAGCGTTTGACCAGGAAGAGGAGTTACAGAAGCTCTATCACACAGATGAAGAAGTTAAAGGCCTTTGGGATCTGGCGCTTAAACTGGAAGGTGTGACTCGGAACGCAGGTAAACATGCCGGTGGTGTTGTTATAGCGCCAACCAAGCTGACCGATTTTTCGCCATTGTACTGTGATGAAACCGGTGCCGGTTTGGTGACGCAATTTGACAAAGACGACGTTGAACAGGCTGGTCTGGTTAAGTTCGATTTCTTGGGCCTTAGAACCCTAACCATTATCGATTGGGCATTAGCCACCGTTAATACCAAGCGCAGGAAGCAAGGGCTTGAAGATATCGACATTGCATTAATTCCAACGGACGACCAAGCCACTTTTACGCTGTTAAAAAAAGCAGAAACGACGGCGGTATTTCAGCTTGAATCTCGTGGAATGAAAGAGTTAATCAAGCGCCTGTTACCCTCATGCTTTGAAGATATTATCGCTTTGGTAGCCCTGTTTCGTCCCGGTCCTCTCCAATCTGGTATGGTGGATGACTTCATTAATCGTAAACATGGACGTTGTGAGGTGGACTATCCTCATCCTGACTTAGAACCAGTACTGCAGCCAACCTATGGTGTCATTCTATACCAAGAGCAGGTCATGCAAATTGCTCAGGTATTGGCTAAATACAGCCTTGGCGGTGCTGACCTACTCAGGCGAGCAATGGGTAAGAAAAAGCCCGAAGTCATGGCCGAACAGCGCGTCATTTTCACCAAGGGCGCGCTTGAAAACAATGTTGATGAAGAGCAGGCGACCTACATCTTCGACTTAATGGAAAAGTTTGCGGGCTATGGTTTTAATAAGTCGCACTCTGCAGCTTATGCTTTGGTTTCTTATCAGACGGCTTGGTTAAAAACCCACTTCCCATCGGCTTTTATGGCTGCTGTTATGTCAGCAGATATGGATAACACCGATAAGATCGTTGGTTTGGTGGAAGAATGCCATCGTATGAAAATCAAGGTGTGTCCACCTGATGTAAACAGTGGTCGTTATAAATTTACAGTAGATGATAGCGATAATATTATCTACGGAATAGGTGCGATAAAAGGCGTAGGTGAGGGGGCTATAGATTGTATTGTTCAAGAACGCTTAGCCAATGGCCCGTATCGCGACCTATTTGATTTTTGCTCGCGTATTGATCTGAAAAAAGCCAATAAAAGAACCCTGGAACAACTTATCCGAGCAGGCGCGCTAGATAACCTTGGTCCAAGCCGCGCTATCATTACGGCATCTTTAGCCGATGCGCTTAAGGCGGCAGATCAATTTACTAAGAACAACGCCATAGGTCAGGCCGACCTCTTTGGCATGGATTCCAATATTCATGTTGCGGTTAATTTTACCCAAGCGCCAGATTGGCCGGATGAAATTCGCCTCGAAGGTGAGAAGGAAACTTTAGGGTTATACCTTACCGGCCATCCCATCGACCGTTTTCGCAAAGAGCTAAGGGCATTTGGGTGCAGGCCTATTATTGACCTGATTCCCGGGAAGCGAGGTGATATCACGACCACTGCCGGGTTGGTATTGTCTACGAGAGTGGTAGTAACCAAGCGGGGCAGTAAGCTGGCTATAGTGACTATCGATGATGGAAGTGGGCGCCTGGATGTTACATTGTTCAGTGAAGTGCTGGAAGCCAACCTGCCGATACTGGAAAAAGATGCTGTGCTGTTGTTTTCTGGAGAAGTGGGCAACGACGATTTTTCAGGCGGTTTGAAAATGTCGTGCAAGACCGTTCAAACTGTCATGGAAGCCAGAGAAGAAAAATGTAAAAAAATATTGTTGTCAGTGACTGAAAGCAATAACATTGAGGCTTTTACGCAACGTCTACGAGAGACTTTATCCCCAGAAAGTGAAGGGGATTGCCCAGTTCACCTCGCGTATTCAAGAGACAATTGCTCTGTTGGAATCGCCTTGGGCGGTGACTGGCGAGTTAAGCCTACAGATAACCTGATCAACGAGTTAAAGAATTGGTTGGGGAAGGACAAAGTAGAAATTATTTTCTGATTTTCGCAATGATAGCGGTGTTTAATAATGAGTGTACAGTTTTTAGACTTTGAGCAGCCGGTAGCCGAACTACAGGCCAAAATAGAAGAGTTACGTCGTGTAGAGGATAGCAGTGATATTGATATCACGGATGAAATTGGGCGACTTACAGAAAAAGCCAATGAATTAACTAAGCAAATATTTTCTGATCTTAGTCCGTGGCAGGTGGCTCAACTAGCAAGGCATCCTGCTCGGCCTTACACAACCGATTACATTGCTAACATGTTCACCGAGTTTGATGAGCTGGCAGGTGATAGGGCATATGCTAATGATGAGGCGATAATAGGTGGGGTTGCCCGTTTTAATGGCGAACCTGTCATGGTCATTGGGCAGCAAAAAGGCCGCGATACCAAAGAAAAGCTTCGCCGTAATTTTGGTATGCCTCGTCCAGAGGGTTATCGAAAAGCATTGCGGTTAATGCGCATGGCTGAAAAATTCTCCATGCCGATTATTACCTTTATTGACACGCCCGGTGCCTATCCTGGTATCGGAGCAGAAGAGCGCGGACAGAGTGAAGCCATTGCTACCAACTTAAAAGTCATGGCTGAGCTGCGTGTACCAATTATTTGCACGGTGATTGGGGAAGGTGGCTCAGGTGGCGCGTTAGCCATAGGGGTGGGAGACAGAGTCAACATGCTCCAATACAGCACCTATTCAGTGATTTCACCTGAAGGGTGTGCATCCATACTATGGAAAAGCGCCGAAAAAGCCTCTGAGGCTGCTAATGCGATGGGGATCACATCCGATCGATTGTTAGAGCTAGGGCTCATTAATAGTATTATCGAAGAGCCATCCGGTGGTGCTCATCGTGATCCTGGATTGATGTCTCAACGTTTGAAATCAAAGATCGCTGAAGATTTAGGGGTACTGAGCGCACTTTCAACCGATGAGCTTCTTGATCAACGTTATGAGCGGTTAGTAAGTTTTGGTGAATATCAGGAAATTGCCTGATTTGCCAATTATTCTGGTGCCATGTCGGATATGGAGGTCTGAACAGCGCGCTCATTTATCTTTTCTATAAACTTTGGTAGAAAACTATGTTTGCAGAACTAGGCTATTTCGCCTTACTCCTTGCATTAAGCGTCACCGTTGTTCAGGCCATATTCCCGTTGCTTGGCGCAGAGAAAGGCATTTCCAATTACATTGCGCTGGCTAAGCCAACAGCAATACTTCAGTTTTTGCTAACAGGCTTGTCCTTTGTCTGTTTAGTACAGTGCTTTGTTATCGATGATTTCTCAGTTAACTATGTTGCCAACCAATCTAACTCGTTTTTGCCGATATGGTACAAAGTGTCAGCGACTTGGGGGGGGCATGAAGGCTCATTATTACTGTGGCTACTTATGCTGGCTGGCTGGGGAGCAGCGGTAGCTGTCTACAGCCGAGGTTTACCCAACATTGTTTTGGCACGGGTTGTCGGTGTAATGGGTATTATCAGTATTGGTTTTCAGGTTTTCGTACTAACGCTGTCTAACCCCTTTGAAAGGACATTTTTACTCGCTCCCCTTGATGGCGGAGATCTCAATCCGCTCCTTCAGGATATTGGTCTAATTATTCATCCTCCTATGCTTTATATGGGATATGTTGGCTT
>DFOV01000238.1:7274-32073 GCA_002376965.1 Gammaproteobacteria bacterium UBA3532
CTAACCGTTGGTATAGCACTAGGAAGTTGGTGGGCTTATTACGAGTTAGGTTGGGGGGGCTGGTGGTTCTGGGATCCCGTTGAAAATGCGTCTTTCATGCCTTGGCTGGCTGGCACAGCGTTAATACATGCTCTTGCTGTGACTGATAAGCGTGGTGGATTCAAGGGCTGGACTGTTCTGTTGGCTCTTAGTGCTTTTTCACTCAGTTTACTGGGTACTTTCTTGGTCCGTTCAGGTGTTTTAACCTCCGTACACGCCTTCGCTGCTGATCCGGGCAGAGGGTTGTATATTCTTGCTTTTCTTTGTCTTGTTGTAGGTGGAAGCCTGGTGTTATACAGCATCAAAGCGTCGAAGCTTAAAACCTTTGTTTCTTTCAGTTTTAACTCAAAAGAAGCCTACGTTTTATACAATAATGTCGCTCTGGTATGCGCATGCAGTGGTGTTTTTATCGGCACGCTATATCCGCTATTTGCGGACGTTCTTGACTGGGGGAAATACTCAGTTGGAGCACCATTCTTTAATTTCTTCTTTGTGCCCTTAACCTTGATATTATTGGCGATTCTAGGTGTGGGACAGTGGATATATTGGAAAGATCACGATTTTAGTGGTCTAAAAGGCAGGCTGGCAATCGTTGCTATCGCCAGCTTTATAGTCGGCCTAATTACCAATGTCCTCTTTGCTAATGTTATTAATGTCCCAGTCATTCTTTCATTGTCTCTGTGTTACTGGGTGTTGGCTTGGGGAGTATTGGATATCAAGCAGCGTTTGCGCAACAAACCGAATAAACTGCTAGGCTTAGTGACCTTACCACGCTCCTATATTGGGATGCATATAGCTCACTTGGGGTTACTGATGGTGGTGCTAGGCGTTGCGGTAACTAGCCAATATAGCATTGAACAGGATGTACGTTTGAGCGAAGGTGAAAGTCATGAGGTAGGCGATTATCGTTTCACCTTTGTTAGATTGCGTGACGTTCCAGGGCCAAACTATATGGCCGCTCAGGGGTTGGTGAGGGTAGAACGAAACGGCGAGCTTGTAGCAAATCTGACTCCAGAAAAGCGTACATACCGGGTTCAAAAGATGCCAATGACCGAAGCTTCCATCGACGGCAGGTTTACGCGCGATATCTTTGTTGCTTTAGGGGAGCCCTTTGACGATGGTTCTTGGGCGGTAAGATTGCATTATAAGCCAATGGTACGCTGGCTATGGTTAGGCTCGCTGGTGATGGCAATTGGTGGAGCCTTGGCCATAAGTGATCGTCGTTACCGGCTCCGTGTTAAGAGCGCTGCCAGTGCATTTAATGAGAAGGTCGTTGCGTAATGAGTGAAGAAAAATCCAATAAAAAAATATGGTTGTTTTTGCTCCCGTTGGGTGTCTTTCTAGTTTTGACCTTGCTGTTAATGGTGCCTTTGCTGAAGGATGGTTACGACCCGAAACACCTACCAGCGGCTATGTTAAACAAGCCCTTTCCCAGCTTTTCTCTACCTGCACTTGATGTCAATCAGGGGCTATTAGATAAAGATAAGGTGCTGGCAAAGCCAGGATATAAATTGGTAAATGTTTGGGCAACATGGTGCCCCACCTGTGCAGCAGAACATGAAGTACTAAACCAATTGGCTGCGCAAGGTGTTAACATCGTTGGGATCAATTATAAGGACGGCTTAGCCGATGCAAGAACCTGGTTGGCACAACGAGGAAATCCCTACTCATCGACGATTTTTGATGAAAAAGGTGGCTTGGGAATTGATCTAGGCGTCTATGGTGCTCCAGAAACCTATGTTATCGATCCGCAAGGCATCATCATTTATCGCCATGTTGGTGCAGTCACAATGAAAGTCTGGAATGAAGACTTGCAACCATTGATGATTGGAGACGCTTCATGACTTTTTTACAACGTTATGTGCTTAATACTGTTGTCAGCTGCTTGTTACTGCTTATGGCTGGTTTTGCGGCGGCCATAGATGTCTATGAGTTCGACGACAAAGACGATGAGGTGCGCTTTAACACCCTAACCGAAGAGTTACGTTGCCCCAAGTGCCAAAACCAAAATATTGCTGACTCCAATGCGCCATTAGCGAAAGATCTCAAAGACAAGATTTATCATTTTGTCGAAGAGGGTAAGAGTGATGACGAAATCGTCCACTACCTAAAAGAGCGTTACGGCGATTTTGTCACCTACCGGCCGCCTTTTAAGCCAGAAACGCTGTTGCTATGGATGGGGCCATTTATTGTTTTAGGTTTTGCAGCTTTTTTTATTGTGCTCGTTGTTAAAAATAAACCAGGTAACAAAGAAAGGCTGTTATCCGATAACGAACAAGCCCAGCTCGATGCGCTATTGAATAAGAACAAAAAGGACAAGTAAATATGTTGATTTTTATCGCATTGATTCTGGTGGTAGCCACTCTAGGGGTTATCTATTCTTCACAAAAGCGGGCTATTGCGTATGAAACGGTAAAGCTTGAAAAGCTCAACGCTGAAATCTACCAACAAAGAATCGCAGAAATTCGAGCATCACAAGCAGGAAATCAAAAGGAGCTCGAAGCTGAACTGGCGCGAACATTGATTGAGGAGAGCAAACAGGGCACATCGTCGAAAAAGCTACATAAAGCTTCGCCTCTCGTCGCTCTGGTTGTCGTTTTGGTAATCTGCCTAACATACTTCGTTACCCCACAACACAAAAGCAATGCGCTTGCACAAGAGCAGCTCGCACCTTATCAAGAGGATGCTAGAAATTATCTAGGGGGAGACGACTCTGTATTGCAGGGACTAAAAAACGAAGAAATTCGATTTCTGGTTTCGGCAATCCAACTACAGCTAAGCACTTCAAAGAGTGATAGCCATTGGCGGCGATATGGTCAGTTGTTGTTTAAACTTGAGGAAACCAAGCTTGCCAACTTGGCTTACGAACGGGCCTATTTGATAAACCCTGAAAATGTTGCAAATATGGAAGCGCATGCTCAGGCGCAACTGACACTGGCAAATGGTAAACTAAATAAAGATATTCAGCAGTTATTTGATTCAATTTTAGAAAAAGATCCGACCAGTGAGCGAACCCTGTTGATGTATGGCTTTGCAGCATATAACGCGGGTGCCTTTCCACTGGCAGTGGAGAAGTGGCAGGCATTGCTGGAATATAAAGAGCCAGGATCAAAAGCCTATAATATGGTTGCCAACTCCATACAAGCTGCGAAAAATCAGCTGAAATCAGTTGTTCAGCCGTCAACTAATACCAGCATTACTGGAACTACGCCAAACCAGGCTTCGGGTAATCTTCCTGGTGTATCATTAGAGGTCGCGATTGACGCATCTGTAGCCTCGAACCTTGAGCCTAACGATACGCTATTTGTCTTTGCTAAGGCTATTCAGGGCCCGCAAATGCCTATAGCCGTGTACAAAACTAAGGCACCGACTTTTCCTGTCTCTGTCAGGCTAACGGATAATAACCGCATGATGGACCAGTTCAAGATATCGCAATATAGCCAAGTAAAAGTGTCGGCGTTTATATCAAAAAGCGGCACGGTATCGAAACGAGCAGGCGACATGATTGCCGATGAAGTTGTCCTCGCTGTGAACAACCAAAGCAAACCAATAAAACTTACTATTAATCAAGTAATTAATTAGTTATAAGTACGAATTATTACAAATAATGTGAAAGTTATTTGAATTCTTCATGAAAATTCGCTACGTTAAAAAAGTGCGGTATCAAACCGCACTTCTAATATGACACACCGGAGGCTCATTCATGAAGAGACAGAAACGCAACCCGATTTCTAGAGCACACGCGAGAGGTTATTTAGCAGGTTTAAATGGTCGTTCAAGGGATATCTGCCCGTATCAAGAGATTGAGCGACGCGAAAGTTGGTTGAGCGGATGGCGAGAGGCCAAAACAACTGTTCAAACGGGTATAATCGAGTCTGACGTTATCTAGTCGAATTAGGCTTTTACATCAATCAAGGGGCGCCGAGGTGCCCCTTTTTTGTGGCCTTCGGCGTTGTAGAGTACTTTTTCTCCGGTTTCGACAATCTTCGTTCTTTCCCGCCTGTCAGAAGGACGCCGCCGTTCAACGCTTACGGCTTTGTTCGCTTTCCTTCGATCTTTTTTACGCCGCTCATGAAGTTCAACACGCTCAACATAGCGCGTGTGAATATGCGAAGACTTCTCGACTTCTTTTAGCTTTTTGACAGCCGAATCCGGCTTGAGCTTGTCGCGCCTGATAGGGCCGTCTATTAGGTTTATGTTTAGCATATGCTTTCAATCTTATATAAACTTCGGATAACATTACTATTTATATCGGTAATAGACTATAAATCTTAAGTGAAGTCGCTTTATTTTGAGAATATAACAACGAAACTCGACTACAAGATCAGCGTATTTTTTCAAATTAGTTTATAAATGCTTCATATTTTCTGATGTGGCCCGATACTTGTAATATAACCTGTAAAAGTTGACGTAAAGGATATTTGATTCATGAAGAAAGTGTTAGTAACTGGTGGTTGTGGATACAAAGGCTCTGTATTGGTTCCTAAGCTTCTGGATGCAGGGTATAACGTAGAAGTTATTGACACCGCATGGTTCGGCAATTTTTTGCCATCTCATCCCCAATTAACGGTAAAAATTGCCGATGTGCGTGATATCGATGGGATAACGTGCGAAGGCATTGATGCTATTGTTCATCTGGCTTCAATCGCTAATGATCCTTGTGGCGATCTAGACCCAAAGCTAACTTGGGAGGTCAGTGCTCTTGCTACCATGCAATTATGCGATAAAGCAGCGAGAAGCGGCGTTAAACAGTTTGTATACGCGTCGTCCGGCAGTGTTTACGGTGTAAAAGAAGAGGAACAAGTAACAGAAGACTTAACGCTGAAACCTATCAGTGAGTATAACAAAACAAAGATGGTTGCTGAGCGCGTTCTGATGAGCTATGCGTCAGATATGAAAGTTCAAGCAATAAGGCCCGCTACAGTATGTGGTTTGTCGCCAAGAATGCGCTTAGATGTATCCGTCAATATGTTGACC
Organism: Gammaproteobacteria bacterium UBA3532; assembly: GCA_002376965.1. Taxonomy (GTDB): domain Bacteria; phylum Pseudomonadota; class Gammaproteobacteria; order Enterobacterales; family UBA3532; genus UBA3532. The sequence continues at coordinate 12,291 of DFOV01000238.1, forward strand.
ATGCAAGCGTTAGCAAATAAGAAGATTACAGTGTTTGGTGGAGCTCAAACTCGTCCCAATATTCATATCGATGATATTACCGACTTATATCTTTTTCTGTTACAAAACGACATTCCCTCAGGCATATACAACGCTGGATTTGAAAATCTATCGATATTAGAGATCGCTAATATGGTGGTCGAAAAGGCTAATGCTGAAATCATCGTCTCTGAATCCAATGATCCTCGTTCTTACCGGATTAATTCAGATAAATTGCTCGCTACCGGATTTAAACCGAAAAAATTTGTAGCAGATGCAATCGATGAGATTATTGAAGCTTATAGTCAAGGCAAGCTTTTGGATGAGGCGCGCTCGTATAATTTAAAATGGATGCAGCATATGGCGGTAGCGTGATCATGAGCAACTTTTTCTTTAACTATGGTGTTCGCCTCAAGCAGGCTTTTGACTCGGTTGACGTAAAGCAGATAGTGAAACTTGCGGACTCCGTCAATCAAGTGTGGAAGCAACACCGGCGCGTATTCGTTTGTGGGAATGGTGGTAGTGCAGCCAATGCAAATCACATCGCGAACGATTGGTTATATGGTATAGATAAACCTGCGGGCATGGGAGTCGCGGTAGAGTCGCTCTCGGCAAATGTAGCTGTCATGACCTGTTTGGCAAACGACACCGGCTATGAGAATATTTATTCTCATCAACTTAAGGTAAAGGCCAGTAGTGGAGATTTGCTCATTGTATTATCGGGCAGTGGAAATTCTGCCAACGTTGTAAACGCCTTAACTATTGCTAAAGAGTTGGGGGTTACCACATCCGCGATTCTTGGATATTCAGGCGGAAAATGTAAAGAAATAGCTGATATTCCGATACATTTTGCTATAGATGATATGCAAATCAGTGAAGATCTACAGTTGTCAGTCGCTCATATGGTCATGCAATATTTGAACACCCTCAAGAAAAATCAGAGCGCACAGAAACTCGCCTGACGCATGGATAGTAATAATGAATGAAAAGATACTGGTATTAGGTAGCAATTCGTTTTCTGGCAGTTATTTTGTTGAATATTGCTTGTGCCAGGGAATGCAAGTTTTTGGAGCAAGTCGTTCTCCCGAACCGATTACGGCATTTCTTCCTTATCGATGGTTAGGTGCCGAGCAGCAACACCTGTTTTCCTTTACGCAGTGTGATCTCAACCATGATCAAGAAAAACTGTTTGAACTCATAAAGAAAGAAAAAATAGGCAAAGTAGTCAATTTTGCAGCCCAAAGTATGGTAGGGCAAAGCTGGGACTATCCTTTAGACTGGTACCAAACCAATGTGATGGGGCTAGTGAGCCTAACCCAACGATTAAAGCATCTTGATTTTCTCGATCGTTACGTCCATATATCAACCCCGGAAGTCTATGGAAGCTGTAGCGGTTTCATAGAAGAAAATAAAAACTATGCGCCGAGCACACCCTATGCAGTATCAAGAGCTGCTGGGGATTTGCACTTACATGCATTGCACGATGCTTTTGGTTTTCCAGTTGTTTTTACACGGGCGGCCAATGTATTTGGTCCTGGGCAGCAGCTATACCGAATCATTCCTAAAGTAGTTATTAGCTTATTAACCGGTAAGAAAATTCCGTTGCATGGTGGAGGAACCTCTCAGCGAAGCTTCATACACATGCAAGACGTTGCCGATGCAACTTTTAAGATTTTAAACGCAGGAGAAAATGGCGAAATTTATCATATTTCTACTGACCATATTGTGACCATTCGTGAGCTGGTGGAAATGATATGCATGAAAATTGGGAAGACATTCGAAGATAATGTGGACATTGTAGGCGACAGGGTCGGTAAAGATGCTGCGTATTTGTTAGATGCTCGGAAGATTAAAGCTTTAGGATGGGTACATAAGCGAACACTAGACTCTGGATTGGATGAGACCGAACAATGGCTAAAACATAACATTGAAGAATTAATGGAATGTAGCTTGAATTACATACATCGGGCGTAGAGGAACAAAGATGGGAAATAATAGCGTAAGGCGAATGTACGTTACTTTCGCATTCTGGGGCGATAGTTATATAGATAGTTTTCTCAATTACTCCTTACCCAGTATTTTAGCTGCGGAGAACCTGCCATACCTTAGCCAAAGAATCGAAACAGTATTATTGATATATACTGATGAAGCAGGCTATTCAAGAATTAATGCTAATGATACTTTTAGCCGCCTAAATTCGCTACCGAACGTAAAAGTAGAGTATATCGATGCGAACATAACTTTAAAAGAACGTTTGGATAGGTCATCACAAGCTCTGCAAAAGCAAGCGGGTTTATTAAATAAAAGCGTAAATGTCGCAGTAAAAATCTCTGAGCTAGAGAGCGCTACTATTGATGGAAACGACCATAATTATAATAACCTGATACTTACCTGTTGCAATTTCGATGCTTTGAGAATCGCTAGTTCAGAAAATTGTCCCTGTATTTTCCTTGGTCCAGATGGCGTATATTCGAGGAGTACACTGAGATATGTGTGGGAAGCTTTAAGCCTTGGCAAAAGGGCTTTTCTTTCTTCACACCTTAGAGCCAATGAGATACCTGGAAGGGAAGTGTGTGACTCATTAGCTAGGCATGATGATAATGTAAAAATTATTGATATGCATGGTCGTCGCCTTGTAAGGCTGGGACTGGATCATATGCATCGAGTTTCTCAATCGATGTTTTGGCCGGAAATTTACACCACGTATGATAATAAAAAGCATATTTTTTCTAATAATGCCACTCAACTGTATTGCCAAGTGGATAACGATACAGTCTTACAAAGAAACTTTACACTTCATCCTCTGATGCTTTATCCAGTAGAGCCTGTTGTACGGCACGGATTTTTATCTATAGATATGTCTTTGATTCGACACGCAGTGAAAGATTACAATAGTGTATTTGTTTGTAGCGATAGCGATCTGCAAATGACGATTGATCTTACGCCGGAAAGTTATCAGGGTTTTGATAAGCACTTATCTGACGGTGAGCCAAATTATAGTGAGATTGCACGTTGGTTTTGGATCCACAATGACGGATTTCATGAGAGGTTTATGAGGACTCCCGTCGTCTTGCACTCAGAAGAAGCGGTAAATCAACACAAGTTGAAAGAGATGATCTCTACAACCACCAGTGTCATAGACAAGATCACTAGTACTGTTAACGAAATGCATAGTGCTAATTTATTGTAGAAGAATTTTTTTGCCTATGTCCGTAAACAAAGCATTCCTATTAGAAGAGCTAAAAGCTTTTGCCAAAGCCTCTGGTGACCACAACCCTATTCATACGAATGAGGAGGTAGCTCGAAGGTTAATATTTGGAAGCGTTATTGTTCATGGCATTTATGCGCTATGCAAATTACTGGAGTACGCTTTTGGTCTGGTAAATGAGAACGTAAAGTTATCGATAGTTAATTTACAAGCAGATTTTCTAAAACCCATTAAAGTTGGTATTGAAGTTACGCTGAAGCTAGACACATTTACGGCAAATGAAATGTCTGGTGTAATATTAGACAGCAACTCATCCACTGTTCTACTTAAAGTTTCTTGTAGTCTTCGTTCCTTAAAGGAATCTGCATTACCTGAGTACTCTTACGCCCCTTCCACCGAAGCCGTACCTAAAGAGCTGTCTTCGGAACAAATGCCTGAAACTTTTGCTCGTGAGACAAAAGCCTTTTTAGATATGAGTATTCTGCGAAAGTTATTGCCTCTTTTATCTGAAAGGTTGGTTTTAGGAGATATTCTACTACTGTTTGGTTCTAGTAGAATTGTTGGGATGAAATATCCAGGGTTGCACTCTCTTTACTCGTCATTGAATGTTATAGATACTCCAGGCAGTTATAACAGGACCGATTATATTAGATATTCCCTTAGTAACTACGATAGGCGAATTAATCGAGCAGAAATAAACATGCTTTTCGACCAAAAGCAAGCGACTGTTATTGCTTACCGAAGGCCGCCACCAGTCCAGCAATTGCAAGGCTTCAGACTTGAAAAATATCCACGACTACCGCTTTATGCAAAGCGCCGAGCCCTTGTTCTTGGTGGATCGCGCGGGCTAGGTGCAGCAGCTAGCCTTATACTAGCTGCTAGGGGGGCTTCGGTTATGATTACTTACAACCGAGGTAAGCGTGAAGCAGAAACACTAGCTAACCAGATAAACCGGTTCGGTGGAGAAGCTAAAATAGTGCAAATTAATGTTTGCAACGAGTCTATCGATAATTGTAAGGATATTCTTTCATTTGCGCCAACGCACCTCTATTATTTCGCAAGTCCGCATATCTTTGCGGGTGAAAGAAGTTTCTTTTCATCGGGCCTATATAATCAATTTTGTAAAGTATATGTAACGAAATATGTTGAAATTGTTAGATGTCTTCATAAAGAAAAGCTTCGCTACGTGTTTTATCCATCCTCTATAGCTATTGAAGAAAAGCCTATAAATATGCAAGAGTATGTGCTTGCAAAGGTCTCGGGCGAGTATGCTTGTGACTATTTGGAGAAAACGTTTTCAACATTAAGGGTTTTTCGACCCAGGCTAGAGCGCGTTAGAACAGATCAGACAGCAAGCTTGCTCCCTGTTAGCGCGTTAGATTGTTATGACTGCCTTGATCCTCTGTTTAACGAGTTTGATCACCTGTATCACAAAGAGAATCTTTAGACTTTTAGGCGATCCATGTCGCTATCACCTTTCGTAATATACCACTGATGGATGTCTATTGTTCTATCTCTCCTATGCGGCGGAAGGTCGATGGCAACCCTTAAATCATGCTTGATATAGTTAAGTGGCCTAAATAAGGCTGGAATATTTTCCTTGATGTTAGAGCTAAGAGTGAATCCTATTTTCGTCATAGTGTCACCCAGTGATGACAAGGTACAGTAAAAGTCGATTAAAATAGTTTGGTGATCCGCTATATTGTCGATTATGTATGATAACGCGCAGGCCGATGATGCTTTGTCAAACGTCCATTCAGTTATTCGTACTACATTATCGTCGGAGCCAAGTATTTGCTCCTTCCGCAGCACGCAGTACATTGTGGGACAAGTTTTCGACACAAAGACTTTGTATTGATGAGATGGGATATCTATATAACGCCAGTTAAGATATTTTCCCGTACGTCGCACCCCATTTGCATAGTTCCCGTTATGCAATACAGAATAATCAATATCATCGTCAAATCTATACACTGCCTCTATGACCGAGGTCTTACTGAGCTCGGAGTTATCTATAAAATAATTGTTGGTGAAGGTGTTATGATTAAAATATTTAGATGCTGCCGCCGAGGGAAGTATTAAAACATAGCGCTCGATCGAGTCATGTGTAGGAATCTTCAGTGATTGACAAATAGGGTAGGACTCACTGCTTAGTCCTAGCAGAAGCCTGTTATCCAGGTTTTCCACCGCTTTATTTAATAGACGAAGGCCGGTTATATCTTTGGGTAATGAAGTCCAGTGTTGTAACATGCAACCACTGGCTATCTTCCCGTTTATCCACAAGTTGCATGGGACATAGCCGATGAAACCATTGATACCTTCTTTATTAAAGCTAACGAAAAAATTGTATTGCTTTTCTTCGCTCAGATACTGCCAGTTGAAATGGTCTAGCTGCCTAATTAGTGGGTTGTTTGGATAGACTTTGGTGAATAATTTTTGAAGTTCTTCCCATTTCGATATTTTTAGACGATGAATACTCATTTTTTCAATTCAATCGATTCAACAATTGATTGTAGCGAGTTTAGCTCTACTAATTCTGATTCAGTGAATACGATCCCTAATTGCTGTTCAATTGCTATCATCATATTCATATGATTTAACGAATCCCATTTTTCAATAGACTCCGCGTGTGCTTCATCGCCTATTTCAGATATCGGAATAGAGAGAATATCGGCCATTATCTGCTTTATTTCATTTATCAACATATTTATTTACTCAAGAAACGTGGTGATGGAATCGTTAGTTGCGCCTTTTCTGCACTATAAAGATGCGTTTGCTCTGTTTGTTCTACTGAGGTAAAGCCTAGCTTATCCCAAAATGATGAAACTTGGTCGTTTTTGAGAGTTCTGGTATAGGTTGCTATAAGCTGTCCAGGGCTCCATTGAGCATAGATATCTTCTATGCATTTTTCTATGAAATAAAACTCAAGATCTTTACCTAGTATCCGGCAGCTTAGTAGGAATGTATCAATTATCACATCGCTTTCATCTAGTTGTGCGATAAATAAGCCTGTGATTCCGTAGTCGCCATATCTATCACTTACCTGTAGAGCCTTGACAAAGTAAGATGGAGACGCCGCCATTGCTTTAATCTCGCCAAGATTACGGCGGCGAGTGGTGAGGTTGAACTGATTGGTCTTTTGGGTTAATTGCGTTAGCCGACCGAAATGCTTTTCTTCTGGCGTAAAGACATTCGGTGAGACATCCAAAGCAGCCAAAAAAGATTCTAAATCTGTATATTTCTCAGCTACTTTTATACGCACCTTTTCACTTTCATAAAGCTGAGTGCGAACTTTATCTTCATCCGATATCAGGGGGAAGCCGTCAAAACTGCGCGAATTTTCAATCAATGAGGGAAGGTCGTATGGCGGTACATTAGCGCAAATAGTTTCGACTTCAGGTAGCTCTTGTTCAATAAGGGCTATTTCAGTCGGGGAGTCATCAATAAAAACCATGCTATCCAATCCAAGGTTTAATTCCATAGCAATTTTACGAATATTGGTTGCCTTGTCATCCCAGTTTATTTGCATTGCTACGATATTTTGCCGTTTAATAAGGCAGCTAGGATGCCTATCAAGCACAGCCAATACATCTTCTTGGTTGTTTTTGCTCGCCAAGCAGAGAAGTACACCTTTATCTAAAAGTGCAACAACCTGTTTTTGAAAATCATAATATGCTCGACCTGGGTAGTCTGACTGACTTAAGAGTATTCCCTCAATCCCATCTTCACCAATGACTCCACCCCATAGGGTATTGTCGCAATCAAGTATGAGCACTTTTTTAGGGGGGCAAAATGTTGAACAAATAATCGGAGCAATATCTCTACTGTATTCCGCCCAATATGAAGGAGTGAATGGTGAGCTAGCAAGGTACTTATAGCGCCTGTCTATTGCCGCATTGGAGCCTATTCTTGAGACAAGTAGATTAGGGTCTTGGTACACCGTTCTCGGATAGTGTTTATAGCAGAGTCTTCTGAGACTGTTGTTAATGCTTCTAACATATCGAGCTATCCCTGATTCCAGGTCGACCGAGGTAGTACTTGGCAATAAAAGTCCGTTGATTATAAGAACAGCCTTTGTTTTCGCCAAATAGCATTGGATCAACTGTTGTAGTGAGTTGTCTAATTGCCCTAGCTCAGCTTGGTGATCTGTGCGAACAATAAGCTCACTTAAAAGAGATACAAGTATATAGTCTGCATTTTCTATATCAGATGGCAGAATATATGCGTCCATAAAAGCAGTGTTGTAATTACCAACAGAAATATCGAGCTTTACGCCTCTTTCAAAGCAACTAACCTTAAGCGGCGCAATTAGTTGCTCTACTGTATAATTGCGAGCAATATACAGCTTTTGTACCGGTAGCTTATCAAGGGTATGTTTATCAAGCCCGTTTAATTTTTTTGAAACTTCTGTAATATTCGCCAAGTCGGTACTTGCCAATTTCCGTTTCGTTACAACGTCAGACATAAGCCAAACAACACCCCTTTAGCTATCACTCAACCTTTTCTGTTGCCAGTTCTCCAGGTTATTATCCAGGTCAAAAAGTCGACAGCCCCGACAGAGTGAAATTTCATTACGTCGGCCTGTGCTATGTTGTTCGCGAACTTTTTGCCACTTTTCTCCGCGCCAGACTTCAGCAATACTTTGTGTATTTATATCTCCCAAGTTAGCAACTCCGTCAAAGTCTTGGGGGCAAAGTGGTACTATACCCATGGCGGTTACGTGCATGGTTGACCATGGCAATACGCAAGGATGAAAAACATTCCCGTAGGAGGGTGTGTGTCCTTCCCACTCTTTTTGATTTCCCCAGTTATGAGCTTTCTTCATATAGATACGGTCGGTATCCTTTCTTAACTCTCCCCAGAAGTTTTCCCACTTTTTAAGAGCTTCTTGATGTTGAATATTATTTATATCGTAAAAGGAAACGCCTCTTACACGAATGACGCAATTTGGGTTTATTTGGTCTCTTAACTTAAAGAATCCACGAATGTTAGCAATAACATCATTGTAATTTAGGCCAACTCGAGTTTTTTCGTAATTTTCTTTATCTACAGCATCGATAGACAACATGATTTCATCCAAGCCTGCTTCAAGAAGCTCTATAGACTTCTTCTCAAATAACCTTGAGGCATTGGTCGATATGCTGACTCTCTTAATCCCTATATCTTTAAGCTTTTTTACCCGTTTCACAATTTTTTTGTCGAGTAGCGGTTCGCCTGCACGCTGCAATGCGAGGAATTCAATCCAGTCTGAGTAATCTGACATTTCCTCGACAATTTTATCAAAAAGGTTATCAGCCATTAAGGGGACGGACTTGTCCCATTCATCGACGGGACAAAAAGGACAGTGAGCATTACAAATTCGAATCGTCTCGATTTGAAAATACTTAGGGAAATATAGTGCATCTTGGAGGCTGTCTACATCGGCTCGGCGGCGTATATCTTCTAACTCTTTGTTCAGTGTTGTTTCTGTTACGTCTATTTTTTCATATATCATTTCGATGTCTCCAGTGTTGTTCTGTTCGGGACAGAACATCAAAACCGATAAACTACTATCGGCATTTTGAGTTATTTATTTAGTTTTGGACAGAAACAAAGTACAAAGTAAAACCAAGCCATTTTGTGGTGGCCGGTATGCACCACCTCATCATTCATTGAAAAACACATCGTGCGAGCAAAGTAGTTGTCTATAAGCGTTAAAAGTTCATCTTTATCATAGCAGTGGATGTGTGAAGCTTGGCTTAGTGCTCCCTGATGTGGGTAGGAGTATATGCTAGGCGTCCCACAAACGAAAAAACCATGCTCATGAGTCACTTGACTGGCTTGTTCAACAAGCTTATGACCTAGTTCTGGTTCCATGTGTTCAATGACATCCAGGTTTACAACGACGTCAAATTTTTCACTTGGTTGATAATTAAAGAAGTCTTCAACGACGAAGTTTATATTTTTGCGTTGGTTGTAGCTAAGTGCTTCACTAATTTCATGCTCTTTAATGTCTAGTCCCACAACTTCTTTACAATGTTGTGATAGAAACATACTTCCCAAGCCCGAACCGCAACCAACTTCTAACACTCTGTCTGTTGGTTTAATTAACTTTGCAATAAATTTATATCGTGCCAGGCGAATAAATAGCCTCAGCAGGTTTCCCTCAACAAAACTGCCATACTCTGGTGGTAGAGTAACCCCATCGGGAAAGGTGGAATACAGCTCTTTTACTAGCTCGCTGTATAGTTTTTCATCCTTGTTATATTGGCTACTGTGCTGTAAGTCTTGATCTTGGCTCATTTAGTCATTGCCTCTAAAAATCTTAATTTTTGTCTTTTCCCACCATTCTGGCGGCTTTTCATTAGACTTTTCCCAGGGACCGGTTGCTACTTCATGGATAATCGCATGATCGCCATGTATTTTGAGGGTATGCCAATACGGCGTACTTAAATGATAATAACTGGACAAGCCTGTTTCTTTATCTCCTAACTGCAATTCATGAGCCAAGTTGCCAGAGTCATCAAAAAGGAAGACGGATACCCTTCCTTTTAACACATGAAAACTCTCTGTTTTACCATCTAAATGCCGGTGAAGAGGGATCTCACAGCCTGCGGCAAAGGCTATAATCATTTCCTGCACGGGGCTATCGGGGGAGCGATGAAGGCATACTCTTGCTCTTCTAAGGTCCGAATTACCTGCTCGTTGTACCAGCTCGTTTGTTAGCTCTGGGCCTAGCATAAAGACAGGGCCATCGTTTTGCAGTATGTTGTTTGTAACTTCGTTAATTGTGTTATTCATGGTTTTCAAAAAACTGTAGTATGGTATCTACTACAAACTGTACTTCGTTATCCGATAATTTTTCGTGGCATGGGATTGCTAATTTTTTGGCAAATAGTTTGTTAGCATTAGTCGTCCTGCACTCAGCTTGTTTATAGGCTGGTTCATGCGAAATAATGGGATGATAAACCTTTGACTCTATGTCATTTTGGGTCAGATGGGCTAGCAGGGCGTCTCTATGTTCGGTCAATATGTTAAATGTGTAGTAAACATGTTTGCGCTCTTCAATATCCTTGGGGCAACTGACCAAGTGGCCAAAAGATTGCCGGTAATAGGAGGCAATTTCCCGCCGCTTTTGGATTAAGTCATTAACCTGCTCAAGACGATATTGCAAAAATGCAGCCTGTAGCGTATCTAACCTCGCGTTTGTACTTGGCCAACGGCATAATTTCCGGTCTTCAAGTCCGTTATATCTTAACGTTTCAAGTTTAAGTCTCAGCGTTTCATTAGCGGTAAGAACAATGCCAGCTTCGCCCATACCAGCTAAGATCTTCATCGGATTTAAACTTATAGCACCAATATCACCCAATGTCCCTGCATAGCGCCCGCCAGCTGTAGCCCCAAATGCTTGTGAAGCATCTTCTACGACTTGAAGTTTGAACTCGTCGGCAATCTTTTGTATTTCAGCCATATCTGCCATTAGCCCCCCGTAATGAACAGGAATAATAGCTTTGGTCTTCGGTGTAATGAGCGAGCGTATACTATCAGGATCGATGTTGAGATCCTCACCTAAATCAGCAAATACAGGTTTGGCACCTGTTAGAGAAATGGCATTTGCTGTTGCCACAAATGACATACAGCTGGTGATAACTTCATCCCCAACATTGATACCTAGCGCTTTCAGGGCTAGAAATATGGCATCGCTTCCCGAGCCGACACCAATCGCATAAGGCGAGGATGTATAGCGACTTATGCTTTCCTCAAATCGCTCGACTTCAGGTCCAATAACCAAGAGGCCATGATCCAGGATATTGTCAAGAGCCTGATGGAAGGCTTTGCGTTCATCTGGGTCGGTAACGCTAAGATTTAAAAAGCGAACTTTCATTTTTCACCCATTTCAATAGAGCAGCGAATGCTCTCTCCGCTACGCATTTTCTCAATCGCCTCATTGATACGATCTAAATCAAATCGATGACTAATCATCCCGTCTGTTGAAAAATAACCTTGTTGTTGGAGGTTTAGAAGGCGTGGTATGTGGTAATTGGGTTCAATATCGCCCCCATGGCATCCCGTTAGTACTTTGGTAAAGTGTAGTTGCAATGAATCGATTTGCATCTTGTCGCTGGGAGATTTAGGTACGCCAACAAGGACAACGCGAGATGTTTTGGCGGCTAGCGAATACGCTTGTTCTCGAACTGCATTAATCCCTGTGTTTTCTATCACAATATCGGGGCCATCCGGAATTGTATCGAGCAGCTTTTCACGAACGTTCTCTGTTGCCGAATTGATGGTGTGGGTTGCGCCAAAGTGCTCGGCCTTGTCTAGTTTATGCTGGTGTATATCTATAGCGATAATAGGGTTTGCTGAGCCCAATCTAGCAGATAAAACTTCAGACAACCCAATACCACCAACGCCGAAAATCGCAATGCTTTGACCCGCTTTTAACATTCCATCATTAAAAACAGCGCCGTAGCCGGTGGTAATTGCACAGCCATACAGCGCTGCAGCTTCGAGGGAAATATCTTTACTAATTGGTGTTAAACGGTTTTCAGAGACAACCGCTTGGTTATTAAAGGTAGTGACCCAGCCCGCGTTAACCGTGTTTCTACCCCAACGATATAACGGAGTGGGGGATTCTATACCAGTGGCTTTGCGCCAATGAAGTACGACGTGATCGCCTGGTTTAACCTTGGTGACTCCTGGCCCAATATCTTCAACTACGGCACCGCCTTCATGGCCTAGTAAGTGGGGTAGAAAACGGTCGGGGCCTTTGACTCCATCGATCTCTCCTAACTGTGAACCACATATACCACTGTATTTCACACGTACTAAAACTTGTCCGTACTGCAGATCAGGTGGAAGACTTATTTCATCTATAACCAGTGGTTGCTTTTGTTCGACTAATATTGCCGCTAGCATATCGCTTCCTTAATATCATTCAAAATAAATAAAAGAGTAGTCGCCTGAGTAGCCAGTTTTTTCGAACCACCATTCCCATTCTTTCGGCGTACAGAACATTTCGCACGTGAGTTGCCAATACATTAAATTGACTTTTTCTTTTTCATTACGGTAGCTTTCTACACAAATATATTTATTGCTTTTAGCTACTCGCTCGATCTCTTTTAGAGCAGAGTCCAGCTCATAGACATATAGGTTGTGTAGCGTATTGATCGATATGACTAAATCAAAATCATTGTCGTTAAATGGGAGTTTCTTTGCGTTGCCCTGTATTAGACAATCTTTGATCTCTTCCTTGGCATTTGCAATGGCATACTCGGAAATATCCAGCCCAACAACTTCGATGTCTGGAACAATCTGGGTAAAATCATACAATAGAAAACCTTTACCACAGCCTACATCCAGTACTTTATCGCCAGGTTTAATTCCGTAATGATCAACCATTGCTTGAGCTACTTTTTGCCAGCGCCCGTCATAACGAAACCCGCCATACCCAGTTTTACGATCGCCATCCCAGTAGTCATAATCAAATTTTTTGGCTAGCTCAGCGGCTTTTTCTTTGGGATATTCATTTACTCGGGCCAAATAATCGCGCTGAGTGCTTTTATGTACCAATGTAATAAAATCTTGATAGGGCATATTCTTATCCGTTGCTCATGATTATTTTTGCTTGGGCAACCGCATTTGCTACTGAAATTCCGGCGGCGTCCATGGTTGTATTCTGTGAACCATACTCTTCTTGAAATTGGTCTGGTAATGCCAGCTTGGCGAGTTTCATCGGCTGTATACTTATATTTTCTGCGATGATTTCGCTAATGATCGCTCCAAGCCCTCCGATGATACTGTGTTCTTCTAAGGTTACGATTGCCTTATACTGGCTCATAGTCTCTAGCAGGGACGCCTGATTGATCGGCTTTAAGGTGTGTAAATGTAGTACTCCAGCTGATATGCCTGCTTCATCGAGTATTGCTGCGGCTTCTAGTGCGATATTGGACGTGATACCTGTACCAATAAAAAGTATATCACTACCTTGTTTATAGTAGATGGGCTCGCCAATCTCAAAAGAGTCAGAGGATCGGGAAATGACGGTATCGCCTCCTTTAGCCAGCCGAATGTATATCGGTCTATCATAATCGAGGGTAGCCGGCATAAGCTTCTTCATTTCCTCTGCATCTGAAGGAGCAAAAATGGTCATATTTGGAATGGCACGCATAATCGCGATGTCTTCGACTGCCAAATGTGTTGGTCCTAAAGGAGCATAAACGCAACCACCACCGCTCCCTATAATCCGAATTGGCTGGTTATGAAGTCCAGCGTCTAATAGAACTTGCTCATAGCAGCGACGCGTAATGAAAGTTGCGATGGTATTCATGTACGGTATCTTTCCGCACATGGCTAACCCTGTCATCATACCAATGAGGTGAGCTTCAGAAACGCCCTCCATAAAAAAACGTTCTGGGTACTCGGTTTTAAAATTATCTAAGGTCCCTTGACCAATATCCGAACCGATGAATACAACGCGTTCGTCTTGTTGGGCAAGCTTATAAACCTCATTCAGGCACGTTTTACGCATGTTCGCTCTCCAGTATTCTGATAAGGCGTTGAATTTCGTCGGCGGGAACTCTTGATTTGTGATGCCAAGCAGGGTTCGATTCCAGCTCGGAAATGCCGAATCCTTTAACTGTATGAGCGATGATGACGTTTGGCTTGTCTGAAGAGTATGGAAGGCGATTGAAAGATGAACGAATAGAGGCTATGTCGTGGCCGTTGACTTCCTCAACAGCAAAACCGAAGCTTCTCCACTTGTCTGCTAAGGGTTCCAGGTTACAAATATCAGCAGTTGCCCCGTAGCACTGAAATTTATTGTAATCAACAATGACAGTTAGGTTATTAAGCCGATGTTTACTTGCCGCTAGGGCGCTTTCCCAAATAGACCCTTCATTGCATTCGCCATCCCCAACCAGAACAAATGTTCGATACTTTTTTTGGTCAATTTTAGCGGCCAAAGCGATACCGACAGCGATAGGCAAGCCATGACCTAGTGAGCCTGTTGACGCCTCTACACCGGGAACGCGACCGTATTCAGGATGACCGCCCAGCATGGCCCCTTGCTCTGACGTTTTATAAAGCTCTTTCTCTGCAAAATAGCCTTGGCGAACCAATTGGAGATATAAGCCGAGACAGCCATGCCCTTTACTTAGGATGAATCTGTCTCGGTCTGGCCATTGTGGTTCTTTAGCATTGAAAGACAGCACGTCGTCATAAAGAATCCTGACAATTTCCAGCAACGAAAATGCTGATCCAATGTGCCCGCGACCAGTAATTTTCAAAATCTCAAGTATTGTCTTGCGCTGCTGAATACTCAATTTATCAAGGACAACCGGCGTTGAATTTGTCATATACTATGTTCCAGTGTATTTAATATTGTGTCGAAGCGTATCAGGCGTTGCTCAACACGCTCAAGCCTGACTTCCAATAACTGTGCCAGATCTCCCTCTTGACTAATACACTTATAGTCTCTGAGAGCAGGGTTGAGGAATATCAGTGACCATTTAATATTTAATAATTGGAGCATATTCAAATATCGTATTTTTCCATTAGTTTCGTCCGCTAGTAGTCGCTGGAGGTGGGGTATTAATTTAGTTATTGGTAAATCGTACTGGGGTTGTAGTGTAAAGTCGGCGAGAAATTTTATTGGGTCATCCCAGCCAAAGTATTCAAAATCGAAAAAATGGAGCAAACCTGAATCACCCTCCAGCGTGTTATGGAAGCCTACATCAGATGGGCTAAGAATGCGTTCGTGCGGCATAACTAAATGGTTGCAGGGCTGACGCACTTGGAGCCTTTTCTTTAGTATATTCCACAGTGGGGCTATTCGTTCATTGCAATAAATCGCTACATTTTTCCACGGTGTTTCTCTAAGAGTAATAAAGCGCTTATCAATCAGTTCTATATGACTTTGTATATCAAAACAGGCTTCTTTAGCCGAGCGAAATTGTGGTGTGCTATCTGTTCTACTTAGCCGTTTTAGTGACCGAAACAAGTCAAAGTATTGCTTGATATGGCTATCCGTTACTCCTTCAGCAGGAACCTTATTACCGGGAAGTAATTCATATACGGCAAATCTATGCCGTTCATCTTTAAAAATGGCTGCTGGAACCAAAAAAAAGTCTGATTTTCGAAGCCATGTTAAAGCTGCAAATTCATTTTCAATACGCAGTGACTTGTCTTCAATAGGGTACAATTTCACAGCATAACTCTGGTTACTAACGCGGTAGTTCCACACACTACTATTTCCGCCCTTGGCTAGGAGCGCGATAGAAGTACTTTTTCCTAATAATGTTCCCAGTTTATGTTCAATTTCAGGCGGGATGTATGACTTCATTGGTTTTGCGACAGTATATCTGGAAACATTCCCCAATGAGTTAACGTTATGAAGCGCTGATTCGGTACATTGCTATACAATATCTTCTGGGGATTCTTGGGAAAATATTGCGACAGAAAAACTTCTTCCAAATCATCAACAAAGTATTGGCAGCGCAACGCTTTAATTCTTTCACACTTGTCCTGCATGGTGTTTTCAAAAAATATTTGCTCAAAACTAAGTCTTTTCTGAGAGTAAGGTAATATATTTACCTCTATCCATTTTTTCGCAGATTCTCGTAAGTCATATTGATCACCCATGGCTGGGTATCGAGTCTTGTGGCTAACGATGTAGATACTAAAATTCATTTGGTTGCAATAGTCTAGAAAGTCAATGAAACCGCCCGCAACCTGAGCCTCAGACATTCGCTTGCCATAGATAATGGATTGGAGAATAGTCCATCTGTCGTTTCCATGATTTTCCCTAATATAGTCCCGAATGGCCTTCTTTTCTTTTGGAATTGTGGGGTCGATAATCCCCGAGTCGAGTGCAATGCGGTATATCAGGTTGTCATATAGTGCTATTGTATTATCAAAGTCTATCCCAATTTTCACGGAACTTATCCATATTTATCCTTTAGTTAGCAATACTAGACTATAGATCCGAGAATGGGTATCAAACTTTTGTAAAAATGCGATGAATCGTCTAGATTAACTATGAGTTATTAGGATTTAATTGAGAGAGAAATTTTGGAAGAACAAGGTAGTGGTACTCTGACCGCATTCTATGACCTGTCGGTTTCCCCAGCAAGTTATGATTTTTTTACATTTCTTCAGCTTGCCGATTTGTTTCGTATTCGTTCAGGCCTTAAGTACATTAAGGTTGTGTTCGTTCCCGGGGACGTGAATGGTTTTCGTGGCGACAAATTCAAGCCGCTTCATGTTAATCAAATGATGGTCAGAAATGTTCTTATTCCTGGAGTTAGCCTTCTGCCAAGCTGCAAAAGCTATCATTTACTTGAACGGCGTGATGAGGCATCTGAGTTCTATTCAGTAGCGACGCATATTTTCCCTCGTGCCTATACAGTCGATCGTCCGTTACCGGATTATCTATATCCAGCGCTAAATGCGGCTCATTTAAGGGGCGAAGATATTTCACTATTTACCGCCCCTGAAGATTGGCATCGACAAGCAAGGAGCTATATTAGTTCTCAGGCAAATGGAAAGAAGCTAGTTACCTTAACTATAAGAAATTGTAGTTATCATGCAACGCACAAAAGGCAAAACAATGTGGCCGAGTGGCGAAAGTTTCTGAACGGGCTAGATACACGCATCTATCATCCAGTAATTATCCCTGATGCTGAGTCCCCCTTTGATGTTCCGGTTGAGCTAGCAGAGTTTGATGTGCTTGTCGAAGCATCTATGTGTTTGCTATTTCGAATGGCTATTTATGAAAATGCGCATGTAAACTTATTCATTCCCAACGGCCCTTTCGTTTGTGCAAAATTTAGCAAGTCGAACGCGTTATTATTTAAAGTTATTGCTGATGATTGTGTGTCAACGACTGAGGATTGGTTCAAGCGAATGAACGGAACTCGAATCGGAGATCAGTTAGCCTTTATGCATCAGTCAAAAAAATATGTTTGGGAAGAGGACACCTACGATGTGATATTGAGAGAGTTTAAAGCTTTCGAAGACAGAGTAGGAAGTGGAAAAAATTTAGAGCAGAAGTATGGTTTCTCGGATACAGGGCAGGTGCTTGTTCATATTGAGAGCGTCATTCAATACTTGTTTGAACGAATGAACTGGATAATCACCGTAGATGATTTGGTCACTCTGAAAAAAATTGAAGATATAGGTAAGCTCCTAGGATCGGATGCCATGAATAAGTTAAAAATAGAAAACCTTATTGCCCCATTTGAAGGAAGTCGAATTCCTAAAGGTTCATTAGAGGCATTAAAGGGTATTGACCGAAAATATAAGGTATCAGCATTCTAGAACTGGTCTACTAAACATGGAAAATCAAAGAGAAAAACTCGTCAGCTATTTGCGTGATCAAGGAAAAATAACAACTAGTAGCGGCAATATCAAAATATCGTTAGTTACCGGATTATTTAATATTCTACACCCTGGACATTTACGTTTATTGCGGTTTTCGAAAGAGTGTAGCGATATTTTAGTAGTAGCCGTAATGGGCGATAAATACAACACACATCCAGAAAGAGTGGACGAAAAAACACGGCTGGACTTTGTTCAAGCAATAGACTGGGTTGATTACGCGTTCATAGCTTATGATGAGCCTGACTCCCTTATACGGCAAATAAAGCCAGATATTGTGGTTAAGGGTAAGGAGCATGAGAAGCAGGTAAATATAGAGCAGACAGCAATAGATGAAGTTGGTGGAAAGCTTATATTTAGTTCCGGGCCAAGTAACTTTTCGAGTGCAGAGCTTATCAGTACACAAAAAGGCATTAGCCGATTTGATTGTATTCCCACTGAATACTTAGGACGACACAACGTATCTCAGTCACGATTGCGCGAAGTGTGTGAGAAGTTTCTTCATTTGAATGTCTGTGTATTTGGGGATACGATTGTAGATGAATATATTAATTGCGATCCCCTAGGTATGTCTCAAGAGGATCCTACCATTGTGGTTACCCCTGTTGACGAGCACAAGTTTGTTGGCGGGGCGGCAATCGTCTCGGGGCATGCGAAAGCGCTAGGAGCGGGCGAGGTAAATTATTTCAGTGTTGTTGGTGATGATGAAATAGCCATATATTTGGAAAAGAGCTTGAATGAGTATGATGTAAGCCATGTTTTGTTTCGTGACGATAGTCGGCCAACGACCTTAAAAACCCGTTACCGTTCAAGGAACAAGACATTGCTTCGTGTTAACCGCTTGAGAGATCATGATATTAGCCGGTTAATCCAACAATCAATATTGCACAAGTTCAAAGAGAAAGTTGAGAGAGCAGACGTTGTAATTTTCTCGGATTTTAATTATGGCGTACTGACTCAGGACTTGGTTGATGAGATAACCAGGCTATGTCTGAAAAACGATATAATGATGGTCGCAGACAGTCAGTGTTCATCACAAACAGGCGATATTTCTCGTTTCAACAATATGACATTTGTTTCGCCTACTGAACACGAGGCCCGGTTATCTTTGCGCAATAAAGAAGATGGCTTGGTTGTGTTGGCAGAGGAGTTGCGCCAAAAAATTAATGGCAAGCATGTCTTTATTACTCTGGGTGAAGAGGGTGTATTTATTCATTCTCGTCGCGAATCAGACGGTAAAGTTATGACCGATCGCCTGCCGGCTTTTAATTCAAATGCCACGGATAATGCCGGTGCTGGAGACTGCTTTATGACAGCATCAGCGATGGCTATGGCGGCAGGAGCGAACCTATGGGAAGCGGCCTACCTGGGGTCTATTGCTGCAGCTGTTCAAGTTGGAAGAGTGGGGAATTTACCATTAACCAATGAGGAGCTGGTAAATGCACTTAAAAGCCATTTGATGTCGGGTTATGACTAAAGTCAATCAAGCAATATTACTTTCCGCTGGGCTGGGCACTCGGTTAGCGCCTATTACTGATTTATTGCCAAAATGCCTCGTTCCAGTGAATGGCTATCCACTTTCTCACTACTGGCTAGAGGCTCTGACTCGTGCCGGATGCACAAAAATCTTTGTTAATCTTCACTATCAAACCAAGTTTGTCAAAGGCGTACTATCCAACTCACCCTTTCGTTCACGTATAGAGTTCTTTTACGAAGATGAGCTGTTGGGAACGGCTGGTACCATATCAAAACTATCAAACCTCTTAGAAGACGGGCCTGCCTGGGTTATTCACGCAGATAATCTATCCAGATTTAGCGAAAGAGCATTTTTAGATGCATACGATAACTCGCATAGTCTAATGATGACATTTGCGACAGATTCGCCAAAGTCCTGTGGTATTGTCGAGCTAGACGGCCTTGGGCGCATATGCGCTTTTTATGAAAAAGTTGAGAATCCACCCGGTAATAATGCCAACGGGGCCGTTTATATATTTCATCCATCATTGCTAGAGTGGATTCATTCTAACGATGATTTACACGACATTAGTATGGATGTTATTCCTCACCATTTATCGAGCTTCCGAGTCTGGAAGAATAGCGAATATCACCGAGATATCGGTACGATAAATAGCTTCTTATCCGCTCAGCGGACATTTGTCAGACCAACAAATGCGTATTATGTGTATGCTGCGTGGCAAG
>DFOV01000177.1 GCA_002376965.1 Gammaproteobacteria bacterium UBA3532
GCTGGCCGCTCTAAACTCGAGGTTTAAGGTAGACTCGAATGTTTGAGGTAGACTCGAAATTCGAAAAATTGATTCTAGCAGAATAGTTATCAAATGGAACTCGGCATTCTACACTTACGCGATGAGCCTCTCATTGCTATCCCTCCTCAGCGATTACGTGCCTTAGTTGCTGAGTCTAAGATGCAAAACGTGCAGCTATCTTTTCTTAGCTGGCATTCTTTTGACCCAGTCGCTGAAACGATTGAGGCACATAGTTGGGATGGTCATCAAGGCTGGCATACACGCATTATTACCATCCCCGATACCGTGATTATTTTGGGCGTTCCATTAACGGAAGAGCGGCAGAGGTTGCGTACCTGGATTCGGGAACACCGAACGGTGATAGCCGATCGTGGGATAAACAAGAATAAGCTGTTTCATTTGATGTCCGAGTCCCCTTTAAGTCATTACATGATCCCCACCCGCCAAGTCGGAAAAGAGAGCACCGCAGATTTTATTAAGCAGTGCTTGTTAGAATGGTCAGGTGCCGTGCTTAAGCGGGAAGATAGCAATCGAGGCATTGGCCTTGTGTTCATTCGAAAGTCAGGCGGGTTGTGGACGCTCAATTCAGAAAGGCAAAATATGCAGGGAAGCCTGGATGACATTGTGCAACTAAGTTATGCCATGATTGCTGCCCGCCTAAGGTATCGCAATTATATTATCCAGCCCTATATAACGTCTCAGGCCGCCGATGGACGACCGTTTGATATTCGCATGCATGTGCAAAAAGGGCGTAATGGTCACTGGTTGTTGACGCGTGGTTATGTGCGGGTTGCTGAAGCCGAGTCCTTATTGCCTAACTACAGCAAAGGTGGGTTTCAAGGGGCATTGGATGCTTTTCTTGATCGCAAAGTGCCTGCCATGTCTGAGCAAATTCAGCAGGAGTTGCTGTCAGCTTCTATTGCCATTGCTCAATTGCAGGATACGATTTCACCGCTCCCGCTTTCTGAGCTGGGACTGGACTTTTTGCTAGGGGATGACAATAAACTTTGGTTGGTTGAAACCAACGCTTTTCCCCAAAGCGCGTTGCATGAATTGGAGCGTGCCGAGCATTTGATAGGTTATGCTCGCTTTGTCGCTGAAAAGCGCGCGGGAATGCCCCGAAAACTGGCGGAGTCGGTGGCCTGATCTGATGTCTTCTTGCGTGGAATCAACCCTCTTGGAATCAATAAGTCTGGATTTAACATGCTTATACCCAAGCATCTTGAAGTCGTTTGGGTATAGAGTCAATCCGGGATGATGTTGAAAAAGGACGTACTTCATGACACATAAGACAAACGTTGTTTATAGCCCTAGCCTGAGCGCCCAGTGGGATTGTCATATTTGGCTTAAATTAGAATTGTGCAATATCACAGGTTCACATAAGGATCGAGAGAGCCGGCTGGTGGTCACTGAATGCATCAAGCGTGGATACACCGAGCTTGGGTGCGCGACGACAGGAAACTATGGTTTGTCATTAGCTTACTATGCCTGGCTGCACGGCCTGCGTTTTCATGTATGGGTGATGAAGCCTACGCCATTAGACATGGTAAACGCATTACGCATGTTTAATGCTCATATCCATGCGGTCGACGCGCCTCTTTCTGATTTGGTCGAGATGAGTTCTTGTGTCCTTTCACAAAAAGGAGCAATGGATGCCAATCCTGGGAGATGCGGCTTGAAATTGGCTGCACACAAAGAGACTGCGCTTGAATTACAGCAGCAAATACCATCCCTCTCAAAAGTGGTGGTTCCAGTTAATAATGGCTCACTGCTATTGGGAATGGCTGGAGGCTTGGCGCCAAATGTTAAGTTGTTTGGAGTGACATCGCGTTCTGAGGGGGCAACAGCCATAAATGACTTCTGCTGCGCTGAAGGTCGAGAAAGGGTTGTCGACTCGGTGTCGAAAAGACAGGGCCATCTGGTTGACGTGTTGGGCGATGAAATTCATATGGCGCAGGCCTTGTTGAAACAGGAAGGCATTAACGCTGAATTTTCTTCGGCCGCTGTGATTGCCGCGTTGCCTCATATATCGTGCTGCGAGCAGGAGCATATTTGTTGTGTTATTACCGGGCATGGTGATAAGTCTGCTCTGCTCCATCAATTAAAGCTCGAACAGTTAGCGTTTGAGCAAATAGAACAGCAACGCAGAGCCCTATAAAATTAAAAGAGTTAAATTAAAAGAATCAAAGTAAAAGAATCTAAGGTTAAGGGATGTCACAAACACCTGTTTTTCTCATAAGCTCTGGTCGCTGCGGTTCGACCTTTTTTTCTGATGCCATTCATAGCCATCCGGATATGCTCTCTGTTTCAGAATTGATTGAGCCTGTTATACCAGTGCCGTTTTTGGATAAAACGCCCCACCTGACTGGAAAAGAATTTTTCGCATTGCTATCGGCACCTACTATGGATGAACGCATCGATATCTGGCGTTCAAGCATGACACCTGAGTGCTTGTATATGCCGCAACAACGGAACAAGGTTTCGCTATTACTTTGCTATGCTATTCCCTTGCTATCAGATGAGCCCGAGTGCTATTTAAGACAGCTGGAGAAACAAGTTGCTGAGTTTCCGTTGGCTACAGGGCCTGAGCATTTTTTGCGTTTTTGTGAGTTGCTGAAAGACTTGCATGGTAAAAAAGTGTGGGTTGAGCGCAGTGGTGGCTCGTTGCCACACTGTAAGGATATATTGGAATGCTGGCCCAA
The DNA here is from genome assembly GCA_002376965.1 of Gammaproteobacteria bacterium UBA3532. Classification (GTDB taxonomy): domain Bacteria; phylum Pseudomonadota; class Gammaproteobacteria; order Enterobacterales; family UBA3532; genus UBA3532. The sequence goes on from DFOV01000177.1 coordinate 2,724, forward strand.
GGCCAAAATTATCCATTTTTATCGAGATGGGCGCGATGTAGCCTGTTCCATGCGATCGCACCCCATTTTTCGCATGTTTGTTATGAAAAGGTTGGGGCTGGATTGGCGCAATGAAACCACGCCTGATATTGTTGAATTTGG
>DFOV01000316.1 GCA_002376965.1 Gammaproteobacteria bacterium UBA3532
CTGCTTGCGTCTGGATGTTTCTTCAGTGGTGTAGAGTCTTGCCATTAAACGATGGAATCCACTTTCCAGTTGCTCAACACTCATTTGCTGTGGAGTGAAGGTCACATCAAACAGTGTGCACTTATTCCAAAATCGCTTGGTCAGTAACCGCCCCTCTCGATGCAAGCGATTATACAAAGCGGTTCCAGGAAAAGGCGTTTGCAGAGTAATTTGCACCTCGGCAAGCCCGCTTTGCCGCACAAAGTCAAAGGTATTGTCGAATATACTTTCGTCATGGTGATCCAGGCCTAAAACAAAGCAGCCATTGACCGAGATGCCGTGGCGTTGAATCCGTTCAATAGCGTCTAAGTACTCGTCGGCCCTGCGTTGCTTCCAGTCGCTTTTTAATTCAATCCCTTTTAGGCTGGAAGCTGATGGACTTTCCAGCCCAATTAACAATTGACGACAACCACTGTCGGCCAGCATGAGCAACAGCTCGTCATCGTCGGCTACCGATATATCTGTTTCTGTGAACCACTTGATATCTTCTTGAGCCAATGCCCTCACAATGCGCTTTGCCTGGTTCTTATTAGCAAAGCTATTATCATCAGCCAGCTCAATGAAGGGGCGCGGCCAGATTGACTTGATCCGGCGCAGCTCGTCGATGATTTTTGCCACCGGTTTATAGCGAAAGGTTGGTGAGAGCATAATAGATGAGGCGCAAAACTCACAATGAAAAGGGCAGCCTCGCTGCGTTTGTAGTGTGATGCGATTGTATTTCTTAGGGTCGAGCAACTCGTAGCGAGGAATAGGCGCATCTTCTAACGACCATCGCATTTCACGCGTGTCATAGACCTGTCGCAAACAGCCACTTTGAAAGTCGGCTATCAGTGCTTGCCATACTGGTTCAGCCTGACCAATGACGATGGCGTCAGCATGGCTAACAGCCTCATCAGGCAACGCCGTTACATGCAATCCGCCAAGAACGACACAGGTTCCAAGCTCTCTGAACTTATCAGCTAGCGCATAAGCTTCATCTATTTGCGCGGTAAAGCTGGAAATCGCCACCATATCAAATTTCCCCGGCAAGGCACTTTGCAGGGAAAACTCATCGACTTCGATATATTCCACATCGATGTTTTTGGGAGTTATAGCAGCTAGCGTTAGCAACCCCAAGCTAGGTAACGAGGCAATCACCTCCTTCCGCTCGATAAAACCAGGCAGTGTTAACCCAAGCTCAGCCAGCTGCGGATTGTTCACCCGCAGCCCGCTCATCGCAATCAACCCAAGCCTCACTTGGCTTCCCGCTCTAATCGCGTACGTTGATTTAATTCACTGATTAAGGTGCCGACATAGCAAATTCCAAGAACGGGTGCGGCAAGAATAGAAAAGTATGTCAATATAAATAATACAATGTAGGCCCCATCACCCGCCGATTTATTCTCAGGCCGAATGCCTGCCATGATGTCAAACACCACATGTTCCAGGTTAAGAATAGTCAGTGACGTTACAATGATTACCAAAGGTAATAAAGTAATGCTCAAGGCCTTAAACCAATGCAAGCGCCCACTGCGTTTGACATACAGAAACCAAAGAGCCACCCGCCAGCACGCCACAATACCCAAGAACCACATATTCAAAAAAGCTGCCGTATCCATAGATACAAAGCGTTCCACAGGAATGGCATACAGCAATGCCGGAGGCGATGTCATACCAACAAAAGCTAGCACCGACGCATAAGACCAGTGCAGTGGTCTAACCGGCCACAAAATCAGCCAAAGAATCGCCGCCAAAACGATAATGTAGGCAACTGAACCTAAACCCAAATACTGCCACCACAACGCCCGTGGATGATCCCAATAGCGCCCTACTCCAGCAAGCCACGCAGTAACAAGGCCAAACCCTAAGTAGTAGTAACCTAGCCGTTCCATGTCAGGCTTAACGGGTTTGAACAGGAGAAAGCGCCACTCGGTGGTGAGTAGTTCTTTGAGTTTGCTTTTCATTTCATCCTCCACCTCGACAAGGCTGTGACCACACTTGATTTGATTGCTCCATAGCTGCGCTAAATAGTAGCTATGTTAAGCAAATTATGGAATATTCCTTTCATATTTCAGTATCGACTGCCATCACAATCACCTGCGCCATGAGCATCATTTCGGACAAAACCTATGGGTACACCGCAAGGGCGCTTTATCCGCTGCACTGGGAGAGCCCGGAATCATTCCCGGCTCCATGGGCGATAAAAGCTATATTGTCACTGGTCGCGGCCATGCAGATGCATTAACTTCCAGTTCTCATGGGGCTGGTCGTTGCATGAGCCGCACTAAGGCGCGTTCGGCCATATCGGTCAAACGGCTTAGCCAGCAAAAAAACCAATGCCCTTCGCGATGAAGCGCCACGCGTCTATTAATCCACCACTAACCCAGCGGCGACTCCATCGCCGCTTTTTTCTCAGCGAATACATACAAGGCCCTGATTAGCGACTATTCTAAATAGCAATACCTGATGAAACCCTGTGCAGCAAAGCCGTTATTTGTTGCTCATGGTAGCGCTGATTATGTTTCAAGGAACCTTTTATGAGAGAGCGTAAATATAAAACTCCTCACTGGCATCAAGCCGCTCTGGCAGGCCTTTTCCTCACAGCCCCTGTATTTACAATATTCGCCGCACCGATCATAGATGCGACATTAAACGATGGTGGCCCCACCAGCACAGGGCGTGGTGATGTGATCCAATACGAGGTGCAGATCACCAACAGTGGTGATATGGATGCACTAAACGTTATCCTGACAGAAGGGCAAGATCCGAATTCCACCCTTACCAATGTCATCGAAATATCTCCGCTGGCAATG
>DFOV01000131.1 GCA_002376965.1 Gammaproteobacteria bacterium UBA3532
TTTGCCCGCCGACAAAAAATCTTGCCCTGTCTTTAAATGCCAAAAACTATCATAAGACACAATAGGGAAATCTGCGCTATAGCAGTAAATCATGCTGCAGCTAATTACGACAAGCCAAAAGGCTATGGCATTATTTGCTAGCAATTGCTCAAAAAATGAGAAAGCTCCCCTAGACTTTGCCGCTATCATTTACCACCTTCATATTGCATTAAATGCGCTTCGCGTAGCAAGGCTAGAATACAATTGCCTCGTCCATAAAAATACACCCTCATTTCATGAACACATCGGAGTATCAATGGGATCCACATATCTCCAAGCAACGCCGGACATTATGACTAAACTGAAATTATAGAAAAATGTTGACTATTTCGATTTGACTGCCTTTGCCTTGCCTTGCCTGCTAAAAACCTAGCATTCTTAGACTATACAAGGCCTTTCCTCTAGGGTATATGAGCCATACCCTAGAGCTCCCCCAAAAAAAGGGGGCTATACAGCCCCCTTTTTTTATAACGTTGCCTTAGGAATTCAGCATCTTAGTTACGACAATTTGCAGGTAAATACTGGTCTGGAATCGTAGTGGACGCACCAACACCACCAGCACCAACACCACTCGCCGTAGGACTACATACCCACTCTACCGAACCTGTTGAGTTAGCGTTGGAAATTGCTGCACCACTTATTTGTGGCATGAAAGCAATCACATTATTAGGAGCGGTCAGCTGTGCGATCCCACCCATCGTCACTTGAATTTCGCCTGTAGCTGGATCTATAGTAATAGCGCTAATTTTATCGGTGATAATATTTGCTTGGTCATCAGAAATGACTCCTCGGTACGCATCCACACCATCCATACCATCATCAGCAAAGACCTCTGTGACACCAACTTTAAGCGCACTAGCTGCAATAGGCCCTTCTGACACTTTAGATCTTATTGTATAGTCTTGATATGCGGGTAAAGCAATTGCCGCCAAAATACCGATAATTGCAACAACAATCATCAACTCGATTAATGTAAAACCTGTCTGTCTTTTGTGGTTCAAAGTCATGTTAATTACTCCAGCTATATGGTCTAACTTCTTAGAAAAGCACCCTATTGTGCTATGCGATATTGGTAAAAGCATACACCATGCCACTTTCTTGAGATAGCAAACGTTTTTGTGTAAACATCAACTATGGCGCGATGATCACATCAACAACAAACGCAGTCACTCACAATCCTGTTGTCGTTAAAAACGACACCCATGACGCTCGTTGTCACTATGTGACGATTAGCGTCCAATATAGCGCATACACTGGAGCTCCTAGTCCCGTCCTGACACCAATTCTTCCCATGTATTAAACCATTTAGAGTAAGGGTACTTGCATCTAAAGCTAACAGTAGCTATCTTTATTTCCATATAAAGACAAGAATTTCTCTCCTAGGATACCAATGCAAACGAGCCAGCTGCCTACGATCGCCCGAAGCTTGATAAGAGAAGAGCTGCTATCACCTGATAGAGCTGAGCAGTGCCTAACCGAATCGAAAAATGCGGGACTTTCATTTATCCGCTATCTCGCCACAAACGACGTATTAAAAGAAGCGGATCTGCTTCGTGTTGCTTCTGATGAATTCGGCGTTCCCTATTTTGACTTGGATGCACTCGACCGAGAAAGCATACCTAAAGAACAAATAAAGGAAGAACTGTTACGTAAACACCATGCGCTGCCGATTTATAAGAGAGGGCACAAGCTTTTCATAGCAGTAAGTGACCCAACCAATATGAAAGCCCTGGATGAATTCAAATTTGCTACAGGGCTATCTACCGACGCGGTACTCGTTTGGGAAAATAAGCTTGGCTCGTTAATCGATAATGTTATAGATGAGGCGTCCTCATCGGTATTTGATGACTTAGAAGATGAAGGGCTCGAAGGCATTGATATCGGTGAAGACATACCCGCATCAGATGATGGGGTAGCTGTTGGTGAAGATGATGCCCCCATTGTTAAATACGTGAATAAGCTTTTGCTAGATGCCATAAAAAGAGGCGCCTCTGATTTACACTTCGAGCCTTACGAAAAAGAATATCGAGTGCGGTTCCGTATGGATGGTGTCTTGGTACAGGTCGCCTCCCCCCCCAACAATCTTGCGTCCCGACTGGCTGCTCGGCTAAAAGTCATGTCACAAATGGATATTGCAGAACGTCGCATACCCCAAGATGGCCGGATGAAGATGCGACTATCGAAGAACCGAGCCATTGATTTCCGTGTAAGCTCCTGCCCTACTTTATTTGGCGAAAAAATTGTGTTGCGGATATTAGATCCTAGCAGCACGACCATGGGCATTGATATGCTGGGGTATGCACCAGACCAAAAGGAATTATTTATTTCAAACATTAAAAAACCCCAAGGCATGGTTCTGGTGACAGGGCCAACAGGCTCTGGTAAAACGGTCTCGCTATATACGGCACTTAACATACTTAACACTCCAGAAGTTAATATTTCCACAGCAGAAGATCCTGTTGAATTTAACTTCAAGGGCATTAACCAAGTAAATGTTAATCCTAAAGCAGGCCTAGACTTTTCCGCAGCATTGCGCTCGTTTTTACGCCAGGATCCCGACATTGTCATGGTTGGTGAGATTCGAGATTTGGAAACAGCCGAAATAGCCATCAAAGCGGCACAAACAGGGCACTTGGTATTATCAACGCTACATACCAATTCTGCTCCTGAAACTCTTAACCGCTTAGTCAATATGGGCGTTGCTCCCTACAACATTGCTGGTACGGTAAATCTAGTTATTGCTCAACGCTTGGCACGTAGGCTATGCTCTAAATGTAAAAAGCAGGTTGCCCTCCCCGACGAGGCCTTAATTGAGGCTGGCTTTCAAGAAAACGAGCTAGGCAACCTTGAAGTGTTCGAGCCTGTTGGCTGCCCCAGTTGTGTTGGGGGATACAAAGGACGAGTTGGTCTTTACCAGGTGATGCCCGTTTCCGACGGTATTTCACGGATTATAATGGAAGGGGGAAACTCGATCCAAATAGCCGACCAAGCAAAAAAAGAAAACATCCCCGATTTAAGGCGCTCGGGCCTGGATAAAGTGAAGGAAGGGGTTACTTCTCTAGCAGAAGTACACCGAGTCACTACCGACTAATACAAAGGCATAATCATGGCTACGCAAACCGCAAAAAAAACAAAAAAGGCATCTGGACCTAAAGTATACACCTATAACTGGTCTGGGAAGGATAAAACGGGCAAGGTAATTAAAGGAGTAGTTACTGCTCCAGATGCCAATACAGCTCGACTGCAAGTAAAAAAACAGGGCGTTGTGCCGTCAAAGGTCAGTAAAAAGGCCGAGCCCTTATTTGGTAGTGGTCAAAAACCTATAAAGCCAGCTGATACGGCTTATTTCACGCGACAATTGGCCACGATGCTTGCTGCTGGCGTTCCTCTTGTACAATCTCTCGGTATTATATCTGACGGTACTAGCCACAAAGCTCTCGCAGACCTGATAAGAGAATTAAAAAATGATATCGAATCGGGAACAAACTTTTCTGAAGCGCTAAAGCGTCATCCTAAATATTTTGACGACCTTTTTTGTGATCTGGTTGCTGCAGGCGAGCAATCAGGCTCTCTAGAAACCATGATGTCTCGAATTGCAACCTATAAAGAAAAGGCCGAAGCTATTAAGAAGAAGATTAAAAAGGCTTTAACTTATCCTATCGCTGTAACTATTGTTGCTATTGTAGTAACCGCCATATTATTGATTAAGGTTGTACCACAATTTGAAAGCCTATTCAGCGGAGTCGGAGCTGACCTACCAGCGTTTACGAAATTGGTTGTTAGTATGTCGGAATGGATGCAAGAATGGTGGTTCTTGGTATTTTTTGGTATCGCAGGTGTCGTAATGGCATTTTCTTATGCTAAAAATAACTCACAAAAATTTAGCGACGCGCTTGATGTAGCAATTCTAAAAGCCCCTATATTTGGCGACATTTTAAATAAGGCCGCAGTTGCCCGGTTTGCCCGAACCTTATCTACGACCTTTGCTGCAGGCGTCCCCCTTGTTGACGCTCTTGACTCAGCGGCTGGTGCCAGTGGTAACTATGTTTATCGCACTGGCATTCTGCAAATAAAAGAAGATGTATCCAGTGGCTTGGCCATGAACGTATCCATGACAAATATAAACCTGTTTCCTTCTATGGTTACTCAAATGGTGGGAATAGGCGAGGAGTCTGGCGCAGTGGATGCTATGCTTGAAAAAGTAGCTATTGTATATGAAGAGGAAGTAGATAATGCTGTTGACTCATTAAGTAGCCTTATGGAACCTATGATTATGTCTATTCTAGGTACCCTTATCGGCGGCTTAATCGTTGCGATGTATCTACCAATCTTCCAGATGGGTAAAGCGTTCTAGTGGTGCTTTCTGGAGAGCTCTTTCTTTTCACGCTAACCGTCGCCCTACTCGGCTTTCTAATAGGCAGCTTCCTAAACGTCGTTATCCACCGCATTCCGATGATGATGTTTAGGGAGTGGACTACCGAGGCCAGCCAATTTCTCATCGAGAAAGGCTATGTATCTGAAAGCGCCTTAACCATCCCAGAGCAAAAAAATGCTTACAACTTAGTCGTCCCCAACTCAGCCTGCCCTGTCTGCAATCACCAAATCCGCTGGTATGAGAACATACCTATTCTCAGCTACTTATGGCTGCGCGGCAAATGCAGTGATTGTAAAACACCGATTTCAATTCGTTACCCCTTGGTTGAGCTATTGACGGGTATTGTTTTCGGCTACACTGCATATCGCTTTGGCTTGACGCCGCTTACCGGCTTTTTGCTGGTATTGTCTTGCTTGCTGATTGCGATGACCTTTATTGATATTGACCATAAGCTGCTTCCCGACTCACTGACTTATATGGCTCTGTGGCTGGGGATTGTGGCTTCCCTTGCAGGGCTTACCATTCCACTTGAGCAAGCGATTATTGGCACTATGGCCGGTTACCTGTCGTTGTGGTCTGTATATTGGGGTTTTAAGTTACTGACCGGTAAAGAAGGCATGGGCTATGGCGACTTCAAGTTGTTAGCTGCTTTTGGCGCTTGGCTTGGCTGGGAGCCACTGATTGTTTTGATATTAATGGCTTCGCTTAGCGGTGTTATTTTATCGGTTACGTTGATGGCAACGAAGGTATTGAAGCGCGGTGAAAGCATTCCCTTTGGTCCCTACCTGGCTATCGGTGGCTGGATTACTCTTTATTTTCAAGATACCTTGGTTGCCTGGGTGCTAGCTCCGTATTGATGGCTGAAAGCTCGAATAATCTCCCTTCGCTAGTCGTAGGGCTTACCGGCGGTATTGGTAGTGGTAAGACGGCAGTTTCGGATTATTTCGCGTCGCTAGGCGTCCCGATTATTGATACCGATATTATTAGCCGTGCAGTTGTTGCTAAAGGTAGCCCGGCCCTGAAGACTATATGCGACAAACTTGGGCCAGATGTGCTGACCCATGATGGTGAATTAGATCGGCGCCAGTTGCGCAGTGCAATATTTAATACTCCAGAACTAAAAATATGGCTAGAACAACTTCTTCACCCACTTATCCGCCAAGAGGTTGGTCGACGGCTCGCTTTAGCTAATAGCGATTACGCCATCGTAGCTATTCCCCTTCTCGCTGAGAACTGGCCC
>DFOV01000135.1 GCA_002376965.1 Gammaproteobacteria bacterium UBA3532
GCCCTTCGGGTTTGGCCTTAAATGAAAGATAAACAGGCTCTAATCAAGTAGCACAGGACTACTGCAATACTTTTCCTTTTTTTGGATGTATTACTTCAATTCAGCCTGGCTAGATAAAACTCTAACATTGAAATAAACAATAGGAACTATGGGATGTCTCATCGCCGCGAAAACCAAGGACTTTACCGTCCAGAATTTGAGCATGACAGTTGTGGAATCGGCTTTGTCGCTAACCTGAAAGGTCAACCCTCTCACGATATTATCCAAAACGCATTAACTATGCTGACCTGCATGGAACATCGAGGTGGCACAGGTTTCGATACCAAAAGTGGTGACGGTGCAGGTATTCTGATTCAAATACCTCACGACTACCTTGCGGCCAAGTGTCACGACCTTGGCTTTGAGCTTCCAGCCGCTGGAGACTATGGCGTCGGAATGGTTTTCTTCCCACCACATGCTGGCCGAGCCGACCAGTGCCGCTCTGTTATTAATCAAAATTTAAGAAAGCTTGGACTTAAACTACTTGGTTATCGCCGCGTACCAGGTGATCCGTCCATATTAGGTAGAGACGCCCAACAAACAGAACCGCAAATCGAGCAAGTTTTTATTGGTAAGCCTGACGGGATGGATCAGCAAGAGCTGGAAAGAAAGCTGTTCGTATTGCGCAAATTTACCGGCCACCTTATTAATAGCACTGTCGCCAAAGAAAAAGACGAGTTCTATATCGCATCGTTATCGACTCGGACGTTGGTATACAAAGGTCAGTTTACAACATGCCAAGTACAACAGTACTACCTGGATTTACAAGATCCTGAATTAAAATCGACGCTGGCAATGTTCCATTCGCGATTCTCAACCAATACCTTTCCGGCTTGGCGTCGTGCCCAGCCTTTCCGTTATCTTTCACACAACGGCGAAATCAATACGGTTCAAGGCAACATGAATTGGATGCACGCTCGCGAAGCATTGTTCAAGTCAGCCAAATTTACCGATGACGAACTGATGTTGCTAACGCCGATTTGTAATCGCTCAAACTCGGATTCGGCCAACCTCGATATGGCTGTTGAGCTTCTGGCACTATCGGGTCGCCAGCTTCCTCAAGTCATGATGATGATGATGCCTGAAGCCTGGCAAAGTCAGGAAAATATCGACCCTGTTATTAAATCGTTTTACGAATATTACGCCTGTATCATGGAACCGTGGGACGGTCCTGCTTCCGTGTCTTTTACCGACGGCAAGATCATCGGTGCAACCTTGGATCGCAACGGCTTGCGCCCTTCACGCTTCCTGGTTTTGGAAGATGGTACGCTGGTAATGGGCTCGGAAACTGGCGCTCTGGAGGTTGACGAGTCTAAGGTTGTACAAAAAGGCCGCCTTCAACCCGGCAAGATTTTTGTAGCTGATCTGGAACAGGGACGAATCATATCGGACAATGAAGTAAAAGGCGATATTTGCTCTCGTCAACCCTACGGCGAATGGCTAGCTAAAAACAAGGTACATATCGATGATCTAGAAGCGCCTGAGAATAGCGCCAGCCGTTTTGAGCATAGCTTGCGCAAGCAGCAACAGGCTTTTGGTTATACCAACGAAGATATCCAGCATATCCTGGCACCGATGGTAGAAACCGGTAAAGAACCCCTCGGCGCAATGGGGGCAGACAACCCGCTCGCTGTCTTATCCGACAAACCACAACATCTGTCGAATTACTTCAAGCAACTGTTTGCTCAGGTTACCAACCCCCCTATCGACCCGATTCGCGAAGAAATGGTGATGTCGCTGCGCCAGTACATCGGCGGGCATAAAAACCTGCTCGAAGAAACACCAGCACATTGTCGCAAAATCGAAATTGCTCAGCCACTATTGTCCAACCAGCAAATGGCCAAGCTGAAATCACTCGACAGCGATGATTTTCGCGCCAAGGTTTTAGACATAACCTTCGACGCGGAAGATGAACAAAACGGCTTGACCCTGGCTCTCGACGCACTTAGCCGCCAAGCAACGGACGCCGTAGACAATGGCTATAACATCCTGGTGCTAAGCGATAGGCAGGTCGGGCCTAAACGCGCGGCAATTCCTTCCCTGTTGGCCACAGGCGCTATTCACCATCACTTAATCCGTGAAGGACTGCGTGCCAAAATTGACATCGTAGTTGAAGCCGGTGATGTTCGAGAGACCCACCATTTTGCAACAGCCATTGGTTATGGCGCGTCTGCGATCAACCCCTATTTGGCCATCGCAACATTGCAGGACATTCGTGATCAAGGTGTTGTCGACGAACACCTGAGTAACGATCAGCTATTTTCCAAATACATAAAAGCGGTTAATTCTGGCTTATTAAAGATCTTCTCCAAAATGGGCATATCGACCCTGCAGTCATACCACGGCGCTCAGATCTTCGAAGCCCTGGGGCTAAATTCCGATTTAATCGACCGCTACTTCACCGGTACAGTAAGCCGAATCGAAGGTATTGGTGCAGCTGAAATTGCTCGGGAAACTTTACAGAAGCATCGTCATGGCTTTCCTAGCGATAATCAAATTCATGTCAGCGACCTGCTACATTCTGGCGGTGACTATGCTTGGCGACATGATGGTGAACGCCACTTATTCAACCCCACAACCATTCGCTTGTTACAGCATGCCTGCGCCAACAATGATTCATCGCAATTTAAACAGTATGCGGAGCTAATTGATAATCAGGGAGAAGAAGCCTATACCCTGCGCGGGTTGTTGGACTTTGCGTCGGATAGACCATCGATTCCGTTGGAGGAAGTCGAACCTGCAGAAAATATTTTCCGCCGCTTTGCTACCGGCGCGATGTCTTTTGGCTCCATCAGTTGGGAGGCTCACACAACCTTAGCCAAAGCCATGAATCGTATTGGGGGTAAAAGTAACTCAGGTGAAGGTGGAGAAGACCCAATTCGTTTTGAACCTGACGAAAATGGCGATTTGCTGATTTCAAAAATCAAACAGGTAGCGTCTGGTCGATTTGGTGTTAACAGTTACTACCTGACCAATGCCGAAGAGCTGCAAATCAAAATGGCTCAAGGTGCCAAGCCGGGAGAAGGCGGTCAGCTTCCAGGACACAAAGTTGATGCATGGATTGGAAAAACGCGTGGTTCAACGCCTGGTGTTGGATTGATTTCCCCTCCTCCTCATCATGATATCTATTCCATCGAGGATTTGGCCCAGTTAATTTATGACCTGAAAAATGCAAACCGCGACGCGCGAGTGAACGTCAAGCTGGTATCCGAAGCTGGCGTCGGCACCATCGCTTCTGGTGTATGTAAAGGCTATGCCGATGTAGTATTGATTGCCGGTTACGACGGTGGAACAGGCGCTTCACCACTCAGCTCTATCAAGCATGCCGGTCTACCATGGGAGCTTGGACTGGCCGAAACCCACCAAACCCTGGTCAAAAATCGCTTGCGTAATCGCATTGTCGTTCAGGCTGACGGCCAAATGAAAACGCCACGCGACTTGGCTGTAGCGACCTTACTTGGCGCAGAAGAATGGGGCATAGCAACGGCAGCTTTAATTGTCGAAGGCTGTATCATGATGCGTAAATGTCATCTAAACACTTGTCCAGTCGGCATTGCAACGCAAAACAAAGAACTTCGTGAGCGTTATCAAGGTAAGGTTGAACATGTCGTTAACTTCTTTACCATGCTGACCGAAGGCTTACGCGAAATCATGGCTGAATTAGGCTTTAGAACGATTAACGAAATGGTTGGTCAGTCTCAGTGCCTGAAAATGCGCGAAGGGCTAAGCCACTGGAAATTCAAGCACCTTGATCTATCGCCTATCTTGCATAAAGAAGCGCCGATTGACAATGAAACGCTGTATAACAGTATTTCGCAGAAGCATTTGATCGATGATATTCTCGATCGAAAATTGATTACCGATGCCAACGAAGCCCTTGAAAATCAGGCTCCAGTGTCGCTCAATTACAAAATAGTCAATACTGACCGAAGTGTTGGCACCATGCTGTCAAACGAAATATCCAAACGCTATAAAGGCGAAGGGCTTCCAGCCAAAACCATTCACGCCAAATTTAAAGGCTCTGCCGGACAGAGCTTTGGCACCTTTACCGCTAAAGGTGTATTCTTCGAACTAGAAGGCGATGCCAACGACTACTTTGGCAAAGGGCTTTCCGGCGCAGAGTTGGTAGTTTATCCACCCAAAGAAGCCTCATTTGATGCCCATGAAAATATTATCATCGGTAATGTTGCCTTTTTTGGAGCAACAGCAGGACAAGCCTTTATCCGAGGTATTGCAGGAGAGCGCTTCTGTGTTCGTAACTCTGGCGTCACCGCTGTTGTCGAAGGAATTGGAGACCACGGCTGCGAATACATGACCGGCGGTAAGGCCGTTATTTTAGGGTCAACTGGCCGCAACTTCGCCGCAGGAATGTCAGGAGGTATTGCCTATGTACTCGATGAAAATCAGGACTTTGCAGAAAAATGCAATATGGAAATGGTCGAATTGGGAGCAATTGAGGCAGACAGTGATATTACTGAGTTAAAAGCCATTATCCAACAGCACCTCGATTACACCGGCTCAACCGTTGCACAACGGCTCTTAGGCAATTGGGAAAATGCTATCAGCCAGTTTGTTAAAGTGACGCCAGTAGACTACCAACGTATGCAAAATTATATGTCCGAAGTGCGTTCGCAAAATGAGTCGCTTAGTGACTATGAAGTCGCTGTTGAGGCTTTCGACATGCACTTGAAGAATCTGGCAGCTAAAAGCGCTTAAGGCAGGAGGAAAAGATTATGGGTAATCCTACCGGATTTTTAAAAGTAGAACGCAAAGTGCCAGAATACCGTTGTCCGAGTGAGCGACTGGATGACTGGAAAGAAGTGAATCATCAGATGCCGGAACAGGAAATATCTGAACAGGCATCACGATGCATGGACTGTGGTGTGCCTTTTTGCCATTCAGGTGATAATAAATATGCTCCGACTGTGGCAGGCTGCCCTGTTAATAACGTTATTCCTGAATGGAACGACTTGATCTATCGAGGGCACTGGAAAGAAGCCCTCCAACGCCTGCATAAAACCAATAACTTTCCGGAATTTACTGGTCGGGTTTGCCCTGCCCCATGCGAAGGTTCTTGTGTACTGGGCATTAATGCACCTCCTGTCACGATTAAGCATCATGAATACGCTATTATCGAACGCGGATTTAAAGAAGGCTGGGTTGTTGCAGAGCCGCCCACCAAGCGCACCGAAAAGAAAGTAGCCATTGTCGGCTCAGGGCCTGCGGGACTAGCCGCCGCAGCTCAGCTCAACAAAGCTGGCCATTTGGTCACTGTTTATGAGCGAGCAGATCGCATTGGTGGGTTACTAACCTATGGCATACCCAACATGAAGTTGGAAAAAAGCATTGTCCAACGCCGAATTGACTTGCTCGCCGAAGAAGGCGTTAACTTTGTTACCAATACCGAAATTGGTAAAGATATCTCTACAGAACAACTGCAGAGTGACTTTGATGCAATATTGTTGTCCACCGGTGCAACAGTCCCTAGAGATCTACCGGTTGAAGGCCGAGACTTGAAGGGCATTCATTTTGCCATGGAGTTTTTACATAAAAACACAAAGAGTCTGCTGGATAGTGGCCATGCTGATGGCAACTACATCGACGCCAAAGACAAAAATGTCATTGTCATTGGTGGTGGGGATACAGGCACCGACTGTGTTGCCACAGCGCTTCGTCATCGATGTAAACACGTTATACAGTTAGAAATTATGGCTCAACCCCACTCAGAACGCGCAGCGAATAACCCATGGCCTGAGTGGCCTAAAACCTTGTTGGTCGATTATGGTCAACAAGAAGCTATTGCCGTTCAAGGTGATGACCCGCGCCACTACCTGACTATGACCAAAAAAATCGAAGGCGATGCCAGCGGCCAAGTTAAGGCGGTGCACACGGTTTCCGTTGAGTGGAAAAATGTAGATGGCCGGATGGTGCCCCAAGAAGTTCCTGGATCGGAAAAGACCTATGAAGCAGACCTTGTATTGCTAGCCATGGGCTTTCTTGGCCCAGAGGGCGGTATAATCGAGAGCTTAGGTGTGGAAAAAGATCAACGCTCTAATGCCAAAGCAGAGTACGACAAATTTCAAACCAATGTCGAAGGTGTCTTCGCTGCTGGTGATGCTCGCCGCGGCCAAAGCTTGATTGTTTGGGCTATCGATGAAGGCCGCAGAGCCGCAAGAGAAATCGACCAATTTTTGATGGGTGAAACTTTTTTACCTTAAAGTGAAGTCGTTGATAAGCTAAAGGCAGGCTATCATTTGTATGGCCTGCCACTTTCGTAACTAATTGTTCTAAAAAAGAATTAAAATTAATAAATTATTTCTAGTTTTATTGAACTTATCCTAAATTCTCGCGTCTTAAGAAGTACATGCAAAACATTTAGTTTCGTGTGTATCCTCTCTCCTTCTCGAATGAAATTATTCAGCGGCCTTGATGGCCGCTTTTTTTTGCTTATCGTAAATTCAAAGCAGCTCCACTTTGACCATAATCATTGATTTTCGCGCTTTTAAGCAATAGGCTACGCCCATTCAAAAACAGGAGCACAGAATCAACATGGCTAAAGTATCCAAAGACGCGGTATTTCAACCGCTAAACATCGCCATCCTTACCGTTTCCGACTCAAGAACCATAGAAACAGATACATCAGGTCAAGCCTTGCAGGATCTATTGACCGAAGCGGGACACCAGCTGGCCGATAGAAAAATCATTCCCGATGATATCTATACCATGCGGGCAGTCATCTCTCAGTGGATCGCATCAAAAGACGTACAGGTGGTTCTAATATCGGGTGGGACAGGGTTCACCGGACGCGATAATACACCTCAGGCTATTACCCCGCTTTTTGACAAGCATATTGAAGGGTTTGGTGAGCTATTTCGCCAGTTAAGCTTTCAGGAAATTGGCACATCAACGATTCAATCTCGTGCTGTTGGAGGCCTGGCTAATGCCACTCTGATCTTTGCCATGCCAGGCTCAACTAATGCGTGTAAAACGGCATGGAACGGTATTCTTAAATTTCAGCTCGATGCGCGTCAACGTCCATGTAATTTCGTAGCGCTCATTAATCGATTTAATGAAGATCCGAACTTACGCCGCTGTGAGAGCCGCGAATCTCAGTAATTAGGTCCTGTACTTTGTCTTTTATTAGCTGAATAATCTGTAAAGTTATTTCTATTCTGGTCTCCTCGTCCTCAGGGAGACCTTTAAACGGCTTAATATCCCAGGAACGACGCACCAAT
>DFOV01000113.1 GCA_002376965.1 Gammaproteobacteria bacterium UBA3532
TGCGGTTAGCGACAGCGTAACCCACCAATCTCTATGCGAATTGATGAACAGGACTTACGCGAAACTGATGGTCGAAACGGGGTTTTACCTCGGCGCGGTTTGCTGGCTTGTGGTGGGTTACGCTGTCGCTAACCGCACCCTACCGGTGGTTCTTGGCAGGGTGTGGAGTCAGCCGAATACATCCTCGATATTCTCCGCACTAAACAGCTTGTCCATCCAGGCTTCGATTTGCGTGGTTGACGCCTGTTCAATTTGACCGGCTATTGCAGGGCTAAGCTGGCCAAAACGCCGTTCAAGCGAATGGCGGAATAATTTGCGTTCTCCTCGCTCTAGTCCTTGCTCTAGTCCTTGCTCAAGCCCTTGCTCAAGCCCTTGCTCTAATCCTTGAGCGATCCCTTGCTCAACCCATTTATCTTTCCATTGAACCACATTTTCTGCCAACATGTGTTGAACCTCGCTGAGTTGTGTGACCTGAGGAATATCTGCCTCTGGGAATTTATCAGGTAAAAAAGAGCGTAGCAGCCAGCGGATCATGTCAGCAATCAACCCTTGTGATGCACTGTTATTGAGCAACTGCTGAGCAAGCTCGCTGAATCGTAGCGGAACTTCTAGCTCATCGGGGCTTTTTTCTACCTTGACCAAATATGTGACCAGGTTCTGTAACGCCAGTTCCTCTGGCGTACATTGGTTTTCATCAAGCAGCCAATATTGTTGATTGGGCTGAAACGCCTGTAAAGATACCGGTATGTCCGCCATTAACTCGTTAAGACTGGTCGGTGAAAGCCAGGGTTGCTTACCGTTGTATATCACCATAGGTAACACGGGAGGCAACCGATCTTTTGATGTCAACTTTTGAGATTCCACCAACGACTGTAAAAACAGGCTGGTATACCCTAGCATGCGCAACGCCATATAGTGGTCGGGACTGGATTGAAACTCAAGCAGCAAATAAAGGTATAGCCACTCGGGCTTGGCGTCTGGACGGTTGAGTTGTAGTCGCCAAATGACATCGGACTCGCGTGATTGCCACTTTTCACTGACAAACGAGCCATCCTGCTTTTCTAATGTTGAAAAGTCGCAGTCTTTCACCCATTCCTGGTGCACGAAGCCTTTGAGCAAGTCTTCAACCATTTCCGGGTGAGAAAATATGCGTTTATAGGGTTGATCGTGTTGCGCCATGTGATGAAATAGCTAGCCTTGAATAACTGTTAGTTTATCTTGCGTTGGTATGGATTGCTACTGCCGGTTATATATCGCGATGACAGGTTACGGCCAGCGTAACCCAAAAAATTCTATGTGGGATTGATGGATAAGACTTACGCGAAATTGATGGTCGAAATATTTTCTTACCTCAGCGCGATTTAATCGCTAGTGGTGGGTTACGCTGAAGCTAATCGCACCCTACTGGCTTCCTCTTTGCTCGAGTTAAAATGCTATAGTTGTACATGAAATGCATCTATATGCTTCGGTTTTGATATTCATCAATTTTTAAATCCCCAAAACTTTTAAGGTTAAGCGACTGATTTAGATTCTATTAATTACTCGCTATTGGGGATTGGGCTATGTTTTGTTATCAATGCCAGGAAACAAAAAAGAATATTGAATGTACCAAAGAGGGTTTTTGCGGTAAGCAGGCCTCTACCGCTGCTTTGCAAGATGTGTTGGTCTATGTGGCGAAGGGCATTGCGGTGGTTTGCAGCAAAGCGCAGCGGGTGCCGCAAGAAGCCGCCCGTTTTATTGAGACGGCACTATTTTCGACCATCACTAATGTGAATTTCAGTGATGAGCGGTTAGAGTCGCTGATTGAAACTGGCTTGGTGTTGCGCGATAAGCTGAAGCCGCAACTGTGTGTGTTTGGTGATCTGCCTGATTGTGTTATTTGGTCTCCCAATGGTGCTGGTGACTATTACTTGAAAGCACCCGAGGTCGGCATACTTGCCACGCCAGATGAAAACATACGCTCATTACGCGAGCTGCTGTTATACGGATTGAAAGGTGTTGCGGCCTACGCTCAACACGCATCGTTGCTTGGTCGCAATGATGACCAAGCCAATTTGGTCATTGCTGAATTGCTTGCGGCAACCGTTGAGCCCTTGAGCGTTGATGAGCTGGTTGGCAAAGTGATGCAGTGTGGCGAGTTGGCCGTAACGGTTTTGGCCATGCTGGATGAGGCGAATACATCGACTTATGGCCACCCTGAAATTACGAAGGTATCGTTAGGTGTGGGTATTAATCCCGGAATACTGGTTTCTGGCCATGACTTGATTGATTTAGAAGCCTTATTGAAGCAGACAGCAGGTAAGGGCATTGATATATATACCCACGGCGAGATGCTGCCTGCGCACTATTATCCAAAATTCAAACAATACCCTCATTTAAAAGGTAACTATGGCGGTGCATGGTGGGCGCAGAAGA
This sequence comes from Gammaproteobacteria bacterium UBA3532, assembly GCA_002376965.1. Lineage (GTDB taxonomy): Bacteria > Pseudomonadota > Gammaproteobacteria > Enterobacterales > UBA3532 > UBA3532. The sequence goes on from DFOV01000113.1 coordinate 2,416, forward strand.
AAGAGTTTGAAGCGTTCAACGGGCCGATATTAATGACGACGAATTGCTTGATGCCCCCCCGAGACAGCTATAAAGAGCGAGTATTTACAACTGGCAATGTTGGCTTTGATGGCTTGACTCATATTTCCCCCAATATCGATGGCGAGAAAGATTTTAGCCCGTTGATTGCGATGGCGCTCGATTGTGCAGCACCAACGTCGTTGGAAGATGGGGAGATCATCGGCGGATTTGGGCATGATCAGGTCATGGCAGTTGCGGATAAGGTGGTTGATGCCGTAAAAAGTGGGGCTATTAAGCGCTTTGTCGTAATGGCTGGCTGTGACGGAGCGCATAAAAGTCGTGAATACTTTACCGATGTTGCTGAAGGTTTGCCTGAAGATGCGGTTATTCTGACTGCGGGGTGCGCCAAGTATCGGTACAATAAGCTGGATTTGGGAGACATTGGTGGGATACCCCGAGTGCTTGATGCAGGTCAATGCAACGATAGTTACTCACTTGCTGTTATTGCTTTGAAACTGCAACAAGCTTTTGAGCTAGAAGATATCAACGACCTCCCTATATCATTTGATTTAGGGTGGTATGAGCAAAAAGCGGTTGCTGTTTTACTTGGTCTTTTGCATCTTGGTGTGAAAGGTATTCGTCTTGGGCCAACCTTGCCTGCATTTTTGTCGCCGGATGTGGCGAATGTTTTAGTTGATAATTTTGATATTAAGCCAATTACCACGCCTAAAGCCGATATTGAATGCATGATGGTCGGCGCCTGATTTTTCTTCCCTCCTTAAAGCGATTAACCGACTTTTCTCGTTGAGAAAAGTCGGTTGTTATGGTATAAATCGCGGCGCTTTCTCATGAAAGCCTTTAACTTTAAAAACACACATGTATCGACACAACACTTTGGGTGCCTTCTGACCAGATTAATATGAGCTGGCGTTGGTTAAAGTGCTGGGATACATGGAGGCCTAACCCAACTTAATCAGGAGTTAATTATGGCAAGCGTATCAATGCGCGATATGTTAAAAGCGGGCGTACATTTCGGTCACCAAACCCGTTACTGGAACCCAAAAATGAAACCTTTTATTTTTGGTGCTCGCAACCGTGTTCACATCATCAACTTAGAACACACCCTTCCTTTATTTAATACTGCACTTGATGAAATCAAGAAAATTGCTTCACGTAACGGCAAAATCTTATTCGTTGGTACTAAGCGTCAAGCAAGCTCCATCATTCGTGAAGAAGTTAAACGCTGTGGACATTTTTTCGTAGACCAGCGCTGGCTGGGCGGCATGTTGACTAACTACAAAACAGTTCGTCAATCCATCAAACGCCTTAAAGATCTTGAAAGCCAAAGCCAAGACGGAACATTCGACAAGTTAACCAAGAAAGAAGCGCTAATGCGTCGTCGTGAAATGGAAAAACTTGAGGCAAGCCTTGGTGGTATTAAAGACATGAACGGTCTTCCAGACGTTCTGTTTATTATCGGCGCGGATCATGAGCACATCGCTATTGCCGAAGCACGTAAGCTAGGCATCCCAGTTATCGCTGTTGTTGATACTAATACTGACCCTGATGGTATCGATCACATCATTCCTGGCAATGACGATTCAATCCGTGCGATTAAATTGTACATCCAGGCAGCTGTTGAAGCGGTTATCGAAGGGCGCGCAAACGCACAAGTTCAATCTGAAGGTGCGGATGACGAGTTCGTTGAAGAAGCTGGTGCAGAAGCTGCGCAAGAGCAGCAATCTGAAGCCTAAGCACTGAATTAGTCGAAAAGGGGCTACGGCCCCTTTTTTATGGAACCTATTATTTTTTGACATATTGAGGTCTGATCATGAGCGTAACTGCATCAATGGTAAAAGAATTACGCGAGCGCACCGGCGCTGGCATGATGGAGTGTAAAAAAGCATTGGTTGAAACCAGTGGCGACATCGAACTTGCAATTGAAAATATGCGTAAATCTGGCGCAGCAAAGGCTGCTAAAAAAGCCGGTCGTATCGCTGCTGAAGGTTTGGTACGCGTTGCTAAAGGTGATAACTGCGCAGCCATTGCCGAAATCAACTGCGAAACTGACTTTGTTGCTCGCGACGAGAATTTTGTCAACTTCGCTAACAAAGTGGCAGAAGTTGCCGCTGCAGGAAAAATTGCCACATTGGAAGCGCTTTTAGAAGCAGACTATGACGGTGCTAGCGTTGAAGAAGCGCGTAAAGCTTTGGTTGCTAAAATCGGTGAAAATATCCAGGTTCGCCGTGTAACCTTGGTTGAAGGTACTAATGTTGCTTCTTATATCCACGGTACTCGTATCGGTGTTTTGGTGGCACTTGAAGGTGGAAGCGACGAGCTAGGCCGTGACATCGCTATGCATGTTGCAGCTAACAACCCGCAAGTTGTTTCTCCAGATGACGTTAGCCAAGATGTCTTAGACAAAGAAAAAGAAATTTTTACTGCTCAAGCCATTGAAAGCGGCAAGCCTGCTGAGATCGCTGAGAAAATGGTAACCGGTCGCCTTAAGAAGTTCGTTAATGAAGTTAGCCTGTTAGGCCAAGACTTTGTTAAAGACCCAAGCATCAAAGTTGAGAAACTTCTTAGCGATGAAGGTGCTAAAGTTCTTTCATTCATTCGTATCGAAGTGGGTGAAGGTATTGAGAAGAAAGAAGAAGACTTTGCTGCTGAAGTAATGGCACAAGTTAAAGGTAGCTAAGCTTACCCTTAGAGGCTGCAATTGCAGCCTCTTTTTTGCGCTTTATGTCGTTAAAGTGCTGCAATATGAAGTTGAACCATCCTCACAATTTGTTTTTGATGATAGGAAAAAACAATGCCATCCACACCTAAGTATCGACGAATTTTATTAAAGCTGAGTGGTGAAGCACTCATGGGTGAAGAGAGTTTCGGTATCGATCCGAATATTCTGGACCGTATGGCTGAAGAGGTCGCCGAATTGGTTCGTATCGGTGTTGAGGTTGGTATCGTGGTCGGTGGGGGAAACCTGTTTCGTGGTCAGAAATTGGCTGCTGCGGGGATGAACCGCGTAGCTGGTGATCATATGGGAATGCTTGCTACTGTTATGAATGCTTTAGCTATTCAAGATGCCTTTGATCGCATTCAAATCAAAGCAGAAGTAATGTCAGCCATCTCATTAACTGGTGTATGTAAAGATTATGACCATAGGGCGGCTCAGCGCTTCCTTCGTCAGGGGCATGTGGTAATATTTTCTGCAGGCACAGGAAACCCATTTTTTACTACGGATTCGGCGGCGAGCCTACGTGCTATTGAGATTGATGCAGACCTGTTGTTAAAAGCAACGAAGGTTGATGGCATCTATACTGCTGATCCAGCCAAAGACAGTAGTGCGGTTAGATATGACCGTCTTACATATAAAGAAGTACTTGATAAAGAGTTAGCTATCATGGATTTAGCGGCCTTTACGTTATGCCGCGATCATCAAATGTCGATCCGTGTGTTTAATATGAATAAACCCGGTGCTCTCCAAGCTATCATCTGCGGCGCTGATGAGGGCACATCCGTCGAATAAGGAAGAGACAAAAATGATTAACGAAATTTTGGAAGATGCGAAAGATCGCATGTCAAAGAGTATTGAATCTCTCCAGGGTGATTTCGCCAAAATACGTACTGGGCGTGCGCACCCAAGCATATTGGATCAAGTAATGGTTCCTTATTACGGATCTGATACGCCGTTGCGTCAGGTTGCTAATGTCGCAGTTGAAGATTCTAGAACCCTGACGGTTACTCCTTTTGAGAAGCAACTGGTTGCTGCCGTCGAAAAAGCCATCATGACGTCTGATTTGGGCCTTAATCCAATGTCTGCTGGCCAGGTCATTCGTGTTCCACTTCCTTTATTAACGGAAGAACGGCGTAAAGAGCTAATTAAAGTTGCTAAAGGTGAAGCAGAAAAATGCCGTATTGCGATTCGTAACATTCGTCGTGATGCGAATGGTGATCTGAAGGAACTTCTGAAAGAAAAAGAAATCTCAGAGGACGAAGAGCGCAAAGGCGCTGATAATATCCAAAAAATAACTGATGATAAAATTAAAGAAGTAGAAGTAGTACTGGCTGAAAAAGAAAAGGACTTGATGTCCTTCTAAAGTTCGCCTTTCTTATTTTGGCGCCGCACTGTGAATAGCAGTGCGGCGCTTTTGCCTGTTGAGAGCACAATGAATTTAACGGTTCCGAAACATATAGCAATCATCATGGATGGAAATGGCCGTTGGGCTGAGGCGAAAGGAAAACCTCGCTTTATGGGTCATAAGTCTGGCGTTGAGGCTGTTAGAGACATTGTTAAAACCTGCCGTAAGCAGGAAGTAAAGTCACTGACGCTGTTTGCATTCAGTAGCGAAAACTGGCGCAGGCCGGAGCAGGAAGTCAGTATTCTTATGGAGCTTTTTCTAATGACACTTCGTCGAGAAGTGAAAAGGCTGCATAAGAATAATGTCAAACTTAGTATCGTTGGTGATCTGTCGCGCTTTAACGATAAACTGCAATTAGAAATCGAACACGCGCATTCCCTGACTCGTAACAACGATGGCTTATGCCTGAA
>DFOV01000236.1 GCA_002376965.1 Gammaproteobacteria bacterium UBA3532
CCTCCCGCCCTACGATTGGGGCTTTGTCGATTAAAAGGCTTCAAAGAGCAAACCGGCCAGCTAGTCGTGAACCAGCGCCAGCAACGCCCTTTTCATTCGATTGACGACTTATGCCAACGGGTGCATCTGTCAAATGAAGACAAGCAACGCTTAGCCATGAGTGGCGCTCTCGCCTCTCTAGAACAACAACGCCGCCACGCCCTATGGCAAAGCCACCGCCCACCTCCCCAGCCAGCACTTTTTGCCAACGCAAGCCAAGCCCCTACACTAGCGCCTACCACCGATTATCAAGAAATGCGTCAAGACTTTGAATGGACAGGCCTAAGCCTGGATCATCATCCCATGCAATGGCTACGTCAACGCGGCTATATCAACGACTGCCTACGCGCCAAGCAACTAGAAACCTGCCGCCACAAACAGCTGGTCACAGTAGCTGGCGTCGTCGTCAACCGCCAGCGCCCCGGCACCGCACGCGGCGTGATTTTTATGACGCTGGAAGACGAAACCGGCAACATCAACGTCGTCGTCTGGAAAAAAACCGTAGACGCCCAACGCAAAGCCCTGCTCACCAGCCGCATCATCAAAATCAAAGGCATCGTCGAACGCACCGATAAAGTCATCCACGTTATAGCGGGTAAACTGATAGACATCACCGACAAACTCAGTGATGTGGCGTTGAAATCGCGGGATTTTCAGTGAGGGTATGGCATAACCACGAAATCGCTATAGTTCAGCGATTTGTGACAAGGTTTCAGGATGGCGTTGCACAAGCTTTAATAACGTAATCGCTTGGCCATTGGGCATACTTCTTCCTTGTTCCCAGTTTTCAAGCGTTCTTGCCGAAGTATGAAGTAAGCGCGCAAACACACCACGAGACATATTAAACCGTTCTCGAATACCAATAATCTCACTCGGCGAAATCACAAGTTCCTCACCATGACGAACCTGATGGGTACGAAGGGTGAGCTTGCCTTCTGCGTGCGCTTTCGCCTCACCTAGCGCAGACTGCAGTTCTGAAAATAAATCACGATTGCTCATTGCACCATGCCTCCATAAAGGCTCTCAACAGTTTCTTCTGATCCGAACTCAAATCAGACATTTCATTTTTTCCATAGATCGTTAACAAATAAAAACGACTATAGCGATCGAGGTAATAATATATAACACGGCTTCCGCCGCGTTTGCCTCGTCCACTCGCTGCTACTCTTATTTTTCGTAAACCTCCAGTACCTTGAATAACTACTCCACACTTCGGGTTTGATAATAGCTCGGCCTGCAATAACCGATATTCATCATCGGTTAGATAACGCTCTCGATATTTCTCGAAAATGCTGGACTCAACAAATAGGCTATTCATTTAAAATACTATACGCTTATAACGTACAGCTATCAATATGCATATAATGCATAGAAACAGCCGAGCCGATGCGATGACCATAGAACTATGCTAAATTGCCCAAGTTACCAAGACATGCAACCGCCTCCACAACCAACGAGCCACCATGCTAAACATCGACGAAGCCGACCCCAAAGTATTAAAAAAACTCGCCAACTATGTGATGCCCTTTGGCAAATACAAAGGCCAGAAGCTGTTGTACATTCCCGAAGAATATTTTTTGTGGTTTAACAAGCAAGGCCTACCCAACGGTGAGCTGGGCATATACATGCACATGATGATGGAATTGAAAATGGAGAATTTGGCGGAGCTGTTGAAGCCGCTGGAAAACCAATAGCACAGACTCACTGACCGAAACAGGCGAAAAGTTGACAGTTTTGGTGCTAAATCTGGGGCAGCCAACAGCATAGTATACCTCTGTAAGCAACATCAAACAGGAGGTTACTATGCCTAATTATCTAAAAAGCGCCGCACTATCGTTGGCCTTTCTTTCACCGTCTATAGCCTATTGTTCACCACTGAGCCTTACAAGCACCGATATCGCCGATGGCCAGTTTATGAGCAAGTCTCAGGAGTTTCAGGGCTTTGGTTGTGATGGCGGTAATATTTCCCCACAACTGTCGTGGACAGGCGCGCCGGAAGGCACCAAGGCTTTTGCGATTATGGCATACGATCCGGATGCGCCAACAGGCAGTGGCTGGTGGCATTGGCAAGTGGTGAATATTCCGGCAACGGTTTCTCAACTTGCGTCGGGGGCCGGAAATTCAGAAAATAGCGCGATGCCTGAAGGCAGTCTCAGCATCGAGAATGATTATGGTTTTACCGGTTTTGGTGGTGCTTGCCCTCCTCTTGGTCATGGGGTACATCGTTATCAGTTTACGCTGTATGCTTTGTCTAAAAAACTTGAGCTACCGGCCAATGCATCAGGAGCCTTGACGGGTTATATGGTTCAAGCCCATGCTTTGGCGCATAGCACAATTGAGGCCCTCTACCAAAGGTAAGGCCCGGATTTATAAAAACACAATAGATTTATAACAACACAATAGGCCATCATGAAGCACCTCATCGACTTAGCTAAAAGCCAACCAGCTTCGCCAAATGAAGCACCTTTTGCTATCTATTCGTCGTTAAAAGAGCAGTGCATTTGTAACGTGCCTATTGTTAATCCGATGCTGGTTTTGGTGCTGAGCGGTGCCAAGCAGCTTGGGCGAGGTGATCCGGTAACCTGCCACAGCGGTCACTTCGTTTTTCTCTCGAACACTCCTGATCTAGACATGCGCAACATTCCAAACAGTGAGGAATACTTCGCGGTGTTGATCGAATTTGAGTATGGCGACTTCACACCATTTCAACCAACAGAAAAACGATGTAAAACCAATGAATCCACCTCCACCCACAGCTATGTGATGGGAGCGATTGATGGCAAGTTGGAAAAAGCGTTGGCACAGTTTTTTGAACTACCACACTTTGCCACTGCAGAAATAATTAAGCTGCGTAAGCAAGAGTTACTTTGGCATATCTATCTGGCAGGCCACCAAAAAATTGGCACCATTGCCGCGCCGCCGAGTTTAAGTCACCAAGTGCAAAGACTGATCAGTGCTGAGATAGCAAAAGACTGGAGCGCTCAGGAGTTAGCAGCCAAGCTGTGTCTGAGTGAATCGACCCTGAGGCGTAAACTCAAAGCTGAAGGGACAGGCCTGCAAATATTAAAAAACCAGCTCAAACTGGGTTACGGCCTTCACCTGATACAAACCACCATGGGGCAAATAGGGCTTATCGCAGAGCAATGTGGCTATCAGTCTCAATCCAGATTCACCGACCAGTTCAAGCAGCTCTTTGGCATGACGCCCAGCGAGCTGCGAAAAACCCGAATAAAGTAAAGCCCCTCCCCCTACAAATTCGTCTCAGCAAACTCCGCCAGCGGCGATCGTGGAACGCCGCTTAGATGCATGCTGCCGCCATATTTAAAGTCTTTAAACCGCTCGGTCATGTAGGTTAAACCAGAGCTGGTAGGGGTGAGTAAGGTGCCGTCGATCTGGGCCAGGTTGCCTAGGCAAATGACCTTACTGCCCTCACCCGCCCGTGTAATAATCGCTTTCATTTGATAGGGCGTCAGGTTTTGGCATTCGTCTATCATGATCAGGCTATGTTGAAAGCTGCGACCGCGAATGTAGTTCATGGCTTTGAACTGGATGTTGGCTTTTTGCTTAACGTAGGCGATGCTTTGATTGGGGTTGTCGTCGTTCTCGTGTAGGGCTTCGATGTTATCATTGATGGCGCCCAGCCAAGGGTCCATTTTTTCTTCTTCGGTGCCCGGCAAAAAGCCCAGCTCTTCAGCCAGCGGTGGTGTGCTTCGAGTCACAATGATTTTGCTATACAGGTTTTGTTCGACGGTCATTTCAATGGCGGCAGCCAAGGCCAAAATGGTCTTCCCAGATCCAGCTGCGCCGGTAAGAGTGACGAGATGAACATCCGGGTCTAACAGCAAATGAAGCGCCAGCCCTTGAAAGAGATTAATCGGTCGCAACCCCCAGGCTTCCTGATGCATGATGGCTTCGCGAGATAGCCCTCTGATCCATGATATATTGTCGTGCTGGTCGATCACCCGGCCAACAAAGTCTTCACTATCCAGTACAAACTGGTTCATATACAGCGGCTGTTCGCCAGTCCATTTTATCTGGTGGACCATGCTGCCAGCATCATCAAAGCTGTCTAACACCGTCACGGCATCCCAGAAGCTTCCTTCAATGCGATGAAAGCCTTTGTTTAGCTGCTTCATGTCTGAAATCAGCTGGTCGTTGTGATAATCCTCAGCCTTTACCCCGTTTGCCTTGGCTTTAATGCGCATGTTGATGTCTTTAGTTACCAACACAAATTCGGTATCAGGATTCTCATCACGCAGGCGGATCAGGGTGTTGATTATCTTATTGTCATTTAGCCCATCAGCTAACGGCCCCTCGCCACGCACATCGGTGGCCACCGACAGGTAGCCACATTCGCTGTCATCATCGCGATGGATGGGTACGCCTGACTGGATTTGATCGGCCTCGGCATCGCTCAGTACCAAATCAATAATTCGAATGGCACTTCGACAATCTGCCGCGATACTGCGTTTGCCACTTTTCAGATGATCCAGCTCCTCCAGAACCGTCATAGGTATCACCACATGGTGCTCCTCAAATTGAAGAATGGCCATTGGATCGTGAATTAGCACGTTGGTATCAAGCACATAGGCTTTGTGGCTGGCGTTAGTCTTCATCAACATAGACACTCCTGAAGTTTTCAAGAATCAATAAAACGCTCATCAGTGGTCGAAGAAATAAGAGCAATCGTGGTGAGTAATACAAAAGAAGGGAAAAACAGGAGGTGTGCCCAGATCGCCCGAAGAGGTCGGATGGAAGCAAGTGACACATACGAGCACACAGTACTATCAAATAATTAACCTTCCTCCCTCGCACGCACTCAGCGCCACGAGGAACCTGGGTTTAGCCGACCACAAATTTTGCGTCGGCCTATACGTTTTGGACAACACCAGAGCCGCTAAGTTTAGCCGTTAGCTCATGTGCTGAAAATTATCTAACCATGCCATCACTTCCGACGCGGGTAGAGGCTTACTAAAATAATAGCCTTGAGCCTGGTCGCAGTCTATTTCACGCAGTGCTTCGAGCGTATTTTTATCTTCAACGCCTTCAGCAATAACATACAGTCCAAGGTTGTGCGCCAAATTAACCGTCGAACGCACTATAATGTGATCCTGTTCATCGTTGCTCATCCCTTGCACGAATGACAAATCTATCTTTAACGTTTGTATCGGCATCTTTTTCAAATACGCCAGCGACGAATAACCAGTACCAAAGTCATCGATTGCAAGATCAATGCCTTTATCATTTAGCCTTTGCAACATAGCAAGGGCTTTGTCAGGGTCTGACATGATGGCACTTTCAGTGATTTCGATTTCAATCGCGCCCGGATGAGCATCGTATTTTTCCAGCACGGTTTCCACTTTTTGGAAGAAGTCCTCATCAACCAAATTGCGTACCGAGAAATTAATCGCCAACTTGGTCGAAAAACCCTGGTTGTACCACAGCCGCCACTGCTTCAACGCTTCTTCAAGGATGAACAGCGTCAACGGGTGGATCAGCTCACTTTTTTCAGCATGAGGCACAAACTCACTCGGCGGCACATTGCCATGCTCTGGATGTGTCCAACGCACCAGCACCTCAAACCCAACCACCTGAGGATAGCGTACACTGATCTTGGGTTGATAATGCAAATGTAACTGCCCTTCTCGAATGGCATGGTTCAAATCGGTAATCAGCGCCAGCCGTTTGGGATTGTGGCGATCAAACTCCGGCTTATAAAAACGGTAAACACAGCCCTCGGGCTTTGCTTGATACATCGCAACTTCAGCACAGCGCATTAGGGCATTCACATCATTTCCATCCCGAGGCGCAACAGCAACACCAATGCTGGCACCCAGTCCCAGCTCTATGCCCATCAAGCTGATCGGTTCTTTGGTGCACTCAACCAGCGTTTTGGCTCGGTATTCAACATGGTCATCAGATTTTAAAGCAGGGAACATGACACAAAACTCATCTCCACCTAACCTGGCAACGGTGCCTCCGGCTGTAGAAACCTTTTTATCCAACTTTTCGGCAAATTGAATCAGCAGTTCATCGCCAACATTGTGGCCCAGGGTTTCGTTGATTTCTTTAAAGCGATTGAGGTCCATAACATAAACCCCAACCATGCCAGTGTTGCGCTCTTTTAGTGCCAGCTCCAACTCGCTATACAGCTTATTGCGATTGGGTATACCGGTCAGCAAGTCGTGGTTGACTTGATATTCCAGCTTGCGCAAGTGCTCTTTGCGCTCGGTAATATCGGCTTGAGCCGCCCAAAGCTTGGTCAGGCGTTTGTCTTTGATAATGCCGGTAACCGTTAACTGCATCCAATAGTGCGAACCGTCGTTACGCACGCCTTCGATTTCGTGTTCATGTAACCGATAGTTGGATTTAACCAGATTAAATGCCGCTTGATAGGCTCCTTCTAAACCGGCGCTAAGAAACATACGCATCATAGGCAAGCCAATCAGCTCCGACACATAGTCATAACCCATCATGTCGACAGTCGCGATATTACATTCAGCCACAATGCCCGTTTTGGCCATAGCAATAGCCTGTTCATGGGCGCTTAATCGGATATCAATGGGTTTGGGGAAATCGATGCGCCATACGCCTTCCGAGCTATTGGCAATAAAAGCCTGATAGCGCTCTTCCGATGCTTCCAAAAAATGTCCGGTGCGTTTTTCATACGAAGCCAGGGCGAACTTATCGCTGACAAGCTGGCAAGCCATGAAGATAAAAACCAAGGGTAAACGAAACTTATGCGGCCGCCAGGACAGATAACCAATCACTTCATGGTGCTGGGCTGTGATCGGGATGTTTAGAATAAGTGCATTAGCGAGCGCCAGCTGTGGAAAATGTTCGACAAAATTAAGACCTGACGACCACATTTCTTCCGAAGAAACAGAGACTGAATCATAGCGCCGATCAGCTGACGCCGAGTTGGTTAAAACAACCCTTTCATTAGCAACCTCTTTTTCCCACAGTAGCCAATCACCACCTGACCAGTCCATTAAATACTGAATACAGTCTTCAGGTGATGGTTCTTCCTGTATAGCCGCCCAGCGCAACCAACTACCAAGCTTGTCGAAGTCAGCACCAGACCATTGCAACAGCAATAGCATGTGCCCTTGAATATAAAAAGGACAACAAAATAAAACCGAACCATCTTCGAGATAGATCACGTCTTGGCGAATGCCGGACTCTTTGACACGACGGATGCCATCGGCAATATCAACGCGGCTACTCGCACCATTGGTTGATATGATCCGATAATTAGCATCCAACACCACGGAAGGATAAGAGACGGTATCAAACCAGGTTTCAACAGAACGCCGTAATGTCAAAATGGCATCGGCATTTATCCCAGAGCCCTTATTCACTAAAACCTCTCGTATTCACCCAAAACCTCTAGCGCTGGTTTGGAAAGGTATTTACAGGTTGTCTTTTTGTTTTTTGATAATCCATTATTGGAGTGTATACCAAAATACTAACCAACGAGAATAGAAATTCCCTTCAGCAATGCCGCCTTACCCATAGCGCATTGCCATCCTATTGATATTAATCAAAGAAATAAAACTACAACCTATTCACTATAGCGATTGAGTCTAGCTCTAGTAAAACACGAACTTCACGGAGAAAAACATGCAACTGGTTTACGATATTGGCGATAAACGCTATATCAACCTGACAAACAAGTGTAATTTGCGCTGTAATTTTTGCCCCAAGTTTAATGGGCGATGGCGCGTGCATGAACACGAACTCCGTTTAAAGAATAAGCCCGGTGCCGATGCTTATGTTGAAGCCTTAGGCGATCTTTCCGAGATCAGCGAAGTGGTATTTTGCGGCTTTGGCGAACCCACCCGCGAATTGGATACCCTGCTCTACCTGGCCCAATACGTAAAAACACAAGGCATACCGGTGCGCGTTAATACCGATGGCCTGGGCAACTGGTTCCATCAGAAAAATATTCTTCCCCAACTCCAACCCTATGTTGATGCCTTATCTATTTCACTAAATGCCCAAAATGCTGAAACCTATGA
>DFOV01000357.1 GCA_002376965.1 Gammaproteobacteria bacterium UBA3532
TGGCAGCAAACCACGCTTTTTACTCTACCTGAAGATGAAACTATCATTGGACGAGCGGATTTTGACGGCGATGGCATCACGGACCTCTTCACTCGCAACAAAGATAGCGGCGCCAATATCATATATAACTTTAGCAAACTTCCCACCGTCATCCATCGCGTTGTTAATTATGTATCCGGTTGGAGCGTCGTTTCCTTGGGTGACCATAATGGGGACGGGAAAGCAGACATCATATGGCGTCACAATAGCCTGGGGACGCTTTGGTACTACCAAATGGACGGTACTCGATTTGCGGCTATGGGTAAGATCACCACCGTATCCAATAAAGACTGGCAGGTTGTCGCTAGTCCGGACTTGAATGGCGATGGTAAAGCAGACTTGTTATGGCGAAATACTGAAACTGGCCAAACCTGGGCTTATATCATGGATGGCAGAACGATTGTCGATAGCTACCCACTGATGACGGTGTATCCGAGTTGGGAAATTAAGTTTGCGAAAGATTTTGATGGTGATGGAGATGACGATCTGTTTTGGCATCATCCTCGTGGAGATATGTATGTATACCTTCTAGATAGCGGTCATATCGATTGGAATGCACGTCGGTATATGGGGCGTATCGATCCCGGATTCGGATTCAGCGCTGATTTTGATGGTGATGGAGATGATGACATCCTTTATAAGGAATATAGTGACGACGCCTATAAAGTATTCGTCATGGATGGGTTGTCCATGGATCTTACCAAGCTGCCATTCGATGCCTTTCAACTAGACGCTTATTGGGAAATAATCCAATAAAAGCATGCGCCCAAAGCTATCCTACCTAATAAGCTTTGGGCGCTTCACACCTAGTTGCTCAGTTAACCCGTTGCGAGTAATTGGCTTGGGCAGACGTATCGAGCCTGGAACGAGGCCACTAGCTTATTCTTTGACCAAGATCACCTGTTTAAATTGTCCGATTGGGGTAGAATAGAGCTTCAGGCTTTTTCTGGGTTTATCAATGTCGATTTCGCATATATTAAGACGGTGGGTTTCTCTTGTTGCTTTGCTACTCTTACTGGCGGGGCAGGCGGGTATTCACTGTTGTTATGATGACCCACAAATGCTGGCTCAGGGCAGCATTCTTGAAGAGCTTGAAGCTGGTGAAGAAAACGATGATTCGCATCCACCTTTTGATAGTCGAATTGTTGTTGTTTCGATACCAGTAGTAGACCTCCTAATTTGGCTTTCTGGCTCGCCTTTCTTTGAAAGCCTCGATTATTTACCCTTTGGCTCGCGTGGTCCGCCAGCATCTTTCCACCTATATTCCTGATAGCGTTCAGCACGACCTGTTGAGCAAAACCTGGTTTGGTGTTCGGTTCATATCTTCGTAGGTGAACTGATTTTGGGAGGTGTGTATGCGCCCGTCTACCACGTTAAAAATCACCGGATTAATGACTGGCTTACTTAGCCTTGTGTTGATTCCGGTCTACCTTGTGGCATGGCTAAACGATGAAGGCATTGCCAATGAATATATCAAAATGTTCATCGTCATTGCCGGGCTTAGCTATGTCGTCTGGCACCTTAATCGACGCGCTTCTAGCCAGGTGAAGCATGCAAATAGCTTTATCATCGTATCGCTCATCTGGCTGCTGTTTGGCTTTGTGGGAGCCATTCCGTTTCACTGGATTTTGGGCATTAGTTGGTGTGACGGCTTTTTTGAATCCATGTCGGGATTAACCACGGCAGGGGCCACCGTTCTCAGCGGATTGGATGATATGCAGCATTCCATCCTGCTGTATCGACAGTTGCTGCAATGGTTGGGAGGCATGGGCATTATTGTTTTGTTTGTCGCCCTTTTCCCCGCGCTGAATATTGGTGGCCTGCATTTATTTAAAGCCGAAATTCCTGGCCCAGTCAAAGATGAAAAGTTAACCCCGCGCCTGGTGCATACCGCGCAATATTTGTGGGGAATCTATGTTTCGATAACAGCCCTTTGCACACTGGCTTATGCTGCCGCAGGTATGACCTGGTTTGATGCGATTTGTCATGCGCTCACTACCATTTCAACCGGTGGTTTTTCAACTCATGATGCCAGTCTCGGCTATTGGGACAGCCCGTTGATTGAAGGCATTGCGATTGTTTTTATGTTTATCGGTGCCATCAATTTCAGCCTCCATTTTGGCCTGTTTCGTCGCTTTAGTTTTCGCCAATATTATCGTGACAGTGAATCGATCTGGTTTCTCGGTATCATTATTGGTGCAACCGTACTGATTACGATGACGTTGGTGAATCATCATTACTATCCTGACACGCTAACCGCACTTCGCTATGCTGGTTTTGAAGTGGTGTCATTTATCACCAGCACCGGCTATGGTACGGTTGACTACTCAGAATGGCCGACTTTTCTGCCATTGTTTCTTATTCTGATTAGTTTTGCTGGAGGTTGCGCTGGCTCCACGGCAGGGGGCATGAAAATTGTTCGAGTGATGTTTATTTGGAAGGGTATTGCGCGAGAAATGACCCGTATCAGCCACCCGACGGCGATGGTTCAGCTTAAACACAATCATACGATTATCGAAGATACCACAGCGAATACTATTCTGGCCTTTATGTTTTTCTACGCTTTTACAGCGCTGGTTTTTACACTGCTATTAATGGCGTGTGGCTTAGATATGATCAGCGCATTTGGCGCGGTCGCCGCTTCGCTCAATGTTTCCGGCCCTGGTCTTGGCGAAGTGGTCTCCAGTTTTGCCTCTGTGTCAGATGGGGCCAAATGGCTGAGCAGCTTGGCGATGGTTATTGGGCGGCTCGAAATCTTTACCTTACTGGTGCTGCTACATCCCGGATATTGGCGTGAGTTAAACCCGCTACGGCAGCGGGTTCATCAATGGTGATGAAGCGCCTTAGAGGTGCTAATCGAATTCCATAATATAGCTTTTCCCCTTTTATTCATTGACAGGAATATTCTATTTTGATTATATGGGAATATATTCCCATATAATCAAAAAGAGGCTTTGTAATGAATAGAGTGATTTCAAGTGTGGTTTTGTGTGTTTCGCTAGCTGTGACTGGTTGTAATAGTGACAGCGATGACTCAAATGGAGAAGTGACAGACAATCGAGCAACTCAGCCTTCCAACAATGATGGAGAGCCTGCGAGTGGCATTCCGTCGATTACAGATGCGGTATGGCATGTTGAGTTGGTGGCGGGCGATGAGGAAAACGCTGCGGTAGACGCGATGCTTAAATTCGGCGTTTTTACCGAAGATGCGGTGGAAGGGCGTCTTGCCTGTAACAGCCTATCAGGAAGTTATCAGGTAGATAATGAAACAGGCGAGATTGGCTTTGAAAACTTGAGTTGGACTGAAATGGGTTGCTATAGCGATAGCAGTCGATATGACGTTGAAGCTGAGTTGATCGCAATGATAAGTGAGGCGACACGTTTCCGAATTGAGGGCGACAAGCTGGAGCTAGAATCCTCTCTAGGGGTACTTACCTTGAACGATATACTGGGTGACGTTAAAGATAAGCGTGAGGAGTTGGGTGCAGATATCGATACCCTGCTCGACGGCGCCAAGGGGTGCGATAGCGACAGCCAATGCAAAACGCTGGCATTTGGCGCCAAACCCTGTGGCGGCCCATGGGAATACTTGGTTTATTCGGAGCGCGATGTTGATGAAGCGCTACTGATACAAACAGCCGAAGAATATAATCGCGTTGATGAAGAATATGCTCAGCTAACTATCGCTATTTCCACCTGCGATGAGGCGATAGAGCCAGTACTGGCGTGCATCGATAGTGTCTGTACAGAGACGGATGCCAATAGCCCAACAGGCCTATAAATGCCTTGGTCTAGTGCTGCTAGCAATAATGCGCTGGCTTCCCATTATTGCTAGCAGCACGCCTAGCGCCCCGAAGTAGCTACTCAACTCCAACAGCGATGGCGTTGCTTCATAGCCAAAAAGTGCATATGCCAACTGGCCGGTCACGGATGACTCGGGGAGCAGCGTACTTAAGTTAACCACGGGCAGTTGCGCAGGCAACCTGTCTGCTTGAATCAGAAACTGGGTGGCCTGCAAAACCATGCCTGCACCCACCATAAAAAGTAGCGGGCGATGAATTGCGTTGCCTAGCTGCTTTGGAAAGGTGATTAAGGAAAAATACACCAGCGCGCCGACACTGAAACCAATACCTAGCCCTATGCCACCACTGGTAATGATGCCGCCGGTGGCCATAGGGGGGGGCAGTATTTCGCCATAACTCAAACACTTTTCGCCATCGTCCAGCGCAGGACGAGCAGACCACAAACGGGCGTCTTTTAACCATTCCTTCATGGGTGAGCCTCTATAATCTGTTGCGCCAGTGCAGGAATGCTTGGAGCATGCTCACGATAAACGCGCTGTAAGTGACGGTAGTTCTGCAATACTTGTGCAGCCGCGACTACTTGGCAGCAGAAGACCTTGGGTTGGTTGGCATAGTAACTACCCCAATGTGCCTGTTCTGTTTCGGGTAGCTGGTCGATATTCGCATCACCCAGCCAGTGCAGTGGAAGCTTAAATGCAGAGAATAAGCGTTGGATGGCATCGGTTATGGTAAATACCAGCCATTGATAACCCAGTTGCTGTAAGGCTCCAATCAGGGCGATAAATATACCAACGCCTGCTCCCTGCCATGAAACGGCAAAGTTACCCATTTCAACAATACCTAAGCGATGGGCTGTTCCAGGAGCCGACTGGCGAATGGCCATTTCTACCGGTTGGTCGAGATAGTGTTCAACAAAAAAGGGTGAATCACCCCCGGCTTTTAATCCAATCACCGACTTCAGCTCACCGCCTCGAACCTGAGAAACGAGCAGTGGCAAATAGTGGCGGATACTGGCCTGATGGCTTTGGTAAAACTTATTAGCAACAAAATCCTCAAGGCTACCTCTGACAAAACCACTTGAGTTAGCGACAATAAAGCCGCTATGAGGCTGCTCTAGAAGTGAACCTTCTTCGACGAAACGAGGCTGGATGGCATGTTGTGCAAGTTGCATTCGCTGCTACCTATCTATGGACTTTCCGATAGGTTAACCAGCAAAACTTAAGAAAAGCTTAGCAAACGAAAATTTTGCGGATCCTGCTACAGGCAATAGCTGTGGGTAATTTCACAGCCACGATGGTCTTCAGCATAAGGGGCTTCGATAAAATCTATGTGGGTATCGACGCTCAAGAGCTAGCTTGTATTCTCTTGCGCATGCCTTGCCAATTGTTGCGCGGTAACGCTAGCGAGCCAGTCATTCCCGCGAATGCGGGAATCCAGTTTTTGGCTCAATGCGAACTTTTGGGGAAATGCTCGTTGGTGTTTGACGAGTTGAGTGAGATTGCTTCTAGGGCCTGAGTTTATGGATTCCCGCCTCCGCGGGAATGACGTTAGCGATTATGGCTTGTATTTTATTTTTACCGCGATGTATATGAGATAGAAATCAATAAACGAACGTGTTATCCAAGTCTCTCGGGCTATATTTATCTTAGTTTGGTGGAAACGATATGCCCAATCTCACTTCCCATAAAATACAAATTTTATTAGCATGAGTTGTATCAACGCCTAGTCCCTCTCGCACGCAGACGGATGAGGCCAAAAAAGGTATGTATGATATGGGGTTAAACAATCATAAACGTTATGTGAAAAGTGAGATCTAAATATGGAAGAATCTATAGGTTTTTTGCTTGCATGGTTACTAGTGGAGCTTATATTCTGGGGTTGCATGTACTTCACAGGCTTTGCACTAGTGCCCTTATTCTCTTTCGGCAAACTAAAACCAGATGGGCTTTCTAGGCTAGAGTCTGGTCGTGTTGCTAAAAGGCAAAGTGGCTTTAAAGTGTTCGACCGGGAAGGGATAAAATATTTAGGTGCTTGGGGCGTATGTGCAGTGGGTTTGGTTTTTTGGATTGCTGTTCTGGTAGCAGTAATAGTGCTTTAGTTAACTTGCTGCACACATGACATATAAGAGTTGGTCGCGCGCAGCCGAAAAATGCTGCTACTCCAAATGCGAATGACTTGCATTGTTACGATGTTGGCCCTCATCTACGATTTTTGAAAAGTCCTGCACACTTCCCGTCCTTGGCTTAGCTTAGGTTGTCGTCTTTTTCAACTGTGGCACAAAGCGAACGGGCATAGCCGCAATTGGCGGGCGAGCTTGTCTACCTTGTCTTTGGCTGACGATACCTGCCGGTGATGGATCATCTCACGGCCACGATGCTCTTCAACATATGCGGCTACGATACAATCGAAGTGTGTGTCTAGCCCGGTGAAAAGTATGCTATGTTTAGTCATGCGAGCCTCCCTAGTTTTAGTGTTTAACAACCGAATGATGGCTCTGGCTTCGCGAACCCTCGAATTTGGAGGCTAGTAGTTCGTGGGGAGTTATTGTGTCTGTACCAAAAACAAGAAGGGTTAGTGGTTGGCAAAAAAGTTACTCATTCTAGATCTTGATGAAACGTTGATCCACGCGGTTGAAGCTCCCTTAGAGCGCCCGCATGATTTTGAAACGGAGTTGTACTATGTCTACAAGCGTCCGTACGTTCATGAGTTTCTTGAGTTTGCAAAAGATCTATTTGAAGTAGCTGTTTGGACATCGGCGGGGAGTGACTTTGCCCAAACTGTTTATGAGAACGTATTTGGAGAGAATTACGAGCTTCAATTTATGTGGTCTCGGGAAAGGTGTACGCAATACTTTAATCCCGAGTATTACAACCACGAGTATGTTAAAAATTTGGCTAAGGTTAAGCGCAGGGGTTACGGTCTAGAAGACGTTATAATGGTGGATGACACTCCGGCAAAGCTAAGGAAAAACTATGGCAATCTTGTCCGAATTGAAGAGTTTGTGGGTGATCCCGCTGACAAAGAGTTATTAAGACTGCAAGCCTATCTTGTCGACCTAGAGAAAGAGGATAATATGCGTAAGGTCGAAAAACGAGGATGGGCGAGTAGGTATTCGGTATAACACATACGAGCCGTTCTGATTGATACTCCTAATATCTTAACTTTGTTAGTCTCAGGTCATTCGTTAGCCTCAAGCAAGCCGTTAAGAATGCTTGCAGCAAACGCATATAGAAGTGCGTGGTGCTCCTGCTGGTGCTTCGGGGCACTATCTCAGCCACTCAGCTTGCCCGAGTTCGCATGATTTGACGTCTCTCCGCCCTGCATGGGAATTAACGACTAAGGTGACTTTCGTCTGTAGGAATGTGCTTAGATTTGGCTCTTTCCGAATGTATAGCTGCTACACTCAATAGCGATGCATAAAAAGACTGGCGGAGAGAGTTGTGGCTCGGATTGGATTGAATTTGCTTAGCATGGTGGCGCTTTTATTGGGTGGCTCTGCTCTTGGGGGGGCTTTCGCAGCGGAGGTGAATGTTGTGCTGGTGGATGCTAAGGAGGGCAAGGTCTCGCTGCAAGGCGGTGGTGCTTACCTGTTGCCAGCCAATTTACCATCATCAACCGTATCCGCGACGGCTGAAATATCCCAGCGCCAGGCGGCGTTTAGGCCCGGAACCTTGTTGATTCAAGCTGGAACTGAAGTTGTTTTTAGCAATGAAGATGATTTTAACCACCACGTCTATTCGTTTTCAGAAGTGAAATCCTTTGATCTGGAGCTGTTTGAAAAGGGCGCGGCTCCCAAAATTGTATTTGATAAAGCCGGTGAAGTGGCGATTGGCTGCAATATCCATGACTGGATGGCGGGGTTTATTAAGGTTGTGGATACACCCTACATTGCCCAAAGTGATGACGGAGATTGGCGCTTCTCGAATATTCCGCCGGGAGAATATCAGGTGTATCTCTGGCATCCGCGTCTCAGCAAAAAAGATCGTCAGCCACAATCGCTGGTTGTCAAAGATACGCCTGTCGAATTGCACTTCCGCCTAAGCAAAAAATTACTTCCCAAGATCGAACAAAAAGCGCCCTCTGTCGACTGGTTTGAGGAGGACTATTAAATGGCCATTCAATCGCGTTCGCCATATTTGAATGTCACACTGTTGATCTGGCTTGGCTTGTGTTCGTTTAACGCTTATGCCTACGCGGGACTGAGTTTAAAGGGCGTGCTAGACATTCAGTCTGATTGGCCTGTGACTGATGATGGAACATCATGGACTGAGCGGGGGCTGAATAAACAGTTAGTTGATGACTCGAATGCCAAGCTATTAAGGCTAGGGCAGGCGGGATTGGCCGCAGAATATGAACTGACCAGCACCCAACACCTTAAGCTCAATACGCTGATTTATGACGAACCTGAGCAAGGATTGGCCGTCACCGAGGCCTTTTGGCATTTCAAGCCGATACCAACCAGCCCGTGGCGTAGCGAATGGAAGCTGGGGGCCTTTTATCCGCCGATATCGCTAGAAAATCGTGGGGTGTTATGGACCAGTCCCTACAGTATCAGCTATTCCGCCATCAATTCCTGGGTTGCCGAGGAGTTGCGCACCTTTGGTTTGGAAAGCAACTGGCGTTGGCGGGATGCGCAGCGACAAGACTGGAAGCTATTTGGTGCTATATTTCGTCACAATGACCCCGCGGGTAGTTTGCTGGCGTGGCGGGGGTGGGCGATCCATGATCGGCAATACGGCATAAACGAATCAATTCCATTCCCTGATTTGATGGTGTTTGAGGATGGCGAACCGCTGGAGAATCAAGCCCGAGATAATGAACCATTTTTGGAAGTGGATCAGCGCTGGGGATTTTATGCTGGCTTAGGGCGCGAAGGCCGTAATCTGGAATGGAACCTGATGGCCTATAACAATAACGCTGATCCGTCACAAATCACCGACGGCCAATATTCCTGGGACACCAAGTTCACCAGTCTGTCTGCTCGCTGGCGTTTTGGCGAGCACTGGGAGCTGCTTGGGCAGGGCATGACCGGTAGCAGTGTGATGAAAAATCACTACAAAGTTCGGGTAACGGATATTGATTTTGATGCAGCGTATGTGATGCTGGCTAGATCATGGCATCGACAAAGGCTGGCCACTCGCCTGGAATACTTTCATGTTGATGATAATGACACCCTGCCATATGACGACAACAATGAATCAGGTTATTCAGCGATGTTATCTTATGGTTACAAGTTGAAAAACTATCCAGTTAAGCTAATCGCTGAAGCGTTACATACCCGCAGTGATAGACCGGCGCGACGGTTTATGGCACAGGATGAGGCGATAACAGAAAATAAAATAGCGGCGTCCGTTCGGTATTTTTGGCGGTTGTAGCTTTTAGAGAAGGCTTACTTCGCTTCAGCCTTCTCCTGCTTAGCTTCCTCATACTGCTCCCAGCCTTGTCCCGTTGTTGGGGCCTTTCTAACAAGGTTAATTCTTTTGATATCTTCGATTCGAAAGACCATCTCTCCGGTATTTTCGAGATCGGCAAAATCGTGAATGATGTCATCCGAGCCCCAATATTTGACATTTTCCAGCAGGATAAAGCCACGGCTTAGTTTATTGTTGCTAATGGAGCGATATATCGAGCCTGATATTTGGCCGTAATAGTAATAGCTCTCAATGGCATCGTTTTCTTCTGGCACGTTAAACTGAATAAAAACCCAGACTTGCTTGTCATCCATATTGGCTTTGAATGCATCAATCTCTTCAGAGTTACAGGCCGAGACCATCATACTCAGTAGCAGTGCTACCAATAGCTTTCTTATCATCATTGAGGTTTTACCTTCCTTCTATCTAAAATAATTTGGCCACCGCACATCATTGAGATGGCGCTTCAGTCGCTGGCGTGAAGCCCTTGTTGGGGTAATATTACGACTTCATCTGCTAGCAATGTGCCTTCACTATTGGCCGCTCCTTTCACAAGTACCCAGCTGTCTTCAATAAGCTGTTCTGGCGTACCATTGCTGTAAGTCGCGCTGCTGGCGTCGACATCGACATTACCAATGGTAAAGTGACGAGGGCTAACGATGCGCTGAGCGATGCCTTCCAGCTCGACCCGAACACCCTCTTCAAGTTGCTTATTTTCAGTTACGGTTATTTTGGTTGCTCTGAGAAAGCTTTCATTTTGGATATAGGTAGCGATAATCCTAACGAATGCTCCAGGAACAAGAGCCGTACGCTCGCCTAATACTTCAGCTTCTGTTAGGTAGTAGGAAAATCCTTCGACTCTAAGCCGATCTATGCTAGCGGCATAACTTTCGACCACTCCTTCGACGACAACAGGGTATCCGGTTGGCTTTTTCTCGACTCTCGTAGCAAAGACGGCATCACTTGCAATATCAAAGCCGCTGACTGCGACAATGTCAAATCGCGCTAGAGTGTCAAGCGATGTGCCCACGTATAAGGTGCTTTCATCCAGCTCAACGCGTTGACCAAGTATTTCGATATAGGTTTTTTCATTGTCAGTAAATGGCGCGCGACTAATCTTTCCGACCACTTTATCGTGATATAGAACTGTATCAGCTACACCACTTTCGCCATCAGCATCTTTAGTACCGGCCAATTCAATGTAATAGCCTAGTTCAAGCGCTTCCACGCTGGCAAGTTCACCGTTAATAAATACCTCTGCGTTGTCGGTGTTGTAGTGAACATCGTTCATAATGACGCTGCCAAAACCGTCAATGACGCCTTGGGCCTGGATGCCCGTACCATCTATTTCGCCGTCTTCTTCGTATCCGCTGCTGCAGCTGACAAGGCTTGCCAGAATGAAAAATAAAGCGGGAAGCCAACGAAAATTAATTGCGGTCATGGTTCTTTTTCTCGTTTTTAGAAGTTTGAGACTTGCTGTTAGAGTTTTCAAGCGGCTCGTTCGGAATCTCAAAATAGTACATGCCAAGGCCGACGCGACTTGTCTTGCCTGAAAGCTCGTTCCTGTCTTTGGTCTCTTTAATTTGATCGACAAAGGCGGCATCAGCGCGTTCCAGCATCAGTTGGCCATGAAAGCTTTGCCATTGACGCAGCGCTTCAAGCGCTTCTACCGGAACCTTGCCGTAGCGCAAGGTACGTTGGAAGTGGGGCGTAGACTGGTGGATCTGGGTGTTATTTTCGATGACATGCAGTAGTTCGTTGATCGCTTTCGCCGCGACTTCCATTTTAGCTGCAAAGTCATCAGAAGGGATAAACGCTCCACTGGTCAGCTTGAAATGACCTTGTTGATTCATGGTAATGGTGCTGGTGGTTATCAGCTCTTCAAGCATCGACTTTGGCGGCACGTCGCCGGCGCATTTTTTGATCAGCGCCATGAGGCTGATTTCACCTTCTTCAGGTAATGCCCTCGGATTGCCTTGATCATCTGAATAGTTCGGGTCGCGTATCCACATGCGAATAATGCGCCCTGCACGGCTGACGTGTTGTTCATCAACTGGCATCTCATTGTCAGAAATTTTCGCAATATCATGACGGTTTAGCCCGGTCAAAATCGAAATACGCGCCGTGGTCATTTTTTTATTGGGCAGCGTGAAATGCTCGGCTGCCTGTTGGATGTAAACTTTTTTTAATACATCGGCCACTGCGCTATAGGGAATGCGACGACGCAGCAAGATGCGTACTAGTGGCGCGAGTATTTTCTGTAGTGAACGATGAATGCTATCGCAAAAATGACTATTCATATGGTTGATTTTAACCAAACTGCAATGAAACACCTGCTCATACTACCGCAATTTCCTCTCAAATAAGAGTAAAAATGCGCGACCGAGTGGAACGAGAGCATGTATGTCAAGTGTGAATTTCTCCATCAGGATAAAAAAATACATTCATATGGTTGAAAGTAACCATGAAGTGATCTTATTATACCTAAAGGTCGAATATGACCAAAATATTATTTAAACCGGCTATAGTGGTTTGAATTGACCACATGATGGAGAGAGGATAATGAATATAACGACAACAAACGCACCATGGCAGGCCAGAAAAACCGTCTTAGCTTCTTTGATTGCATTAAGTTTGGTTGCTTGCAGTGATGCAGGTCTTGACGACGATACAACGGATACAGTGGCGCAAGAGACTGAGTCAGACTCACCGCGTGGAGAATCTGAGAACAATGGCGGCTCAGGAAATGGTCAAGGTAATGAAGGTGGTCAAGGTAATGAAGGTGGCCAAGGCAATGAAGGTGAACAGGGCAACCAAGGTGAGCAGGGCAATCAAGGCAATGAAGATAGCGGCCCCCCACCTGTTATTGAAACCGATCTACGTGCGGGTGTTGAAGCGCCTGCTCCTTTGTTTTTACGCGGTATCAATCAAGACTGGGCGGAGGGGCTAGCTCTATCTTTTGACGCGGGCTCTGGCATCTACTATCGCGATGTCGTTTCCAGTGGCACCCAACAGTTTAAGGTGGCGGATGCTGGGTGGGCTGCCGCGACAAACTGTGGTTGGCCAGAGGGAGCTCTTGGTACCAATGTTGAGTTTGAGCAGGTTGTTGAGCTGGAGTGCAGCAATGGCAGTGGCAACATCAATATGGTCATGCGAGCTGCAGAGCAACGGGTGTATGTCAGTTATAGCGACAGCAGCACCCAAATTCAGGTGATGCAGAAGCGCAGTCCTGAGGCCGCAGCGCATTGTCAAGGCATGGCATTATCTGGCAGTTTTGAAGGGCAGTATAGTGGCGATATGCAGGGAGCAATGGTTGTCGTCGTTGATCCTCTTTCGCTAGAGGTTAATGGCTATGTTGATCTGGGAACTACCGTTAGCGCCAGCAATATTGAAGGGGTGATGAGTCATAGTGGCGAGATCACTTTTGAAGATGATAGCGGCCAATTCCAGTGGGTAGGTACGCTGAATGACGGTACTCTGGAAGGTCAGTGGTCTAACAGTGATGGGCAGAGCGGGCAGTTCTTAGCAGATAAAGCCATCTTGGATATACCGGGAGTCAGTGAAGATGCTCGGCGTTATCAAGGTATATCTAGCGGTCCACTGTTCTATGGCGCGGTAGATATTGCCATTGAGCCATCTGG
>DFOV01000229.1 GCA_002376965.1 Gammaproteobacteria bacterium UBA3532
GTGAAAGAGAAAATTGCCAACAGCGGACTGACTATCAGCGACATGGTAGCCACCGCATGGGACAGCGCCCGAACTTTCCGCAACTCAGACAAGCGCGGCGGTGCCAACGGCGCCCGAATCCGTCTGGCACCGATGAAAGACTGGGCGGGCAATGAACCAGAGCGCCTTGCTAAGGTGTTAGCGGTATTAGAAACTATCGCCGCCGATAGCGGAGCCAGTCTGGCCGATGTTATTGTTTTGGCTGGTAATGTCGGTGTTGAGCAAGCAGCAAAAGCAGCGGGCGTTGATATTAGCGTGCCATTTTCAGCTGGGCGAGGCGATGCAACGGAAGCATCAACCGATCCGGCTTCATTTGAAGTGCTTGAACCCCTGCATGATGGCTATCGTAACTGGCTCAAAGGTGAGTATGTGGTGAGCGCAGAAGAGATGCTCCTCGACCGAACCCAGCTTATGGGTTTAACTGCTCATGAAATGACCGTATTGGTTGGAGGCATGCGAGTGCTGGGCACCAACCACGGAGGAACAGCACATGGCGTATTCACCGATCGTCAAGGCAGCTTATCCACCGACTTTTTCGTCAACCTCACCGATATGAACAACACCTGGATACCGGTGGAAGACGGCCTGTATGAAGTGCGAGACCGTCAATCCAACAACGTCAAATGGACGGCTACCCGCGTCGATCTGATATTCGGCTCCAACTCCATTCTTCGCGCCTACGCCGAGGTCTACGCGCAAGACGACAACAAAGAAAAGTTCGTACATGACTTTGTTGACGCCTGGACGAAAGTGATGAACGCGGATCGATTCGATTTAGCCTAGTTCAACTCGATCAACGTTTGATGTGAAATAGGGTAAACCGTTAAACCTGCAATTAAAGAGGCTAGCTATATAGAGCCTCTCTAATTGCTACTCCACCTGAGTCACATCCACCGACACATTCATAATCGGTGCTTCGCCGCCGCCATAGATAACACCTTTTAATGGCGCAACATCGCTATAGTCTCGGCCCCAGGCGGTGATGATGTGTTGTTCTCCTACCAAGCAGCGGTTGGTGGGGTCGAATTCAATCCAGCCCTCTGATGGGCAATATACCGAGATCCAGGCGTGGCTGGCGTCGCTGCCGACGAGCTTTTCTTTGCCTGGCGGTGGCAGGGTTTCGATATAGCCTGACACATATTTAGCCGGAAAGCCCAATGCACGTAGACAACCAATTTGCAGGTGAGCGAAGTCTTGGCACACGCCACGCTTTTTCTCCAACACTTCAGGAAGGGGCGTTCCAATGTGAGTTGATTTCGGGCAATAGGTAAACTCGTCAAAAATCTGCTGGGTAAAAGCCATAACAGCATCTAATAAGGGACGGTCTTCGGCAAACAGCGGTAAGGCATAGGCTTTTAGCGCTTCATTGCTTTGGATGATGGGCGAGTTAAACAAATACTCTTTTGCCATTAGCGTCTCGA
Source organism: Gammaproteobacteria bacterium UBA3532 (assembly GCA_002376965.1). Classification (GTDB taxonomy): domain Bacteria; phylum Pseudomonadota; class Gammaproteobacteria; order Enterobacterales; family UBA3532; genus UBA3532. Next base: position 1,461 of record DFOV01000229.1, read on the forward strand.
CATCCGTTGATGTTGCCATGTGGGCCAAAGCATCACCGCAGGTAATACCCTGATCAAGCTCCATTAATAAGGTTTGTGGGCCCGTTTTGATATCACTTTCTGAGCAGATGCTTAACTTCTTGTGACTACGCTGGATTTCAAAGTGGTATGCCATGTTGCCAAAATAGTCTTCGCTTTGTGAACAACTGGCCACTGCTGGCTCAACGGTGACTCGGTTGTTGGTGCAACGCTGCCTTTTGGTGGAACGAGGAATCACATTGGCCAGATTAAAGCAATGGGAAACCGGCTCGTGATACAGGTATTCGGTAATATGAGTCACACGATAGCGCATTACTGACTCCCCCAGGTCGGCGTGACCAATTGTTGAGATGGCGTTTTATGGGCAAAATAACGATCACTGATATATTGACTTAACGACCCCAAGACATCGGTTAATTGAGCGAGCGTCTGATCGAGGTGAATACGCTGGCCCTCTTCTCTCAGACACATGGTGCGTAATTGCATCATCCGAATCAGCGTTTCTGCTTCAAGGGCCGTTCGCTCTTCCAAACGCAATTCATGTCGAGTTTCTGAGGCTTTCGGTAGCGCTTTGACGTGGGTGGATAGCTGCTCCAATTGATAAAGCAATGAGCGTGGGTTAGATGTATCAAGCACCACCAGATCCAGGCTGGATTGCACACCCATACGGCCTCGATAGCGGCGTCGATAGCTGATCAGGTTTTCCAATGTCAGTAGTAGTGCCTGGATCAGCATATTTTGATCCGTAACATCGACCTCTTTGACCAGAATATTGCGTATTAAGGTGGTAGTTTGCATCGCCCGCTCTAAGCGTCGCCCCATCTGCATAAAACGCCAGCCCATTCCACGTAACATGCTTTCCTGCGCTAGGCCCGACAATGCCATCAATGCTGTCACCAGAGGATCAAGTGCCTCTTCAGGGGCCGAGCCGAAGGCACTTGTCAGTCCCATATCCAGCTCGCTGAGCGCGTCGTGAATGTCGTTAATAACACGCAGCGTGTCTGACGACAGCAGCTCTTTTGATTCATCAGCGCAATATAGCATCGCGTTTAAATTGGAACGTACACTCCCAGCAAGCTGGCTATCGGTAACCACTCGAAAAAGCTCGCTTTCCGGGGCATACAGTATTTCTTTGTCGCAATCGATAAAACCAGGCTTGGTCGCGGTTAATTCGGTTACGCTATTGAGCAGGATACGGCGACAATCACTAGAAACCACTTCTTCGCCACTGAACATAACAAACACCGTGCGCATTAAACGCAACACCGATTCGGTTCGTTCGGCGTAGCGTCCCATCCAAAACAGGTTCTCGACTACCCGGCTGGGAAGGCTGATCAGCTCAGCATCACGCATAGGCAATGCACTATCGGGGCCAGGCAGGTTGGTTACGATTCGCTCTGGTTCTGAGGCGACCACCCAGGTGTCTTTACTTTGCGAGCCGGTTTGGTTTGATATGATGAATGCATTTTCAGTCACACCCACCCGCGTCAATCCACCGGGCATAACAGAATAGGAGGTATTGCTGGCCACAGCAAAACTACGCAACAACCCCGGACGCGGCACCACTTCGCCATCCTGAAAGGTGGGAATGTTAGATGCCGACATCATCGGCTGTGCAACATACTTATGAGGAGCAGCCTGAATTGCTTCGAGCAATGTGCTTTTCTCTTGATTGCTCAGTAGTGCGCCACACTGACTGGTAAGCCCCATACTCCGAGAAATCGGTTTGATCACCCACTGGTCTAAGTTAGAAACAACCTGCTGATAATCCTTGCCGTCGCCTAGCCATAAGGTTTTCACTGTTTTCAATCGCAATGGCCGACCTATTAGTGCTTGGCTTATCGCAGGCAAGTATTTGAGAAAGATAGGACTCTCCAATATCCCAGCTCCCAACGGATTCGCGATCACCACCCGCCCAGTGCGAGCCACATCCAACAAGTGAGGCACCCCAAGCTGCGAATCACTTCTCAACTCAACCGGATCACAAAACCAGTCGTCAACACGCCGTAAGATCACATCAACTCGGCTTAAGCCCTCCAGCGCTTTCATCCACACAAAGCCGTTACGCACCACCAAGTCGCCACTTTGAACCAGGTGAAAACCGAGGTAATTAGCAAGGTAGGCATGCTCAAAATAGGTTTCGTTGTGCGTACCAGGCGTAAGAATCACCACGCGCGGCTGGTCTTGGGTGGTGCATAAATTAGCGACGGTTGCTCGTAAGGTTTGAAAGTATAAAGCGAGTCGGTGCACATGGCTGTCACGAAAAATGCTAGGTAGCACCCGCGACATAACTGTTCGATTTTCCAGCGCATAGCCAGCGCCACTAGGTGCTTGGGTGCGATCATTTAGAACACACATGTCGCCCGAACCATCGCGCATCAGATCGACCGAATGCAGAATCAACTGATGATTCCCCGGCACAGAAATGCCCTGGCAAGGACGCAAGAAGCCTGGATGACAAAACAGGGCCTCGGGCGGAATAACACCGGTTCTAATTAAATCACGAGGGCCATAAATATCTTTTAGCAGTAGGTCAAACAGCTCAGCCCGCTCTTGCAATCCCGCTTCAATTGCCGCCCATTCATCACTGGCAATCACCGATGGGATCAGATCGAGCTTCCAGGTATGTACGGGAGAGTCTTGTTCGGTGTATATATTGTACGTCGCGCCGTCGTCGCGCAGGATGCGTAAGGCTTTTTCATGGCGGCGCTGGTAGGCTTCTGGCCCCATCGCTTCCAGACTTTCCATGAGGTAGCGCCAGTGTTCTTTCATTGTGCCCGCGGCATCATATACCTCGTCGCGGGCATTGAGTGCGGGATTATAGTGGTATTGAGACACCTGATGCGGCCCTCGTTGCATAGGTAAGCCCGACTAGCCTATCGGTGGTCGGGCATAGAAAAGCGCTATTATGCCACGTTAGACATGGCGTTCAACTCTAGCCTAGGCGGCTATTTGATAAAGCGCAAATCGAGTGTGTGTGGGTATTCCTCTGACTCGACAGCAGGCGGTGGTGCCATTGGCTTGGGTGGGAACTGCTGTGGAAAGAACTCCCGCACCGCATCCAGATCAGGACGCGGCGTGTATGGGCCGGGTGTATGCCCAATATTTTCGAAACGGTTAACTCGTCGCGATTCCGCCTCGAAAGAATTGACCGGATAGGTATCATAACTACGACCACCAGGATGGGATACATGGTAAGTACAGCCGCCAATAGAGCGCCCATTCCAGGTATCAATCAAATCAAAGGTGAGCGGTGTATGCACACCAATGGTCGGATGCAGTGCCGATGGAGGAGCCCAGGCGCGATAGCGAATTCCTGCGACAAACTCTCCTTGCTTACCCGTACTACTCAACGGAACCGACTTCCCGTTGCAGGCCAATACATAGCGCCCATCGGTAACGCCTTTAAGTTTGACCTGAATGCGCTCAACTGACGAATCAACATAGCGCGCGGTGCCAAAGCTACCCACTTCTTCCCCCAAAACATGCCAGGGTTCAATAGCCCAACGCACTTCGATTTCAACCCCGTCCAAGTTGACGCGACCATAATGCGGAAAGCGAAACTCTTCAAATGGCAACAACCAATCGAGATTAAAAGGAATATCATGGGCATTTAAATCTGCGACTACGTCTTTGATATCCTGCCAGACGTAATGCGGCAACATAAACTTGTCATGCAATGATGTGCCCCATCGCACCAGCGGTTTCTTATAAGGCTCACGCCAGAAGCGTGCAACCAGCGCACGGATCAGTAATGCTTGGACCAAGGACATTTGAGCATGTGGCGGCATTTCAAAGCCCCGAAACTCCAAAATGCCCTGCCGCCCGCTGGCACTGCCTGGTGCGTAGAGCTTATCGATACAAAACTCAGCCCGGTGAGTGTTGCCGGTAATATCGATCAGCAGATTGCGCATGATGCGGTCGATCAACCAGGGCTGTTCACACAATCCATCAGGCATTTGCTCAAATGCGATTTCAAGCTCGTAGAGCATTTCATCTCGCCCTTCATCCACCCTTGGGGCCTGGCTAGTAGGGCCAATGAATGTGCCGGAAAACAGGTAGGATAACGAAGGATGATGCTGCCAAAAAGTCACAAAACTGCGCAGTAAATCTGGCCGACGCAAAAATGGGCTATCCACCGGATACATTCCACCAAGGGTGATGTGATTGCCACCACCGGTGCCCGTATGCCGACCATCAAGCATAAACTTTTCAGCTCCAAGGCGGGTTTCCTTCGCAGCTTGGTAGAGGGTGGTGGTGTTGTGTACCAGCTGTGACCAGCTTGATGCGGGGTGGATATTGACTTCAATAACGCCCGGATCAGGCGTTACCAATAGTTTATTCATGCGCGGATCGCGAGGCGGTTCATACCCTTCGATCACCACCGGCATTTCAAGCGTAGCCGCAACCTTCTCAACTTGAGATATCAGCTCGACATATTCTTCCAGACAAGCGCAAGGCGGGAAAAACAAATGCAACTTGCCATCACGCGGCTCTATACAAATGGCCGTCCGCACATGGGTTCGTGAATAACGCTCGGCCTCAACTGCAGTCGCCTCCGAGCCAGAGGATAGCGGGGGCTTATCCGCCAGCGGATCAGCATCAGGCTGTATAGCATTTTTCTCAAGTGGTGGTAGCGAATCCAAAGGCAAACGTAACCCCATTGGCGAGTCACCCGGATGGAGCACAATCCGATCACGCCGAAAAGACCAAACGCTCGATCGCCAACCACGGCCAATCGTCATTCGCTCAACGGGGATCACATAACCCGTCGGAGTATCAAATCCCTGGTTCAAGACCTTTGCCAGGCGCTTTCTTTCCAGCGAGGAGTCGGCATCAGCGATGGTTGCGTCAATGCCTTCAGGTAGCGCCTGCTCTTTGACCAAGTAATAAAGCCCGTCTTCGAATGCCGGTTGAACATAGCCTGTATCCAGGTTAAGCGCCCCGGCCAACACATTAGCAAATTCCTCTGCCTGGGCAATCTTTAACCCATAGTCCTTGTCAACACGCGCCAACAGCTCTGGATTGTGCCAAAACGGCTCGCCATCGGTGCGCCAGAAAACACCCAAAGCCCAGCGCGGCACCTCTTCGCCCGGATACCACTTGCCCTGACCATAATGTAGCAAGCCATTCGGCGCAAAGTGGTCACGCAGCTTTAATAGCAGCGATTTGGCCAAACGTAACTTATCAGCCCCTAGCGCTTCGGTATTCCACTGCGCCGATTCCATGTCATCAGTCGAGACAAAAGTCGGTTCGCCGCCCATGGAAAGTCGCACATCCAAGTCATTCAACCATTGATCGACCTGATTACCCAACATCAATACGTCAGCCCATTGCGCATCGCTATAGGGCTTTGTCACTCTAGGGTCTTCGTGAAAGCGAGTTACCTCATTGCTATAGTCAAAGGTGACTTCACATTTATCGCTGAAACCATCGATGGGAGCAGCAGATTGTGGATCGGGCGTGCAGGCCAGCGGGATATGTCCCTCCCCGGCAAACAAACCCGAGGTCGGGTCGAGACCAACCCACCCAGCTCCCGGTAGGTAAACTTCACACCAGGCATGCAGATCAGTAAAGTCTGCCTCAGGCCCCGCCGGGCCATCAATGGGCTTATCATCAGGCGTTAGCTGAATCAGGTATCCCGATGCAAATCGAGCGGCCAACCCCATATGGCGCAACAACTGAACCAGCAGCCAAGCCGAATCACGGCAAGAGCCACGCGCCAGCTCAAGGCTTTCTTCAGGCTTTTGCACCCCTGGCTCCATGCGGATCGCGTACTCAATCTTTTGTTGCAATTGTTGATTAACCCGCACAAGAAAATCGATGGTGCGCTCACCTTCTTGATAAAGTTCTGCCAAGCACTTCTCAAATAAAGGCCCATGCTGCTGCTTTTCAAGATAAGGCTGTAGCTCCTTTTTCAATTGCTGGGGATAAGTGAATGGATAGGTTTCCGCATAATCTTCAAGAAAAAAGTCAAACGGATTAATCACGGTCATATCCGCAATCACTTCGACCTCAACATCGAGCCGTTCGGTTTTTTCTTGAAAAACCACCACCGCCATAAAGTTGCCGAACGCATCCTGCTGCCAATTGATAAAGTGTTCTTTCGGCGTGATATTCAAGCTGTAGCTATGAATGGGGGTTCTCGAATGGGGGGCTGGGCGCAAGCGAATCGTATGCTTTGACAGGTTCACCAACCGATCAAAGGCATAATGCGTTTTGTGATGAACAGCAACACGAATGGTCATACAGACTCCTGAATGTGAAGTTGCTAAGCTAGAACAGGGAACCAGGTTTCACGAATTTTTTTATGTAATTCAATATGGTAAATCTGCAAGGCATTAAGACGGTCTCGCAAAGGTTGGCCCAATTCTTTGCTCTCAAATCGCGCCATTTTCTGGTCTTTGATTTCGGCCAGTAAAGCCAATACATCGTCGGAATGCGGTAAGGTCGAAGCCGCCTCCATCATTGCAGTGAAGCAGTACTGCACTGACTTAGGAAATGTTGGCTCCATGGTTAAATAGTCCACCACCGACTCACCATTCACCGAGACCTTCTTAACCCGCGAGTAGGACTGATCTGCATTGAGTGATCGCAGCAGGTTGACCCAAATTATCTGGCGGCTATTGACCGCGCTCTCATCTTCTTCCGTCTCCATCACCGCGGCCATAGCAGCATCGATATTGCGCGATGTCATATCGGAGCGCTCAATGTTGCGCCCAAGACGCAAGAAATCCCACGCCGCATCACGTGGCATATCACTGTAGAATAAACCCAGTATTTGCTGACAATGGCTGATAATGGTTTCGAGAAATTCATGGCGCTTGGTGCGGTTAATACCGGTACGTAAGTTTTCCTGAACATACAGCACCAACTCGTTGATCAAATACCATACATCCGCCGGTATCACATCACGCGTTGTGCGGATATTTTCTCGAATTGAGGTGAGGGAACTCACTACCGATGACGGGTTGGTGGTATCGCCAATCATAAACTTAACCACGTTGCGCTCATCACGGACCTCGTAGCGCTCGCTAAAATCCTTTTCCAAACTGTTAATAATGATCAGGTTATACCAGCTAAGTTTTACCGTTCGTGGTAAATCAAATAACAATTTGTCATATATACTTAATAGCCGGGCAGTACTTTCCACCCGTTCTAAATAGCGGGCAGTCCAATAAACGCGCTCAGCAACTTTTGATAGCATCATTAGGCATCTCCCTTTTGGTCTTGTGAACAGGCGTGGTTGTCTTCTGACCAAGAGTTGTTGTCTTCTGAACTGGAATTGTTGTCTTCTGAACTGGAATTGTTGTCTTCTGACGAAGAGTGGGTATCTGCGGAATCGACAATCCAGGTATCTTTACTGCCCCCCCCCTGAGAGGAGTTGACCACCAACGACCCCTTGCGCATAGCAACACGAGTTAAACCACCGGTCGTTACGTATTGCGACTTAGCTTGCAAAATAAAGGGCCGCAAATCGAGGTGACGTGGCTCGGGTATATGCTTGTTGATGTAGGTCGGAGCTGTTGATAGCGCCAGCGTTGGCTGAGCAATGTAGTTTCGTGGATTAGCTTTAATAAGATCAGCGAAGGTCTCGCGCTCTTTCTTGGTCGAATGCGGCCCAACCAACATGCCATAGCCGCCCGACTCATTAGCCGGCTTAACCACCAACTTATCCAGGTTTTTCAGCACATAGTCTCGTTGTTTCTTTTCATAACATAAGAAGGTTTCGACATTGGGCAGAATGGGGTCTTCATCAAGATAATACTTAATTACTTGTGGAACATAGGCGTAAACCACTTTGTCATCAGCAACCCCTGCGCCAGGCGCATTTGCCAGTGCGACATTACCCGCCTTCCAAGCGCGCAGAATACCAGGCACACCTAGTACCGATTCCTTGTTAAACGCCTCAGGATCGAGAAAGAGATCATCGATCCTGCGGTAGACCACATCTACCCGTTCCAGACCGGCGATGGTTTTCATATAAACGCAATCGTCGTCCTGTACTACTAAATCACTGCCCTCGACCAACTCAGCCCCCATTTGCTGGGCCAGGAAGGCATGCTCGAAATAAGCAGAATTAAAGATACCTGGGGTGAGCACTACGATGTTAGGTGTCGTCGTTTGACGTGGGGATAAGTCACACAGAGTATCAAACAATCGAGCGGTATATTCACTGACGGGAGCTATGTTTGCCTTCTCGAACACCTCAGGAAACACCCGTTTCATGATCGAACGATTTTCCAACATGTAGGAAACACCAGAGGGAACACGCAGGTTATCTTCTAACACATAAAACTCACCGTCACCATCCCGCACCAAATCGGTGCCGCAAATGTGTGCCCACACCCCAAAAGGAGGCGATACGCCCTCGCACTCCTTACGGTAGTTCGTTGACTGTTTTAAGACAAATTCGGGGATAACCCCATCTTTTATTATCTTCTGCTCGTGATAAAGATCATCGATGAAAAGGTTCAACGCTCTAAGCCGCTGCTTAAGACCTTGCTCTGTTTTGATCCACTGCTGCTTCTCGATGGTGCGCGGAATAATATCGAAAGGCCAGGCCCGATCGATATTGCCCTCGTCAGAATAGACAGTAAAGGTCACCCCCATTGCTTTGATGGTCGATTCGGCAGCCATCTTTCGTAACGCTACATCTTCGTCACTCAGTCCTTGAAGATAGGCCATCAACGCTTCGGCCTGAGGCCGAGGAACGCCTTGAGAATCAATCAATTCATCGTAATTATTACCTGCATCATACGTATTCCAGGCATTACTCATAGGTTGCAATTCCCCCGTTTTTTGACCAGTAATATCGCATATTGAACGCTCGATTCAATACCCAAAACTAAGCACTTTATCCGCTGGAAATGACCAGCACGTTGCGCTACCACAATCTTTAGGATTTAGCCGCTGAACTATGCATAGAACGCACCAAGCCGCTGTAATTCTGAAAGAACTCCAGCGCGGATGCGACCTTCGGGGTTTACTCAAAACCCGTTTTTGTCTAGGGTATGCGTACCCTTATTCGCTACTTTTCTCGCCATGACACCTGAAACGATATTAAAAGACACTTTTGGCTACGAATCCTTTCGTGGTGAACAAAAAGCCATCGTCGACCATGTTGTACAGGGCGATGATGCGCTGGTATTGATGCCAACCGGGGGTGGTAAATCGCTGTGTTATCAGATACCGATGCTGGTTCGAGAAGGGCTAGGTGTCGTTATTTCACCGCTAATTGCCCTGATGCAGGATCAGGTTGATGCTCTTAATCAACTCGGCATTGCCGCACGCTATCTCAACTCGACCCTGCCTCATACGGAGGTTCAGGCGATTGAAGCGGCTGTGCTTAGTGGCGAGCTCAAACTGTTGTATGTCGCGCCTGAACGCCTGCTACAACCGAGAACTATGGCCATGTTGAACCAGGTCAACCTATCGCTATTTGCGATAGACGAAGCTCACTGCGTATCACAGTGGGGCCACGACTTTCGCGCCGACTATTTACGCTTGGCCGAGCTGCAATCGCAATTTCCCAACGTGCCTCGCCTGGCATTAACCGCCACGGCCGATCAGCAAACCCGTCAGGAAATCCAGCTGCGCCTGGGGCTGGAAAATGCCCGTGTTTTTCTGAGCAGTTTTGATCGGCCGAACATCCAATATCGGGTGGGATTAAAGGCCAATGCTAAGCAGCAGCTATTGCAGTTTATTCAGCAAGAGCACCCCAGTGACTCAGGCATTGTTTACTGTCTATCGCGGAATAAAACCGAAGAAATAGCCGAGTGGCTGAGCCAACAAGGGTTTAATGCATTGGCCTATCACGCGGGGATGCCCGCTTATGAGCGACAGCGGCGTCAGGAGCGCTTTGTTCGTGAAGAAAGCATCATCATGGTCGCGACCATTGCTTTTGGCATGGGGATCGATAAGCCCGATGTTCGCTTTGTCGCCCACCTCGATCTACCCAAGAATATCGAAAGCTATTATCAGGAAACCGGCCGTGCTGGTCGCGATGGCTTGCCAGCCAATGCCTGGATGGTTTATGGATTGCAGGATGTGATCAAGTTGCGTCAAATGGGCGAAGAGTCTCAAGCAAATGAAAACATCAAACGTCTGCAGCATCAACGCCTACAGGCAATGCTCGGCTTTTGCGAAATAACCAGCTGTCGCCGGGAAGCCATCTTGCGCTACTTCCATGAACAAAGCAGCGAGCATTGCGGCAACTGTGATAATTGCCTGACACCGGTGGACACCTGGGAAGCCACCGACGCGGCTCGCAAAGCGCTAAGTTGTGTTTATCGGACAGGTCAACGCTTTGGCGTTAACCATTTAATCGACGTTTTACTGGGCAAAAGCACCGATAAAATCCAGCAATTTCAGCATGATCGCGTTTCAACCTTTGGCATTGGCTCGGATTTATCATCGCAGCAATGGCGCTCAGTCTATCGACAACTCATTGCACGCGGCTATCTGGCTGTCGATATGGATGGTTTTGGCGGACTGCGCCTCAACGCCAAATGCCGACCGCTGCTAAAGGGCGAAGAGAGCATTGCCCTGCGCCACGATCCCAGCAAGAAGGCAACATCCGCGAAGAAATCTCGCTCTACTTCGCAATCAGGATTACGCGCTTCACCTTTATTCGATATCTTGCGCCAACAACGTCTAACCCTGGCCCGCGAGCAAGAAATAGCCCCCTACATGATATTCAGCGACGCCACGCTGGAAGCAATGGTCAAACACCATCCTAGTACCCTCGATGAAATGCTAACCATCAGCGGAGTGGGCGCTCACAAACTTGAACACTACGGCGCCATATTCCTAACCCTGCTAAAAGACAACCAACACCTCCGACAGAATCCAATGTTGGGCGATAGTGTTCTAACGACGCTACAACTTTTCCGCCAACTCAAAAGCCCTGAAAAGGTGGCCGAAAGTCGGCAACTGGCGCCCACTACCATATACGAACACTTAGGTCAGGCTATCGAAGCCAACGAACTGGCATTAAATGATGTAATTTCCCTGCCCGAAGATGAGATTAAACACCTCTGCCAGCTCATGCAGCAATACTACCAGGAACATCAAGAACTAAAGCTCAAGCCTATATTCGAAAGCTGCGATGGGCGGTATGAATACAATCTATTGCGTTGTGTCGCAGCGCATTGGCGTAATAGCCAGTAAGTGTATCTATTGCTATGCTCTACAAACTTACCTATGATCAAAACTAGCGTAACCGATAGAATTGACTATGGCATATCAACAGCTTCCCCTTGGCACCAGTGATTTTAAATCGCTTATCGACGAACAGCTTTATTATGTCGACAAGACCCCATTGATCTCCGACATCCTTAAGGGAAGTCGAATTACCCTGCTCCCCCGACCCCGCCGGTTTGGCAAAACGCTAAATATGTCTATGCTGAATTATTTTTTCAGCAACCGAGAAGATAATCGCTACTTATTTAACGGCCTGACTATTGAACAAGATTCCGGAACGATGACTCATTGCGGTCAATATCCGGTGATATTCTTGTCATTTAAGGATGTGAAGCAAACCAATGCAGAAAGTACATTCAATCAGCTTGGCTATGTGATAGCTGAAGCATTTGATCAGCATCGTCAAGCATTGAACAGTCTTTCGTTAACAGAAACAGAATCCAAGATAGTCCAAGCCATTCGCACCCAAACCGCATCGCAAGAAGAGCTTGGAGCAAGTATTAAGCTCTTGAGCCAACTTATAAGTCACCATTATAAAAAGCCCGTCGTAATCCTCATCGATGAATACGACATGCCAATTAACAGTGCCTATACCCATGGCTACTACGACGAACTGGTTGGCTTTTTGCGCAACCTCTTGAGCGGTGCGTTTAAAGATAACCCCGCAGTGTTTAAAGGCGTTATGACCGGCATTTTGCGTATTGCCCGAGAAAGCATCTTTTCAGGGTTAAATAATGTCGATGTGTGTACCTTGACCAGTCCACGTTATGCATCATATTTCGGCTTTAGCGAAGGCGAAACCGAACAATTACTGAAAGACTACGACTTAACCTATGAAATCGATGCCATTCGTCACTGGTATAACGGCTATAACTTTGGCGAGCAAACTATTTATAACCCGTGGTCGATTATCAGTTTGGCCCAAAATAATGGCGCGATAGCCCCCTACTGGCTTAACACCTCTGACAATGCCTTGGTCCGCGATTTGATTGCCAGCGCATCACCCCAGGTTAAGCAAGAGCTGGAGGGATTGCTCATCAATAAAAATGCCGTGCTGCGTAAACCGCTAAATGAAAATATTGTTTTTCGTGATATTGATCGCAACAACGATGCCTTGTGGAATCTGTTGCTATTTTCCGGCTATTTGCGCTATCAGCACTCTGAGCTGGATGAGTCAACGGGTCAGAGCCATGCTAACTTCTCGATCCCTAACCAGGAAGTACGCTCATTTTATGTCACATCAATTTTAGATTGGTTCGCCGATCGGCCAGAGAGTGCTTTAGCATTACCAGACATTTTATCGCTACTACTCAAGTGCGATTTCGACAGCTTCGCCCGCGCATTCAGGCGCTTTTGCATCGACACCTTCAGCTACTTTGATGTGCAAGGCAAGCAGCCTGAACGCTTTTACCACGCCTTTGTGCTAGGCATGCTGGTGCAGCTACAAAAATCCCACCATATCAAAAGCAACCGCGAAAGCGGCTATGGTCGTTATGATGTGAGTGTTATTCCTCATGATAAAACCCAGCCGGGCTTTGTGTTTGAATTTAAAGCCGTTGATGAGCTGGATAATCTCACCTTGGAGCAGGCATGCGAAATGGCGCTAAAGCAGATCGAGAAAAAGCAATATGTCGCCGAGATGCATGCCCTTGGTATCGAAACCGTCTACCCGATTGCGATTGCTTTTGAAGGCAAACGGGCGTTGGTACAGGTGGTAGAGGAAGCTTAAACCCAAAAGAGGGTAGTCTCTCCGTTTTCTGTAGTGGCACAAATCACCCTATAATTGGCCCGAAATGCCCTTCTTTTATGGTGCTCAACCAACAACAATAGGAACCGATGCTCAAACGGCTTCAAGATGTTTGGGTATATAAGGCTAGAGCTTAAATTAACGCCTACGAAACGGCAGGCTTCACTTGCCTGCGATAGCGTTTTATCTCAAAAATGCCATGCGACCCCGTTCGCTCTGGATGAATCTACAACACTTTATAAAATAAATAAAAAGGCATTCTATGCACCACAAGCTAACAACAAGAAATTTAAATTTACTCAGAATCAGCTGTTCACTCGCCTTAGCCTCCTCGGCTTTCAGTGTGATTGCCAGCTCAATTGACCACCCGCCCTTGTATCCTACCACTACAAATATTGATGCCGATGCGGACTACACAGCCACAGCCGCTCTCGGTGATGTGGATGGCGATGGCGACCTGGATCTGGTCGCAGGTTATGATACACGAAGCAGTAAAACATACATCAATGATGGTAAAGGTTTTTTTGTCGAAGGAACGACTGTTGACCGAGCCGGTGCTCATCAAAAATCGGTAGTACTCGGTGACGTAGATGGGGATGGCGATTTGGATATAGTGGCTGGAACCTTATCAGCGTCTAATCAGTTGTACCTAAATGATGGCGCTGGCAACTATGGCGACCCCATCGAGATAGATGACTATGATTGGACCTATGCAGTTGCACTCGCTGATGTGGATGGGGATGACGATCTTGATCTGGTGACTGGGGGGCATCATGACAGGAAGCTATACCGTAACGATGGCCAAGGGAACTTCGGTGAGGGTGTCGTGATAGGAGACGACACAGATCTGACGAAATCAATCGTGCTTGGTGATGTGGATAATGATGGTGATTTGGATCTGATCATGGGCAATGAAGGGAGCACAAATAAGCTATACATCAATGACGGGCAAGGCAACTTCGGCGAAGGCGAAGCTATCGGCTCTGAAAAAGACTGGACCCAATCAGTTGCACTCGGTGATGTTGATGGCGATGGCGATTTGGATCTTGTGGCAGGAAACACGCAAACCAATACGCTGTACTTAAATGACAGTCATGGCAACTTCGGCCCCGGCGCAACAATAGCAAGTGAGATAACGAGCACTTACTCGCTCGCACTTGGCGATGCGGATGGCGACGGAGACCTGGATTTGGCTATCGGTCGCGGCTATGCCCCCAAACATTTGCTCATCAATGACGGTGATGGCAACTTTAATAGCGGCAGTGAAATAGGAGCTTACAGCAATATCACCTTCTCGGTTATATTCGGTGATGTCGATCGTGATGGAGACTTGGATCTGGTAACCGGAAATTTGGATGGGCCCAGCACACTACTGCGCAATGATCGAATTTCACTGACAACAAGAAACGATCAAAATTATGACGGCAATGCCGACATTTTATGGCGAAATGCGCTAACTGGCCAGAACTGGCTCTATGAAATGAATGGCTCAGTGATAGCCAATAGTCAGCCTATCAATACTGTCAGTTCACCGTGGCAAATCATTGGGCGTGGTGATTTTGATGGCGATGGCAAGGGTGATATTTTGTGGCGCAACACGACAGATGCTAGCGTCTATATGTATTTAATGGATGGAAGCACTATTCGTTCAGGCAGGGGGATTCATTGCCTCCCGCGTGAATCCCACTGGAATCTTGTCGCAATCGCTGACTTCACTGGCGACCATAAAGATGACGCGTTATGGAGGGATGCGACCACAGGCGACATATGGCTGACAAACGGCTTCCGATGCTCATCTACTAATCAGGTAACGACAATCAGTGATAACGACTGGCAAATAGTCAGTAGCTCCGACTTGAACGCTGATGGCAAAGCCGATCTGATATTCCGCCATGCGTCAACGGGACTAACCTGGAAATATCTGATGAATGGTCATGTTATTGGCAGTACTGGCAAGTTAATGGTTGCTGGCAATGAATGGAAGCTAGTCAGCACTGGAGACTTTGACGGCGATGGTGATGCTGACCTGTTGTGGCGCAATATCAACGATGGCCGTAATTTCGTGTACTTGCTAGACCGAGGTACTGTCGACTGGAATGCCCGAGCACTTCTTAGTCAGTTCAGCGACCCAAGCTGGCAAGCTGCCATGACAGCTGATTTCGATGGTGATGGCAACGATGATATTTTATGGCGCAATACTGACAACGGTAGTAACTATATGTATCTGATGAACGGAACAGAATATACCGGCAAACCAATGGGTGCGGTTAGCAACTTAGACTGGTCTATTGTTAATTAGTAAACATCACAGGGAGCATGTTGCGGATAACCTGTATTTGCAGCATGCTCACAGCAATTATAGACACACCACCTTATTGTAATTCACGCCCCCACAACCTGAGTTCTAGCGCACTATTTTCACAGCGCCACATAAGAAAAAAGCCACATTCGCAAGCGAAGTGGCTAAAGTAGCACTAGCAGCAGTTGTTGCTTTTATTGTCAAAACCAGCAGAGTATTTATCTATCTTGTCGAGCTTATCTACAAGCGTCTAGTTAAACACAAGTTTGAATCCGAAAACATCGTCCATTCAGACGAGTGTCTATCGGCTATCTAACCCGAAACCCCGTTGGCCGATGAGGTATTTTCGCCACTGTCACACGAATATTATCAAACACCATCCGTAAGTGATCGACTGCATGATTGTCATAGAAGCCGAGATTTCCGCCCTGGGCGAACGTAGCAATCACGTTGCTATCACTGCTTTGATAGACTTTGGTTTCGAAGCTATCGATTTGATAGCTAATTATCAAAGCATTGCTGGTTGCGCTGACCTCAAATGCCAAGTGCTTAGTCTCGCCAGTTGGCACGCGCAAATTCACATCGTCAAGCAAGGTGGTTTCAATGCCGTTGAGGTGTTGAACCAATCGGCCACTTTCGCGCCCCATGTCAAAGTAGAAGAAATTGTCGGCATCGAGATATAAAAACATCGGCCCGCTTAGATTTGAAACATGGCGATTCGCTACATCCAGCTCAACAGATATCCACGGACTCATTTCAACATTCGATGCCAAGATAATAGAAGGCCCCTGACTGCTGTTAGTCGGGCCATGCAGAACATTCTCCAACGTTTCATCATAAACTTCGATACCGTAGGGACGTTCTGGATTAATGCTTTCCCAGACAATACCGCTAACATGCGGCTGAGCAAGATAAGGGTCGATTTCCAGATTGCCATCCTCGAAATCGTCTTCATAGCGAAAAACGGTGCCAATTTGCTCTGGCGGAAGTGGCGGCGACAGTGGCGGAGGTTGGCGGTTGGGCACTTCATAGACACCAATATCTGGTCGGTTATCACGAATAGTCAAGACTGGATCGCTCTCCCCCGTTGATTCAGGATGCCCCTGATCGATGCCCGGACTTTGACTTAACGGATACACATCCAGCGGCGTATTTAAGCGAAACAATTCTTCGGCGCTATGAACAAAGGTGAATCGAGGCAAGATGGCTTGCGCACTGGGTTGTTGAATAATATTGAAATCAGCCAACTCGGCCACGCCTGCAATCAACGGCTCCGAGTGGAAAACATTGTTATACACCCGCAGACCTATCGTTGATGGGCTGGTTCGAAAGCTTGCTGATGATGACACGATGGTCGGGTTTTCCAACTCAGGATAGGGACTGGTGTAGTGGCTTTCATATTGTAAAAAAACGTTATGCCGAACCACCAGCCCATTTGCCGGATCAGCATTATTGAATGCCATTGGCGCGACGGATGGCCCAAATACATTATTTTCAAAAAGGATGTTCTGGTTCCAATTCTCTGGTTCATTGAACGAAGAAATATTATTAAATTGGATGAGCTGCGCTTCAACATCATGCAATAGATTATTGCGTATGGTAACACCGTTGTTGGGGATCAACGCTTCCGCTGATGGCGCCCCAGCGATAAAGATATGTATCGCATCACAATGCTTACTCCAAGATGCCTCCGCATCAGTCACACCATCATTGAGGCCGTAAATATGATTGCCTTCGACCAGGGTATTTTGGGTGCCAACAAGACGGATACCATCATGAGTAATGTCATGGATGGTCGAGTTTTTGATGGTAACGTCGCTAGTTTGATAGAGTGTTATCCCAATAGCAGTGCGTGTTACTTCAACGCCATCCAGCACAATATTCGAAGCACCACGTATCCACATGGCCTCTTTGCCAATCGCTTCTTCGCTTCCTACCCAAGGTGGCGCAATTTCAGTGGTTTGGTTTCGCAATTCAAAATAGCCATTACCGATAACTTCCAACCCGTTTCTGATATCTATGCCATCCAGGATCAGATGAAGTTTACGGCTTTCGGTCGATAGCAGAGCGAAAGACTCGAAATAAGGATCATGTCCATCAACCGCTTTAAGGGTTACCCAATCAGTAAACAGGTCAATATTTTGGGTATCAACCTCGCGAATATCGCCGTATGACCCACTGAAAAAATAGCCTGTATCACCGCCTTCTAATTCAGAAAGCGCCTTGCTCCAGGATTGCCAAGGAGCGCTTTGGCTGCCATCGCCGGTATCATCATGACCATTGATGGCATCAAACCAGTATTCCGCCGCGCAGACAGGGCGCACCCCCAATAAACAAATCGTTAGGCCCAGATAGCGTCGATAGTGACTCATACAAATTATGCTCATTATTGTGGTTATTTTTTTCTCATCTTTACACATCCATCCGATATTGCAATCGCTCCCAAGCTCCAAGTCGGAACATATCTCGTCGAGTGGTTGGAAATTTATTCGCTGCACCGCAACACACCGTCGTCCAACCCCAAAACATATGAAGATCTGCAATTCACAAGCACTTACAACGGCTCGCCAACAAAATACCGAAAAATATTTGCGCCCTCCCTTATTTGGGATTATATTCCCAATTACACCATTCATTCTAAGGGTATCGTCATGATTAAAATGAAAAGCACCATGATTAAGGTGAAAAGCACACTGGTAGCACCAGCTTTAGTGCTTTCATCTACTTTTTTTGCTCCTCAACAGGCCCTAGCCTGCGGAGGCTTCTTTTGCAGTCTTGTTCCTATTAACCAGGCCGGCGAACAAATTATTTTCCGTCAGGACGGTGACAACATCACCGCCATGGTTCAAATCCAATATGTTGGTGAGGCGGAAGATTTTGCCTGGGTGGTTCCGGTTCCGGGCATCCCTGATTTCCACATCGGTAGTGATTTAATTTTTAACGGACTAGAGGCTGCAACGCGCCCTCAATTCCAGCTGTTACAAACCGGCGATGTTTGCCAGAGCGATATTGATAATTTACCTCCAATACCAGAATCTGAACCTACGGCGGATTTTTCGTCAGCATCGGGAGATAACGGCGTCTCAATACTCAGCCAGCAAAGCGTTGGCCCCTTTGATATTCAGGTTGTAGAAAGCGAAGACCCCAGCGCCATGGCGGCTTGGCTGGTTGAAAATAACTATGATCTATCCGATCGCGGCATTGAGTTGCTTCAACCGTACATCGAGGAAGGGATGAACTTTGTCGCCTTGAAACTGCAACAAGGAAAAGATGCCGGTGATATTGAGCCACTGGTGATGAACTATCAAAGCGCCAAGCCAATGGTACCCATCAAATTAACAGCGGTTGCCGCCCAAGAAGACATGGGCATATTGGTTTGGCTGCTGGGCGATGGGCGCGCCGTGCCACTTAACTACCCACATGTCACACCAAACTACACCAAAATCGATTGGTTTAATTCATTCAGAGCCTATCAAGGCTATCAAGATATCATCACCGAAGCGATGAATGAAGTCGGCGGACACGGCTTTGCGACAGACTACGCTGGTCGCGATATTGATGTTCTATCTCAGCTGCAAACCGGCGCATTCTATCAGGAAGTCGTCGATAGTTTGCAGGCATCGGACGGCGGAGTATTTGTAGTTAATACCTTTTTCAGCCCCTTTGCTAATGACCAGATCACAGCCATCTTACAACGTCACCTCCCTCTACCGGCAGATAGCTCTACCTTTGACTATGGCAATCTGGATATCGTCAATACAATCTTCACAGCCGAAGCCATCGCAGCCGCCAAGCCGCTGATCCTCGAAGAAATCCAGTTATCCATCGTTGATACCTACGTTGAAGGTTTGGAAATTTTTGAAGGCGACAAGTACCTGACAAGGGTCTATACCACGCTTTCTGCCGATGAAATGACCCTTGATCCGGTATTTGGCTTTAATCCAGATATGGCCGACCAACCACGCACCCGCGAGGCGACGCTGCACTCGGAATGCATTGAAGATAGCACCCAATGGTCACTTACTTTGGGTAGCGGAACTCAACGTGACGGCGAAGTCGTGATGACTGGCGATGGCTTACCGCCCAACTATTTCGGATTCGGCCCCGTACCTATCGAGCAAACATCCAGCTTTGTAACGGAAACAACCAGTGAATCTAATGCACCAGTTGTCGTCGCCAAAAAGGGCTATACAGCAACCCATGTTACGCTGGATTCAGACGGCACTTTCAAAACCAGCGGCGGTGAAGAAATTGACAGCACGACCAATCCAACCACAGGCCCACAGACAGGCACCACCAATCCAGAACCTGCTGCCGAATCCAGCAGCGGCGGTGGCGGTGCTATGTACTATTTACTGCTCGCACTGGCAGGTCTGACATTTAACCGCCGACGCTAGAACCGCGTTTTTTCGAGAAGGGGACGCCAAGCAGGAGGCAAGGATGCCTCACCCTCCTTTACAGGTTGAACAGCAGACTAGGGGTTTTTATACAGATAAACTTTTGGCTCGCTGGAAGCCTCGATAAACATCACCACGCCGTATTCAGGAATCGGTACCTGTACCGCCCCGATATTACTATCAAACAAGGGGGGGCTCACAGCCTCATCGAGTACAGACCAGCTGTCATTGATGGGATCAAAATGCCACCAGGACTTGCCGTTGAAATCATAGACCAAGTAGTTACCACTGACCGGGTCAACCGACAGCAAGCTGCTTCTTGCTCCCATGGCAAACGGTGTGGCCTGCAATAACGAAAATTGAAAATCTTCATCCATTTTATACAACACATTATTGTCTTCGTTACCACCGCCCATCACTGTGAGGCGATGGACAGGGTTATATTCCGACACCACATGGTAGGTGCCCCAAGTTACGCCATCAACAGGGTAGTTGGTCGTATCCTTTAACCTCTCCCAGCTCTCGGTCAGCGGATTATACCAGCCCGCACCACTGCTCCCTCCAACGACTGTGAGCAATCCAGGTCCTTTGCTCGACTGCTCAATCCAGGTTGCACTCATCGCAGCAACGCGTGACACCGGCATCGCCGACAGCCTATCCCATTGGCCTTGGGCATAACGTCGAACTTCGGTCGAGTAATAGGGTAAAAAATAATGAACACCATTTTGTGGATCGGTGGCGTTGCCATCGTAGCAATGCCCCGTTGTGCCAAAGACTTCGGATTCGATATTCACTTGCCACTGATTGGCCCGCTCGTTGTATATCATATGCCGATGCGGAAAAGTTGAGGCTCGTTTACACACCATCTGCACTCGTCGATGAACAGGGTCCCACCCTGCACTATCAGACCAGGTTAACACCGAGATATTACCATCTGTTGCTTGCTCATGAAGCAAGCCGGTATCCAGCAATTGATACTCACCAGGATCGAGCTGTTCGGCCAATCGCTGCATCCGGCTCGAACGATAGTGTTTATGGCCAAGCGCTTGCCAACCACGCTCGGCTACTGTATTAACACGTCGCGAGTCAGACAGGATAGCTGGGCCTTGCATGGAATAGATATAATTAATGCCCGTTGATTGGTGACGCCACAACAGATCGGCCAGCCCGTCCTTGTTATAGTCACCACTGGCCACAATAAGCCATGCCGAGTCGACGACCCGGTTTATTGGCGCACTTTGCATCAATGCAGCATTATCGAGTAGATAGGCATGATTGGCTCCGGTTAGAGCATGCCGCCAAACAATGTCTTCGCGGCCATCGCCATTGATATCGCCAATAGCAGCCACCTCCCAATCCTTGTCTGCCACCTTGGCCAAAAACCGCGTCAAGATGACCTTACCTTGTTCCATTAGATGAAAATATAACTCGCCCGATATGCCATGTCGCCATAGCAGGTCATCATCACTATCGCCATCCCAATCGCCAGCACCGACAAGCTCCCATTCGATAGGCACACCAGCAACGGCATAGCTTTGCTCCATCTTTCCTGCTTGCATAAAATGGATGTGATTTTGCCCCGTTTCACTGTTTCGCCAGTAAACATCGTCACTACCATCCCCATTAAAATCGCCGATAGCGCCTAACACCCAAGGCTTTGGAACATTCGAAAAAGACAGGCTTTGCTGGATAGTTAGATCATTGAATAAGTAAAGATGATTAGCACCCGAGGCATGACGCCAAAACAGATCCGTTTTACCATCCCCATTAAAGTCCCCTTCTCCAGCCAGGTGCCAGCTTGTGTCTACCGTATTCAATGAAACGATAGATTGAACACGCATACCCTGATCAAGTTGATAAATTGCATTAGTTCCGGTCTGATAGTGCCGCCATATAATTTCCGCCCGTCCATCACCATTGCTATCGAAAGCCAGCGCCGGTAGCGATAAGGTGGCGGGAAACACTAAAAGAGAAGGCGACAGTATTCGGCAAGCCAGCATTTTCAGACACTTAAAACTGGGCATAATAACCTCTTATTGATTTTCGAACTCAACCGAAAAACTAACACAGTAAGCAACGAAAGAACTCCACCCTAAGGGTGGATTCCTCTAGTAATAGCCAATCGGCAAATAAAAATCGAGTTCGAATCCATCATCCTCGGTCAAGAACTGATTCTTATGATAGTCCACCCAAGCGGGGGTGGTTTTCATGATAAAACCAGAAGCTGGCAACCAGCTCTCCAAGATCTGCGATAAATAAGGCAACAGCTCACCATATACGCCGGTCAAAACAAACCGAGCATGCAGACCACCAGGAATAGTCAGGGTGTTAACAAAACCACGGCGGGCAATCGGCCTTTCAATTGCAATACAAGCAACATAGCGACACTGGCTAAGTGGCACCCAAGCAGGGTTTGAGTGATGCAAACCAAGCTGGCGCGACGCATCGATTTGCTCTTGTTCAGCCCACGCCAATAGCCGTCGCCACACTTGGGTAATGCTTCGCCCATAGCCTTGATGGCGAACATACGCAACCATTTGCGGTGGTATTTGGACAATATCGGGTTCTGGCAACGTCTTATGTTGAATACGTTCATAGCCAGCCTTTATTTCAGGATCGAGCAAATAATCCCCCGCCTGCATTTCGCGATCCCCTTTGCGCCAACGTCCGGGGGCGACGCCAAACTGCTGCTTGAATGCGCGTGAAAATGATGAGAGCGATTGGAAACCGCACTTAAGCGCAACCTCCTGAACCGACGCACTTACATCAAACATCAACTGGTTTCCAGCCTGCTCTAATCGAATGCGCCGAATGTATTGGTGCACTGGCTCCCCCATCACCTGATGAAACACGCGGTGAAAATGTTGCTCAGAGAAAGCAGCAATTTGCGCCAGCCTTTTCACCGGCAGCTCAACACTGATATCACGGTGAATTTCGTATAACACATCATTAATACGAAACGTTTTGTCGATCTTTGCCACAAATCCTGTCCACACATTTGCCTAGCATTGGTGCATACCATCAAAAATAGCATAAATGGACAAACATAATGAGTGATATGGACAAATAATTTCAAACGGCTGATTGTATGCTAACCACACAATCGACAATCAGCTAGCGAAAGAGACCAGCCATGCAATCAGCCAAACATCTAGCCAACCTGCCTTCTTCCTATATCCGCGAAATTTTGGCAGCGGCGACCTCAGAGAACTGCATTTCATTGGCTGGCGGCCTACCCTGTGCAAACCACTTTCCCCTGACGCACCTGGCTTCAACCATTCAAACACTCGACCAAGATACCGCCCTTTTTCAATATGGCACAACCAAAGGCTATGAACCTCTGCGTCAGCATTTATTGGAACGCTACAACGTTTCAGCAGAACATGATCTAATCGTCACCAACGGTTCACAGCAAGGCATCGACCTGATTGCCAGAGTCTTTTTAGACCAAGGCGATGAAATCGTAATGGAAGCGCCCAGTTACCTCGGAGCGATCCAGGCCTTTGCCTTGTCTCAAGCGACCATAAAGACGGTGCCGCAAACTCCGGTAGGGCCAGATTTAGACATCCTGGAGTCACTTTTCTCTTCGGGCAACATCAAGTTTTTCTACGCAGTACCCGATTTTCACAACCCAACCGGCGTGTGCTGGTCATTGGAAACGCGTCAACGCGTCGGCGAACTCTGCCATAAATACCATGTAGCGCTGATTGAAGACGCACCTTATCGCGATATACGTTTTCATGGCGAAGCGCTGCCGTTGGCTTCATCATTCTGCCCAGACAATGCTCTCACTCTGACATCTTTCTCAAAAACGGCTATGCCAGGACTGCGCCTTGGCTGTGTTCGCGGTCCTAGCCAATGGATTTCGTTGTTAGAGCGAGTAAAACAAGCAACCGATTTGCACACTAACCTGCCGCTGCAACACCTGCTACTCCAACTATTAACGCACCCCGCCTATCCTGCGCACTTAACGACCCTTATTAATGTTTATGGTAGCCGCTATCGAGCACTGACCGATGAGTTAAGCAGTCAACTGGGCGAATGGGGACGCTTTAACGCTGTCGATGGTGGCATGTTCGTCTGGTTTGAATTGAATCAATTTAATGCCGACCAATTAGCAAAATCAGCTCTGGAAAATGGCGTTGCCGTTGTTCCAGCATCCGTCTTCTATTCAGGCGAAGCAAACGCTCCAGCAGCACTCAGGCTGAACTACAGCCACAGCACACTAGAACGTCTAAAAGAAGCCGTTAGCCGCTTGGCCAACGTATTTAAGTTGGTGAAGGTGGCAGCTTAGGTGTTACCATATTAGACAGAGAGACTGGTTCATAATCGGCGCACCGCAACATTTAAAGGTAAAAGGATAGACCATGACAACCAACCCATATGATGCTCCCACGTCAAACATTCGAAATACGATTGTCGATGAAGAAACTTACCAATGCTTGCTCGACAGTGACGGTGTAAGTCGAAAGCAACTAAACATTGCGTGCTTACTTGGACTATTTACTTTTGGCTGGCTGCTTAGCACGGCTTTTGAGTTGCTGGGGAAAAAGAAGCTCGGTTATATCTATTGGGGAGTTTTGATTGGCCTTCCTGTTGCCGGGTCTGCCGCTGGCATAGACCGAATTTATAGCATTGTAGGAACATCGATCATTTATATTTTTGGATGGTTTCAAGCAAACAAGCTACTAACTACCTATCACGAGTATGCGGCAGAAAAAATTGCGGAATTTGATAAGGTACCTGAGCAAAGTCAATCCAATGAAATAAGGTATGAGAAAGCACTTCTGCAAAGAAATGTACTCGGCAACAACCAGTTAGCAGGACAGACACTTAGCTCACTAAATGCAGATGACTTTTGTGAACCCAAACAACTGTTCAAGATCGGAGAGATGCTCTACAAAGGGGGGATCTATCAAGAGTCTGTCGTTTTTCTCATGAGGGCTCGTAAACACTCCAAGGATCAAGACCTATCAGATAGAATTGAAGCCAGCCTTTCTAAGGCGAAAAAGAAACACCAAAAATCCTTTGGCTAAAGTGAAGACGTATCTCAACACCTATTCACTCTTGGGGAATTTCTGTTTCTGGTGCAATACTCTCATAACGTTTATTGTGACTTCATCAGTCCAGTAAGGTACGAGTACCGACACCTCGGGAATAATTAGCAAGCGTCCTCTGACGCCTTCCAGCTCAACGCCAATAAAAGGGTGGTTGAGTAAATGTTCAACCTTTTCTTCTATAATCTGGTCGGCTCTTTCTGCTGCGTCAGGATTGAAAACGTATAAAAATTCAAAGAGCTTTTCCCGATCATTCAGCGACTCTTCCTCCCAGAAAATCATCCATTCCGCTCTCGTTGTCGAATTTTGGCTTTCCGCGCCTCAATACGCTCTTTCGCCTGTTCATGAGTACTAAATACAGCCTCACCGGAATCTAGCTTATCGAATGCCGCATTAACTTGCTCAGATACCCACGCATCGTGATTCATTTCCTTGCGCTGCAGGTCTGCTAATTGCTCAGTTAGTTCACGGCAGGCGTCGCTAAGCGTGCGCCCTTGCTTCTCGGCCATTAACTGGGCTAAACGTTTTGTTTCTTCATCAATACGAAACTGAATTCTTGTGTTCATCACCAATTCTCGCCAACTGCGTACACACAAATGTTAGCACCAATAAAACACGCTCGCAAACGCAATAG
>DFOV01000168.1:0-3835 GCA_002376965.1 Gammaproteobacteria bacterium UBA3532
ATCAAGCCCAGTTCGCGCCAATAAAAAGGTAGACTGGTTGAAATGTGACAGGGCGACTTTATTATCTAAGGCCTGAGTATCAAAAAAGCCCTGACTTTCAAAGAAGCCCTGGGTTTCAAAGAACCAATGCTGAATTGGCAGCATGGCAACCTCGCCAACTTGCTCAACATCCGCGCCGTCTTGCGGCGTCACACTTTCCACATATTCCAGCGCATTAGCAATACACGGCTGCTGGAAAATATGTTTTACATCGAGCTTTCCGCCAGCTTGCAAAATCTTACTGGCAATTTGAATCGCCTTGATTGAATCACCGCCCACGGCAAAGAAGTTATCCTCTGGCGACAGCCCTGGATAATTCAGTATTTCAACAAACATCGGCCAATACGGATGCTCAAAATGCTCGGACGAAGAATGATCCAAAGACTCGGCCAGACGCTGCTTAATCTGGGACAGATCCGGCAATGCTTTTTTGTTCACCTTGCCATTCACCGTAACTGGCAACGCCGTCACAAAATTAAAATAGGATGGCACCATGTAATCCGGCACGATGGCCTTGAGCTGTGCTTGCAGCTCCTTCACCGCTAACACAGAGGCACTGGCAATATGTGCCACTAGCACAAAACCGCTGTTATCGTCGTTTGGTGCGGCAACCACACAGGATTCTTGCACCTCGGGTAATTGACTCAGCGCATTTTCCACATCGCCTAACTCAATACGGAAACCACGGATCTTGACCTGTTCATCCAACCGGCCAATATATTCAAGCTGACCTTGAGCATTAATCCATCCCAAATCACCACTGCGATAATAACGAGGGCTATGGGCGATGGTGGTATCCAAACAATCATCCTGCACTAGCCGTCGCGCTATGTGCTCAGGCAACGACGAATCTTTGGTCTGCTCGCCATAAAACGGGTTGGGGATAAAAACATCCTCGGTTTTGTCCGGCTTATTCACATAACCACGCGCCAAACCGTCACCAAAAATCGCCACCTCACCAACAACACCCATCGGCACCGGCAAACCCGCCCGATTTAAAATCAACACACCGGTGTGGTGTATTGGCTGGCCCAACGAAATGCGGCGCTTGGTTAAGTCATTTTGCGCTAGCTCGGCATCCAGAGTCAGCGCCGTTGCAAATACGGTTGTTTCGGTCGGCCCATACACATGGCGCAACACTTGCGGATCGTTGACCAGCTTAAGCGCTTTGGCAATATGCCGATTAGAACAAGCCTGCCCACCAAAGAGTATCGTTGAAAATTGCTCGAACACCTCGGGATGCAGATCCACCAGGCTGTTAAACAAGGCCGTAGTAATAAACGTGGTGTTGACGTGATGCCGCCTAATAAAGTCACTGAGCTGGGCCAGATTGCTCGTCACATCAGCGGACGGTATGCATAAGCAACTTCCATTCAGCAACGCACCATACATATCAAAGGTCGAGCCATCAAAGGCGACATTCGATAATTGAAGGACACGGCTTTCGGCACCGAGTGATAAATAATCCGTATTCAGTACCACACGACTGATATTACGATGCAACGCTTCAACCCCCTTGGGTTGTCCCGTAGTACCTGAGGTATACATAATATAAGCACTAGCATCTCCAGTAGCAGCGGTGGCGGGATTCGCGGCAATCGGCGTGCGCGGCATCGATTGCCATTCAACGAGGGTAACCCCTGGCAAATTCGCGCAAAGATCGTCGGCAAGCGCTTTCCGGCTACTATCAACAATCAGCACCTTGGCCTGACTGTCTTCGACGATATAGCTTAAGCGCGCTAGCGGAAAATCCTTCTCTAACGGCACATAACACAGCCCCGCCTTTAATATGCCTAACGTGGCCTCAACATACTCCGCACCTCGTGGCATCAATAGGGCCACTCGCGAAGCTTGTGCCACACGCGAATAAGGAGCCAATTGCAACTGGCTCGACAAATACTTGGCGACGCCGTTGGCTCGCTGATTTAAGGCCGAATAACTCAATGACTCAGACGCCGTTTCAACCGCTATGGCATCAGGCGTTTGCGCAGCCTGCTGCTCAAACAAGGTAGCCAGCGACTGTTCAGCGGGATAAGACCGACGCGCCGGATTAAACTTCAGCCACAAAGCTGCGGCACTCTGGCTATCTAGTAAAGATAGCTGACCAACAGCCGTATCAGGTTGCGCCACAATGTGTTGCACCAAATTGTCTAACTGCTGCAGCATCTGCTCAACACGCGCGGCGCTGAACAGTTGCTTATTGTAATTCAGCTCGATGCCTAGCCCATCTGCCGATGGTGCAAAGTGGTAGGTTAAATCAAACTGACTCACTTCAGGCATCAGCTGGATCGTTTCAACCGCCAGATCAGGCACATCAAATTGACTTTGGCGCGTGTTCTGCAAAGCCAGCATCACATTAAACAACGGCGGACGAGACAGATCGCGGCTCAGGTTTAATTCATCCACCAGACGATCAAAAGGATAGTTTTGATGGGCGATTCCTTGCGCCATTTGCTCTGCCGCCGTTGCTAAATAGGCATTGAAGGGGGTATTCCAATCCAATTGGCTGCGATAAACCAGCGTATTAACAAAAAAGCCTACCAGCGGTTCGATATCCGGATGCTCACGATTAGCCACCGGATAGCCCAACAACAATTCTTGCTGCTGGCTGGCATGATGTAGGTAAACACTGATAATGCTTGTTAGCGTGGCAAATAAGCCTGCGCCGCTGGCCTGCCCTAATTGTTCAATCTGTTTCAATGTTTGGGGCGACCATGTGGCGTAGGCACTGGCTCCCTCAAACTGCTGAACCGATGGACGCGGCCAATCGGTCATCAGATTTAGCTGGGGCAATTCACCCTCAAGATAACCGTGCCAATAGGCTTTAGCGCTGTCTAGCTTACCGTCTTCCAGCTGCTGACGTTGCCACGCGGCATAATCTTTGTACTGAATGGGAAGCGCCGGCAAATCGGCTTCTTTCTGCTCGGCGTCTTTCTGCTCGGTATGGCGCTGCTCACTAGCTTGCTGATAGAAATGCAGCAGCTCATCCACCATGATCGCCATTGACCAACCATCGGTGACAATATGATGTAAATTACACACCAGCAGATAATCACCCTCTCCTAGCACCACCAAATCGACATTCACCGGCGGCTGACCCGATAGGTCAAAACAATGCCCAGACTGCTGGCGAATAAAGTCATGCAGTGATGCGATCTGCTCGTTGGATAAGTCACTATCCGCTAACTGCTGGGCCAACACCTCATAGCCCGACGCCTGCTTAGACGCTGCGGGTAAATCACTCAACTGATGTATCGACAAGGTAAAATCATCGCCGCTCTCAATCAATTGGTAGGGAGTTGCATCAACTTCAATAAATCGCGTTCGCAATATTTCATGACGAGCAATCAGTTGTCGCCAGGCTTGTTCAAAGGCTTGGGTATCAAGCGTTCCTTTCAAACGAGTAACACCAAAAACGTTATACGCGGTTAGACGTTCCTCGATTTTATCCATCACCCATAAACGCTGTTGTGCATGGGAGAGTGGATAGTATTTGGCCGCTCCAATCTGCGGAATACCATGCCATTGGCTTTGTTCCGACGCTTCGACAAGCTCACTCAAGGCCAACACACTGCTATTGGCATACAATGCCGCCAGGCTGACATCGACCTCGAATTGCTGCTGCAGCCGTCCTAAAAATTTAATCGCCAGCAAGCTATGGCCACCCAGCTCAAAGAAGCTTTGCGCTAAAGGCACCTGCTTTATCTGCAGAATATCAGCAAACAACTGCTGCAACTGTGCCTGTTTCTGGGTAGCTGGCTGCTCGTCATAACCGCCATTTTGTTTCAACCCAACC
>DFOV01000168.1:4199-7588 GCA_002376965.1 Gammaproteobacteria bacterium UBA3532
AATTGCTTTAATTCAGCAAGAGTTGGTAGTGCAGATGTATCGACTTTGCCATTAACCGTTAACGGCATGGCCGCGAGCCGATGGACGTATCCAGGCAGCATGTAATTGGGTAATCGCGCCGATAGTTGTGAGCGGATTTGTGCCTGCGACATCTCATCGCCAACATAATAAGCCACCAACACCTGCTCACTTCGGTCTTTAACAGCCAACACTGATACTTCACGAATGCCATCGACAGCCTGCAACGCTGCACTCACTTCGCCCAGCTCAACGCGATGACCGCGCACTTTGACCTGCTCATCGACCCGCCCCATAAATTCCAGCTCGCCATGAACATTAAAGCGAACTCGGTCGCCGGTTTTGTAACCCTTAACGCTTTGACCGATCACCGTATTTTTCCAGTCACTTTCAGCATCGGAAAAGGCCATTAGCCGCTGAATAAATCGAGAAGCCCTGCCTTCTGCCCACCGCTCGGTATGGTAAGGATTATCCATAAACTGGCGCTGAGTTAACTCCGGCTGATTCAGGTATCCGGCAGCCAGGCCCTGACCAAAGACAACAAGCTCTCCGGTCACGCCAACGGGCACCGGCTCACCACAAGGACCAACCACCATGACACCGTGGTTGGCTAAGGGCCGCCCGATAGGAATGCCTCGTGAATAATCACGCGTTGCATCGACCTGATGCATGGTGCTACAAACACTGTTTTCTGTCGGGCCATAGGCATTGATATAACGCTTATCGTGCGCCAGCTTTTTAGCCAACTGGGTGTTGGGAGGCTCGCCACCGGTCATGATTACCCGTAACGATTCCAGCCCGTTTTCTGCCGCGATCAATTCGAGTAAGCCTGGAGCACAAGCCAGAACCGAAATAGCCTGATGCTGTAAAAATGCACTTAGTGCCTTTGGATGGCTTAGGGAATCGCGCTCAGCAATCACTAAACAGGCACCATTTAACCAGGCTAAAAATGTCTCGTTCAACGACACATCAAAGCCCACCGAGGCAAATTGAAGCACGCGATCCGTTTTGGTAATGGCCAAGGATTCACTTTGCGCCAGCGTAAGGTTGATTAAACCACGCTGCGGAACGAGCACACCTTTAGGCAGGCCGGTGCTGCCGGAGGTGTAAATCATATATGCCAACGCGTCGGGCTGTGGCCAAACAGCCATTTCAGCGTTAGTCGTTGTATTAAGATCGGTGAGGGATTCGATATTGTGGACCGACAATGCCAAACCATGCTGCTTGTTAAGCGCAGTGGCCCGTTCAAGCATGGCGCTATCAACCAACACCAATGCTGGCTTACTGTCTTCAAGCAGGTAGCGGATGCGATCATCGGGGTAATCCGCCTCGATGGGTAAATAGATATATCCGGCTTTCATAATCGAAAGCATGGCTTGAGGTAATGCCATCCCCCTACGCATCCAAACCGCTACAACAGGTTGTTCTGTCGCTGTAGAAGAAAGCTGCGACTGGAGCCACAGCGCCAGTGCATTGGACTGCCTTTCCAATTCGGCGTAGCTTTGTTGCTGCTCGCCAAAAACCAGCGCGATATGCTCAGGATATTCCTTGGCTTTGCGGCTAAAGGCTTCGCCGACGCTAAGCAGAGGAATATCAACAGGCTGGTGATTAAACTCCAACCATTGCTGACGTACCTCAGCATCGGTTAACAAATTCAGTCGACCAACAGGTATTTCAGGCTCAGCGATCAGCTGGTCAATAAGCTGAGAAAAATGGTTAAGCATGGCCTGAATGCGCGGAGCATCAAACAGCGCTGTGCAATAGTTCAGCTCTAACTTAAGGCCATCATTGTGCTCGGTAAAATGAAAGGTTAAGTCATATTGAGCGGTCGTCGCGGCCAGCTCAATCTCTTTAACAGCCAAGCCTTCTGCGGCAAATTCAGCCTGTTCATTATTTTGCAGGATTAATAAAACATCAAACAACGGCGAACGCGAAGCATCTGCTGCTAATCCCAACTCTTCGACCAAACGATCAAACGGATAATCCTGATGCTCAAAGCTTTGGGTAAAGCTTTCTACCGCCTTGGCAAAATACTGCTTAAAGCCTTGTTGCCAATCGATTTGGCTGCGATAAACCAACGTATTAATGAAAAATCCGATCAAGGGTGCTAATGCGGGATGACGGCGATTGGCCATCGGATAGCCCAAACGCACTTCACGTTGGCCAGAATAATGATGTAATAACAGGCTAACACTGCTGGCCAGAACCATAAATAAGGTTCCACGCCCTTGCTCACATAGCCCTTGTAGTCCAGCCAATTGCGCTTCTGAAATATTCAGATAAGCGCTCGCCCCCTGAAAGCTCTGCTGAGATGGCCTTGGATGATCTAGCGGCAGTTCAAGATAAGGCAATTCGCCAGCCAAATAATCGTGCCAGTATGCTTTTGCTGTGGCTAACGACGCCCCCTGCTCAAGCTGCCAAGCGGCATAATCTTTATATTGAATAGCCAATGGCTGCAGATCGGCTGGTTGTTGGTCGATATGTTGGCGATAGAAAGCTAACAGCTCTTGAACCATCAAATGCATCGACCAACCATCAGCAACAATATGGTGCATGTTAGATAACAACAGATAGTTATCATCAGATATTGCCACCAAGGTAATCACGAGTAGTGGTTGTGGCTGTTCCAGCAAAAATCGATGCTGACGTTGCTGTTCTATCAGCTGCCACAAGGCTGCGATGTCTGATTTTTCCAGCTCACCATCAAGCGCGGTAACAAACTGTTGGTATGCTTCTAAAGCTTCATACGAAGCGACCATCTCCTGATCAGCACGCTTAATCTCGGCCAAACGAATAACCGGGAGTGAAAATGGCGCAGTATCTAAAATAACCTGGCGCGGTTGACTATCAACCGCCGTAAAGTAGCTGCGCAGGCTCTCATGGCGAGCAATTATGTCCGTCCAAGCCTGTTCAAATGCGCTGATATCAAGTTCACCAAGCAATTGGGTCAGTCCAAACAGGTTAAATGCTGTCGGATCACTCACCAGCTTATCAACAAACCACAAGCGCTTCTGAGCATTGGATACCGGATAGTTCGGTTGTGCCGCAACCTGCGGGATGGCTTGATATTCAGCACCATCGCTTTTCGAATCCGCTTCGCGCCTCTCAATAACAGCGGCTAATTCACGAACGGTTGGCGTTTCAAAAAGCTGTTTTAAGGCCAATTCTAATCCTGTAGCGTGATAAATCGCCGACACCAGTTTGACCGCGCGCAGGGAGTTGCCCCCTATTTCAAAGAAGGAGTGATCAATCCCGACTTTATCCAGCCCTAATATGTGCTGAAATTGCGTCACAATTTGTTGCTCCATCGGCGTTTGTGCTGCCACATAAGGCACCTTGGCAAACATCAGCTGTTCGGGCTTTGGCAGCTT
>DFOV01000336.1 GCA_002376965.1 Gammaproteobacteria bacterium UBA3532
AAAGAGTCTACCTTATAGTCTACCGCCCAGGTTACCAAAGTATCGACCATGAGTTTTTCCATCATGGCATGCTCGGTCGCTGTATTATCACAACAAGTCGAGTTTTCTACTGCACCTGTTGCAGGATTTAAGCGCTGGTAGTACCAAGGCACAATCTTATCGAGGACAGACTTATCGTTAAGGCCAGATGCATTTGTGTGGTTATAAACCACATCCATAACTACACGGAAACCCTCTTCGCTCAAAGCCTTAACCATTTCACGGAATTCAACTATTCGAGTTACCCCATCAGGGTTGGTTGAGTAGCTTCCTTCAGGCGCTCCATAATGAAATGGATCATATCCCCAGTTAAAGCCATCCATACCTCGTAGATCTGCATTTGCAGCTTGGACAGCCCCTGAGTCAGCCCCTTCTTGAATATTTAGCTCTACTAGTGCTTGTTCAATTGAAGTAGAACCATCAAGGCCCAGACCACACAAAGCATTGGTATCAACTGCATCACATAAACGGCTTAAAGGCTGTTGAATATCGACTCGGAATGGATCAGAGGTATCTTCGTTGATGGTAGCTATATCAAAGACTGGCAACAAGTGGATGTGAGTAAGACCAGCATCTTTCATGTTACGAATATGGGTCATACCGCGTGAGTCAGGATGAGTGAATGCAGTATAACGACCCCGATCCTCAGCTGGCACCTGATCATCATTAATACTGAAATCTCGTACGTGAACTTCATATACTCGAATATCTTCGGGTGTACCATAGTCAGCCTTGGCCAATGCGTCCCAGCCAGCAGGCTTCAGATCTGCATCCTGCAGGTTGACGATTTGACTATACAAACTGTTGGTAGACAAGCTGGTTGAATAAGGGTCAGTAACCATAGTAGTGACGACTTTACCCGTAGATGGATGATAGACCGTAATTTCATACTTATAGAAATTACGATTCCAGTCCATATTGTCTGTTGAATACATCCAGACGCCAGAGTCACCCTCATTCATATCAACAACAGCGACTTCTTCTTTCGCCGCATTAAATACATGCAGCTTAATGTCTTGAGCAGTTGGAGCCCAAAGTTTGAAGTCAATACCGCTACCATTGAACACTAATCCAAGATCACCGTCGTACGCATATAAATCATCGATAACACGCGGGGGCTGAACTTTTGACGTTTGAATAGGAGCGCCAGTTTCATCATAGCCAACCACTACTAGCTGTCCCTTCAATACTTCAGGCAGCATTGTAAAATCAGCTTCAGCAATGGTTAGTGCGGTCCAACTGGACAAGTGGGGGTCTTCAGCCAGAGCTTCCCCAGAAATTTTGTTGCCCGTATTGGTTAAATCAATAGATCCATCGCTACCGTTTATTTGCGTCGGATTACCGAAGGCATCTACCGCTAGTGTAATATTGGCACTCTGCGAATAATGCAATTTAAAGCTGGTAGAGGCTTGACGCGGTTTCCATGCCAGCATACCAGGCTCTAACCAGTGAGCATCAGCAGCAGTGATACCACCGCGCAGTCCTGGTGATGTAAATAGCTCTGCAACACCAGTATTAAAGAATACGGAGTTACCCATTTCGGAAATATTCCACCCCATATCAGGGCCAGGGTCTTTGGTATCACCGATGTGAGCAATAAAATTAATGCGCTCAGCGTTTTCTTTCAGATCAACAAGGAAGTAAGCACCCCATTCAGCGCTAATACCACTAGGCATTTGAGGATCGGCCCAATCAGTTGGGTTTGCTACATCCTCCCACAGGTGTAGACCCCAGTCTGTGTAATCACCATCGGTTCGGTAATAGTAGATAATAGCTTGATTATCACCAGGCATCACAGGCTCTGAAGAGCTAGTTGAGCTAAAGCCACTAAATGTCCAAAGATGCCCTTTAGACTCATCAACCAGAATACTCCCAGGCTCGGCTGGATCTTGCTGTTCACCATTGACAAACTGATACTCAATCGTGGAACCAGCCTCTGCTTGGAACGTAAAGATAGCACCAAAGCCATCTGTTCCATCACTAGCAGTGCTCAACTTAGCAACAGCGGCTTCTTCAACAACGCCATCGCCCATAACATTTAAAGTCCAACCGTCATAAACCCCATCAGGTCGGTTGTAGTGGAGCATCACATCTACGATAGTGGCATCGCCACCGTCTGTGCCTCCATCAGTACCACCGTCTGTGCCTCCATCAGTGCCTCCATCAGTACCACCATCAGTACCACCATCAACTACCGAAGTATCGCCATCGTCGAAATCGAGATCACAACCAGTCAGCGGCATGACAAAGGTTGCCGCCAGCAGCAGTGATGACAACTTCATCTTATCACTTGCAGAACTCATATATTAAGGCTCCATTGATCCTTTGGTTTTTAGAAATGCACTGGCCCACCCTGAAGCAAGTCAGCAAATTGAATTTAATAGGAAAGCGTAGCTGAATTTTGAGAAAGCGAAAAGAAAACGGGGGAGAAAATCTGATCCCAAACACTCGACAAGTCCTAGCAGCTACAAAAAGGCACCTTATTGTTCTACGAATACAACACAACTTCAACGAAGTTATAGTTATACAAGCAATAAGGGGTATTTATTCTTATAGTAAACGTTTTATATCTGCTAGCATTTTATCCAACGGATATTGATGCTTATCTTCTGGCCTAAATAAAACTTCATACTGACCTCGAGGATTAACCAAGGCGATAGAGCTAGTATGATCAACGCTATAGTCACCATCCTCCTGTTCGTTTCTAAGATAGACAACGCCCAATTGATTGGCAAAAGATTGCAACTGTGCAGGCTCTCCAGTCATCCCTTTGATTTCGGGGTGAAAGTGTTGGGTATAGCTCTTAATGACATCTGGACTATCACGTTCAGGATCGACAGAAACAAACCACACTTCTATATCCTTTTTGGTTATACCTTCTTTATCCAGGTCCTGGAGTAATCGAGCGAGCTGAGCAGTAGTGATCGGACAGACATCAGGGCAAAAGGTGTAACCAAAAAAAACCAATGTCCAATGTCCGGCAAAATCCTCATTACTGACGGGAATTCCATGGCTCGACTCCAGCTCAAAAGTGCGCAGATTTCGCGGTGGTTGATAGTGAAACCCTGTATCTAATGGTTGCATTGAGCTTTGCAAATGAAAAACCAAGCCAACACTACATAGTATCGCGGCCACGGAAATAGCTAAGGCCAAGATGGTGCCTTTATTCGACATTATTATACTCCAGGTATCGTCCAGTAGTGATCGACTAGCAAAGCCACGAAAAGAATCATTAGGTATGTAATTGATATTCCAAATGTTTTCATCGCCTGCTTCGGACACTGGCTAAACTTTAACAATAGAGCATGGTAGATAAACCAAGTATTAAGCAGCCCAATACTAACCAAGTAGACATAACCGGTCATGCCAGTGAGAAAAGGTAACAAGGTGACAATCGCTAGCAATATTGAATAAAGCAGGACGCTGGTTGCGGTAAACTCCGTTCCATGTGTTACTGGTAACATCGGGATTTCTGCTTTTGCATATTCATCTTTACGATGAATTGCTAAGGCCCAAAAATGCGGTGGCGTCCACGTAAAGATAATTAATACCAGTAGTAATGCATGTGGATGAACACTACCGGTCACGGCAGTCCACCCAAGCAAAGGTGGAGTCGCACCAGCAATCCCACCGATTACGATATTTTGCGGTGTCGCTCTTTTTAGGTACATCGTATAAACAAAGGCATACCCCACCAAGCTCGCCAAAGTCAGGACTGCTGTTAGCCGGTTGATAAAAACATCAAGAATAATCATGGCTACCACCGCCAGCAGGAACGCGAAAATCAAGGCGTTTTTCTGGGGGATACGCCCCTTAGCTACCGGTCTGCCCTGAGTTCGGGCCATGATAGTATCAATGTGTTTATCAACACAATGGTTGACAACAGCGGCAGCCCCGGATGCCATAGCTATGCCAAGGTTACCGAGGATCAGTATATCCAGAGGAACGAACCCATCGACGGCAAGGTGCATCCCGACAAGCACCGTCAAAATCATCAGCAAAACCACTTTGGGTTTGCATAGCTCTAAATAGTCCCGCCAGAAAGCAGTAGTTCGCTCAGCTACGGCATCAACACCCATTGGCATTTTCCTCCTTTGCGCCCACTCGATTGGTTAAAAATAGCACTACTATAATCGAAAAAAGCAACAATAATCCACCGCCGTTGTGACTAACTGCTACAGCCAATGGCAATGCGGCTAGAACATTGGTAACCCCAAGAGCAATCTGAGCACACAAGATTGCCAATAGCAAAGCCGCTAAAGACTTCGAAGATCTTTTCCATAACCCAATCACCAGGGCTATCACTGCACAGGCCGCTATAATGGCACCGATGCGATGAGTGACATGAATGGTAAGTCGCCCTTCAAAAGGTAGCACACCATATTGGTAGGTATCGGCTTCGTATCCACTAAACCAGAAGCCTGTAACAAAATGATACGTCGACAACCAGTCTCCTTCACAGATAGGTAGGCTGGTGCAAACTACAGCAGCATAATTAGCACTAGTCCAACCTCCTAGGGCAATTTGAACAATAACAATGACTAAAGCTAGCCAACCAAGCCTGGAAACTATCGTTGAAGAGCAAAAAGAACGAATAAATGGGGGGGAAGGATGAAGTCGTAGATATAGGAGACCCAACAAACACACAATGCTGAACCCACCCAATAAATGCCCCATAACAATCACGGGATGGAGCATGGCGGTAACTGTTAGCATGCCTAAATAAGCTTGAAAAACGACCAAAGCTAACAAAGCCCCAGCGTGCAGCCTTGGACCTTGCCTTCCTGCAGCCAACGCAACAACAAAAATGGCTAAAATAACCAAACCCAGGGAACCCGCAAAATAGCGATGTATCATCTCAGGCCATGCTTTATGTTCTTCAAATGGCGCATGTGGAAAAGCTTCTTCGGCCTGCTGGATATGATGATCGTGCTGTGGTACGGTCAAGAATCCGTAGCAGCCAGGCCAGTCAGGACAGCCTAATCCAGCTTCAGACAAGCGGGTCCAAGCACCCAGCAACACCACCACCAATGCCAAAAAAGTGGCAAATAGTGCCATACGGCGAATCAGCGTA
This sequence comes from Gammaproteobacteria bacterium UBA3532, assembly GCA_002376965.1. Lineage (GTDB taxonomy): Bacteria > Pseudomonadota > Gammaproteobacteria > Enterobacterales > UBA3532 > UBA3532. The sequence continues at coordinate 5,114 of DFOV01000336.1, forward strand.
AGCTTATCCAATTCTCGATACCTTTAATAACTTTTTAAGATCTTTCAATATGTCACGCCCCTGCGCGATCATTTCTTCAACAGAGGTTTGAATGTCGTATTTAAGGATTATATTGCCATGAGTATCAACAATATAAATAGCTGGCGCAAGTTCATTGGTAACGCCACCAACCACTCCTATATCCAGGTCTGTATAGCTAGCTATAAGCTTTTGATTGATGTCAGACAGCTGCTGATTCCATACCATGACGTTGACCCTGTCTTTCTCTCTGCCTAACGCTTGGCGGGTATTGGCCATCATGTTAACCAAATCCAGACATTCGTCCCCACAGCGAGGTTTATTCAGTAGCAAACGCCAAGTGGTATCCTCTTTAAACGCCCCAACGTGGTATTCAACCGAGTAGTCCGAAATATGAACTGGGGGGGACATCAGTGTGCCCTTATTGTTTACTGCCGTTTCAAACCAGCCAAACTTATATGCAATTGGCCCCAGTATAAATGGAAGTCCAAAAATGCAAACGATGCCAATAAACTGAAGTCGCCCTTTTAACTTAGGATCCAATACGGTATCTCCGCGTTTGTGTCACTATAAAAATGACGGTTAGTGCTAGAGCCAGTGAAAACCATTGAAAAGCATAACCACGGTGCTTCGCTGGCGTCATTTTATATACAGGCTTCCAATCGCGAATAAGCGAATCATCCGCTTCAAGCAGGTTAACTACCTGGGGTAATAGCTGTTTTCCCACAATACTTTCGAGACGATTTAGATCGATCGACTGGATACGAAACCTTCTCTTGTCAAATGACTCAACCGTTTGTGGGCCCAATGCGATCCCGGAAGAAGGTACTGGCATCAATCGCCCTTTTATCACATCCTGCTCAATGACCGGCACAGCAGGTAATGTATTACGCGACTTAGTCAAGCCAATCCATCCTCGATTGACCAACATCAGCTTATTGTCCAAGCCTTCGACTTCGAACAACTGATAGATCCAGTACCCCGGCGCACCTGCATGCGTCCTGTTATCGAGGAAAAGTTGCGGCTTATCAATAAATTGACCTTTCAAGGTCACCAAACTCATTTCAAACGCGCTCAGGTTTGCGGCTAACCGAATAAACTCGGTCTGCTCCAAGCCATTGCTCCCCCGCTGCCACTGCGATGTCAGGCTTTCCTTGTAAACAGCGCGTTGCCATTGCCAGTTGGCAAGGGCCAAAAGCAAGCATAGCCAAGGCAAATAAACCAGAATCCAGCCGATATGTGTTTGGAACTGCCAATCGCCTATGCGTAGGCCAAATCTCTTTCGCCAGTGAACCATTTTAGTCAGCCAATACTTACTGCGCTTTGCGGGGTGGAGTATACTGTTCGGCCCGTTTTATTGCAAAGGTTCGCCCCGTCTATGTGGCTAAAAATCATTCTAGTTATTGCGCTATTACTCATTGTGTTTAGCTTGTTTCAAGCTCTGTTTTATCTAGTCAAAGGCGAAGAAAAGCTAGAGCAAATGAATAGTTCTTTGGGTCGACGCGTATTTTTCTCTGTTGCCGTGATTATGCTATTGCTGCTAGCTATAGCAATGGGCTGGATTAAGCCTAATAAAGACCCGTTCACCCATCCGGTCAAGCCACCTCAACAACAAATATCTGAGCCTGACAAGCCACAGGCTGAAAACTGAAAAAAGGCGCTAAAAGCGCCTTTTTCCGTAGCTTCACTAGTCAGCCTATCAAAGTATATATACGAAGATAAACAAACAAACCCAAACAACATCAACAAAATGCCAATACCAAGCTGTCGCTTGAAAGGCGAAGTGTTTCTCTTTACTAAAGTGACCAAAGAATGCAATTCGAACAAACATGATAAAGAGCATTAACGTTCCAATGGTCACATGCATACCGTGAAACCCGGTCAACATAAAGAAAGTGTTGCCGTAGATACCAGAGTCCAAACGCAGATTCATTTCCTGATAAGCATGTAAATATTCTTCAACCTGAAGGAATAAGAAGCAAACCCCTAGTAAGACGGTAATACCTAAAAAGATAGATATCTGCTTTCGGTTATTATTTTCCAAGCCTTTCTCAGCAAACCAGCAAGTAACACTAGAGGCAATAAGAATTAGCGTATTATAAAGCGGCAGCCCTTGCCAGCCCATTGCGGTAGTCTCTGTCCCATCAGGGGTTTTTACTAATGGCCAGTGTGATTCAAATTCAGGCCAAAGGAACTCTTGAGTTGAACCTTCGCCTAACCATGAAACTGCTAGCACCCGAGCATAGAAAAGCGCACCGAAAAACGCCATGAAAAACATGACTTCCGAAAATATGAACCACATCATTCCCATGCGGAAAGAGCGATCCATTTGAGCGCTATAAAGATTATTCATTGACTCGTGTATGACGTGTCTAAACCAGCCGACCATCATAAAAATGATGACGGCGATACCCGCTGTGAGTATCCAGCCACCATAACCTGACTTACCACTAGTGATATCTGGAACCAGTGTTCCGGCACCCACAGCGATTAAAAATAGTCCAATCGATCCAACGATTGGCCATGGGCTTTGTGCCGGCACATAATATTTTTCGTGTTGTTCTGCCATTTGCCGTAATCTCCGTAACTACGAATTACTTGCTTGCCAACTCAGCCTGCTCGATAGCCTGAGTAACATTAAATAGTGAATAAGAAAGTGTTATTGTTCCGTATTCCTTAGGAAGCTCTGGATCAACAAAAAATGCTACGGGCATATCAACACTTTCACCCGCTTTTAAAACTTGCTGATTAAAACAAAAACACTCTGTTTTCTTGAAATACGTGGCTGTTAAGCCGGGTGTTACCGATGGAATAGCCTGACCGGTTATTTCCTTAGCCCCCATATTAGTCGCTCGGAACATGACCTTTTTAATCTCACCAGGATAAACTTTAATCTGGCTTTCTAAAGGCTCAAACGACCAAGGCATACCTGGGTTAACTTGTGTAATAAACTGTACAGTGACCAGCCGGTCAGTGTCGATCGTAGATGGCCTATCATCGGTAACAATGCCTGTGCCTTTGCCATTTAATCCTGTGATTTCACAAAACGTATTGTACAAAGGCACCAAGGCAACGACAAAAAGTGACATAAAGGCAACGCACCCAAGCAACTTAACAACAAGCTTTTTGTTTTTTTGCGCTAACTCCGTCACGTATTATCCCTCGCTTAACTGACTTTAGGTGGTACTTCGAATGTATGATATGGCGCTGGAGAAGGGATACTCCACTCTAGGCCTTCAGCACCTTCCCAAGGTTTAGCTGGCGCTTTTTCACCGCCCTTAATACATTTGATAACAATGTATAAAAAGAGTAGCTGAGTCAGACCAAAGCAGAAACCACCAATACTTACAATCATATTCACGTCTGCAAACTGGGTCGCATAGTCTGGGATTCGACGAGGCATACCTGCTAGTCCCAAGAAATGCATTGGGAAAAACAGCAAGTTAACAAAGATGGTTGATAACCAGAAATGCCATTTACCCAGGGTCTCATCGTACATATGGCCAGTCCACTTCGGCAACCAATAGTATGCACCGGCCATAATCGAGAATATGGCACCAGAAACAAGAACATAGTGGAAATGCGCAACCACAAAATAGGTATCATGGTATTGGAAGTCGGCTGGAGCAATAGCCAGCATTAACCCAGAAAAACCGCCAATGGTAAACAAAATAACAAAGCCGATTGCAAATAACATCGGTGTTTCGAAGGTCATAGCACCACGCCACATCGTTGCTACCCAGTTAAACACTTTTACCCCGGTTGGGACTGCGATCATCATCGTCATATACATAAAAAACAGTTCACCAAAAACAGGCATTCCCGTTGTGAACATATGATGAGACCAAACAAGGAAGGATAAACCGGCGATCGAGGCCGTCGCATAAACCATGGAAGCGTAACCGAACAGTTTCTTACGTGAAAATGCTGGAATTATAGCGGAGATGACACCGAATGAAGGCAAGATCATAATATATACTTCAGGGTGTCCAAAGAACCAGAAGATATGCTGGAACATTACTGGATCACCGCCACCAGCAGCATCGAAAAAGCTAGTGCCGAAATATTTATCGGTAAGCACCATGGTAACAGCACCAGCAAGTACCGGCATAACAGCGATCAAAAGGAACGCAGTGATAAGCCAGGTCCAGCAAAACAGCGGCATTTTCATGTAGCTCATGCCAGGCGCTCGCATGTTCATGATTGTTACCACAACATTGATGGCCCCCATGATAGATGAAATCCCCATGATATGAACTGAGAAGACAAACATGGCGGTGCTATCTGGACCAAAGGTTGTCGATAGTGGCGCGTAGAACGTCCAACCGAAGTTAGGACCACCGCCTTCGGTGAATAGTGAAGAGATCAATATCAAGAAAGCAAAAGGTAGTATCCAAAAGCTCCAGTTATTCATCCTTGGCAGCGCCATATCTGGCGCACCAATCATCATTGGAATCATATAGTTTGCCAACCCAGTGAAGGCAGGCATCACCGCACCGAAAACCATTACCAGTCCGTGCACAGTGGTCATCTGGTTAAAGAAGTTAGGATCTACAATTTGTAAACCTGGCTGGAACAACTCGGCACGAATAATCATTGCCATGAAGCCGCCGGTTAAAAACATAATAAAACTAAACCATAAATACATTGCCCCAATATCTTTATGGTTGGTTGTCAGCAACCAGCGCATAATGCCTTTTGGTGGCGCGTGATGGTGGTCGTGGTGATCGTGATGGTCGTCTAATACAGCACTCATCTTGCTACCCTCCTCTACTTGGTTGCTTGCTGTTTGTGGTCACGCACAGTGCGTGGTTGAACGGCATCGCCAGTGTCATTACCCCAAGCATTACGCTCGTATGTAACCACGGCCGCAGTTTCAATATCATTTAGCTGGTCTTTGAAGGCCTGCATGGCTGTACCCTGAACCCCATAGACAACTACATCGATATGTTTACTGATATCACCGAGCGCAACAGCGCTGTCTTTCAACGCAGGGAACGCTCCAGGAATACCTTCACCATTCGGCATGTGACATACAGCACACTTAGCATCGTAAATTTTCTTTCCTTCGGTCATCAGCTCTTCTAGAGGCCAATCGCGTCCATAGGCTTCATATTCTATACGCTTAGCTTCTGCAACTTTCTCTTGTTCGGTATTTAACCAGCCATCAAAGTCTTTGGTATCAAGCGCTTTAACCACTACCGGCATAAACCCGTGATCTTTACCACAGAGCTCCGCACATTGGCCACGATAAGTACCAGGTTCATCAACCTTGGTCCAAGTCTCATTGATAAAGCCTGGAATAGCGTCTTTTTTAACGGAGAAAGCAGGAACCCACCACGAGTGAATAACATCATTGGCGGTGATAAGAAATCGAACTTTTTTGCCTGTTGGGATATAGAGAGGACGATCAACTTCTAAGAGGTAGTTTTCGCTCTTTTTCTCTTTATTGTGGATTTGGCGTTGCGAAGTTCCCAGGTTACTAAAATAGTCGATATCAAGTTTACGACCATTATAGTCGATGTATTCATAGCGCCACTTCCACTGATAGCCGGTTACTTTTATGGTAAGTTCGGCATCCGAGGTATCTTCCATTTTCCGCAGGGTAGATGTTGCTGGAACGGCCATTCCAATAAGAATAATGATAGGAACGATGGTCCAAGCAATTTCAACCTTCACGCTTTCATGAAACGTGGCAGGCTTAACCCCTTTCGATTTTCTGTGCTTAAAGATGGAATAGAACATTGCCCCAAAAACAATGACCCCTATAATCACACAAATCCATAGGATAATTTGGTGAAGACTATACACGGATTGACTAATCTCCGTCACGCCCTCGGTCATGTTATAGCGCATACTCTTCGTTTGCTCACCCGCCATTGCTTCAACAGACGCAAAGCCACTAGCAAGCAGCGCTCCTCCGGAACGCAAGTACCGACTCAAATGCATACCTCTCCTCCCTAAAGTAAGGGAACCAGCCTCTCAACTGGTATAACTTGTTAATTTTTTTTGATGATAGTGGATGATTCTCCCCCAACATGGAGAATCGGCACGAAGTATACACCATCAAATATAAAGGTGCGACAGTTTGTCTCAGGTCAAAGTGGTTAGCCTTAAATTGGGCTATAGGTAGCGAAAGCTTCTTCCTGGTGATAGGCCAACAAAAATTTGATAGATTCTGCTGTCACAGCGCGCCAATTATGCTACCTTAACCAAATTAAAATAACCGATTCGGAGGATATGCTAGCTATATGGAGCTAACCAAACATCATCTTGGCCACCCCATTACTATTTTGTTAGCCAACAAGAAACGCGAAGTTATTTTCTGCGGCTGGTTTCTTGAATCGCCGATGGTTCAGCTGCTAAATGACGACGGCTATCTCAGTGGCGAAGTCCATGTTATTAAGCCTGCTCATATCGTAGACGTACCGCCGTTGATAGGCGAGCCTCCGGCCATTTATTGCCCACCACACCCCAACATCGATCCCTATAAGCATTAGGCATACCTGAATTTAGACAAATTGACTGGCGCAGTTTATCAATAATACATTTATACCGATTTTAGCCAATTAGCGTGTTCATCATTTTGACGAGTTTTGCGACTATCTGTTTCGGCTTTTCTGGTGTTATGAACATGCTATCAGCACTGGGTTTAATATGTCGTGCTTTTGAAAAAGCCGACATCAAGTCATCAAGAGACGAAGATACTGTAAAACATTCTGACCAGTTGTCTGCTCCATTACTTTCCAAAGCGATAAAGCCTGTATGACTGAGCAACGCCCAGCAGTAGTCACGCCATAGTGCATTTCCTTGACGCAAACTTAAAACAACACCAGACACTCTTGGCAGTGGCTGATCTGGGTCGATTAGAAACCAGTCGATGCTTTGCTCGACATTCATCGCCAACGCTAAGCGATCTAAGTTTTGGCGCGTGCTGGTTCGTTCCTGTTGATAAAAAAACTGAAAACGAACGCTTCCCCATTGGCTAGCAAGCGCGGGCAAGACCTTGACTACCTGCTCAAGCACAACAAAGGGGACGCCATCAATAGGCACATTCAGTGTCGTATCATATTCACTCCCGCAATGGACATCCGCAACATCCGCTAAGATTGGGAGCCGCTTTGCGGGACATACTGTCTGATATTGTCGAGCCACTTGCTCAGAATATAACTCCGTCGTTAGCAGTAAGCGTTGACATTGCTTCCCTTGTGATTGAGTTAACGTCCGACTGAGTGAGCGCACCATATCATCACCATCCCATACCATAATTGCTTTTGCCTCAAGCAACTTGGTAAGGCTCACAAAGCTAGTACGCCATTGACCTATGCCGCCAAAACAACACAGTATCAAGGGTAGACGCTCGGAGGTTATTTGACGGACACGACGTCGAATTTGGTTGGTCAAATACCAGTCTCTCAGAAATGGAAGGTTTGGAGTATCGATGACAAAAAAAGAAGCCAACCCAATTGCTCGGTATGGAGCCTGGCGAGAAGTTTGAAACGCATTCACCAACCAGCGGCCGAGTGATATTCGTTTGGGCTCGAACCAAAGCAGCTGGCGCTGCTTTGCGATCTCACGAATCAAATCTTGTTCGGCGACATCAAGCAAGTATCCCCTCGCATTCAGCGCCACCACAGCATAACGGGATTTATCCATTTACTCCCTTTCAGGTTGAAGGCCGAAGGACCTAACGGGTTAAGCTATCAAAGAATCTGTTTCATTAAGTGTTGGTATCGCTGAAAAAGCTTATCCCAACAATAGTTCTTTTCAATATATGGCCGGAAGCATTCCTGAAATGGTACCAATCCGTTTATGATACCTAAACATTTGTCAGCAAACATACTGGGAGATCCAGCGACAAGATCGGGCAACCAATCAGCACTTATTAGGCCTTCCATTGCATGTGGCGTCATCACACAGGGCTTGCCCATTGCTAGAGATTCAAGCACCTTATAGTGAACGGCCTTGCCCTTCTTTACAGGAGCAACGGTTAGTGCGGCCCCTTTTATATACGGGCGCACATCATCGACCTCACCAGTCACTTTAAACTTTAAACTTTCAGCAGCTTTCAGCAGCTTTTTAGATGGGCAAGACCCAACAACGTGAAATGTCGCCGTTGGCGATTTTTTCTTCACCAAAGGCAACACCTCAGAAGCAAACCATAATACAGCCTCTTCGTTGTAGTACTCATCCATCGCACCACAAAAAACGATGGGAATTTCTTTTTTATGGAAAACCTTGGGAAGTTCACGCTCAGGAGAAAAATACTCAGTTTCAACACCATTAACAAAGGTAGCAACTTTATCGCTAGCCTCTGGACACGAGCTGGTAAAGATGCGGGCATTTAATCGAGAGGTAAAGATAATACCTTTGAAGTGTTTCGCTAATTCGCGTTCACTTTGCTCAATTTCTTCTAATTCTTTTTGGAACGCTTTTTTGGCTAAAGGGCCTTTGGTAGGCTCAAATTGACGCCATGAATCTGACTCAACTCGCTCGAAATCAGCCAGACAAACTACACCATTTTTAGCATGTTGAATGGCGTACTGCGCCATTGGCAATGAGTTAACAATGATGCACTTAACATTTTGCTCCGCTACCGTCTTTTCAATCCATGCCTCAAGATCATCATGTCGAAACAGATTGCTGGTCAGTGAAGACTTCGCAAACAAATTCATGGCAGTGGCTTTAATTGACCCCTTTGAGGCCTGACGAACAAAGTGATGGCTTTTACAAAATGAGGGCATTTTCTTGTAATCCAACTCATCGTTCTTATCACACAAAAAGCCCGCTACATGCACATCAAAGTGGTCGCCGAGGCGACGGAGCATATGATAACTACGAATTTTATCCCCTCGATGCGGGGGATAAGGAATACGATTACATAGAAAAAGGACTGAACCTTTGGATTTATTATTATTAACCACTTTTAATTCCACACCTAGCGCTAGCGCATTTACACTGCAAAGTGTAGCGCATTATGTGTCAGATAGTGTCAAAAAATTTAACTTTTTTGCCCAAAGGCACCGCCTTTTAAACCTAAATTAAAATGGAATATCATCATCAAAATCGTCAATCACCGGTTGCTGGTTCTGTGGCGGATTTTGTTGCATAGGTGGACGCTGCTGCGGTTGCTGATATTGAGGAGGCTGCTGAGGTTGACCATAATTGCCTTGTTGTGGCTGAGATGGCCCCATATCGGCACTTCCTCCACGACTATCAAGCATCTGCATCTCTGCACCGCGGATTTCTGTTGTATAGCGGTCCTGGCCATTTTGATCTTGCCATTTACGCGTTCTGATGCTGCCTTCAATATAGACTTTGGAACCCTTGCGCAGGTATTCACCGGCAATTTCAGCTAAGCGACCAAAAAACGAGACTCGATGCCACTCTGTCATCTCCTTCATTTCACCGGTTTGCTTGTCTTTCCATGTTTCTGATGTTGCAACACTTAGGTTAGCAACTGCGCCACCATTTGGCATATATCTGACTTCTGGATCGGAACCCAGATTGCCTATAAGAATCACCTTATTTACTCCACGTGCCATTTGCTGTCTCCGCTTAAAAAAATGGGTTTAAACTCAGTGCGCTCTCTATTACGCCACTCTTTAACATTAACTTAATCTGTAAAACCAGGTCTTTATCCAAAACCAGGTCTTTATCCAGTTTATATTACGCTAGCCCTTCGGCATAATCGGCTACCGCTTCGTAATCAAATTGTTTTTTATCGACCTTCAGGTAGGCCACTCGCTCTTCGGCAACCACAACAACATCCCACACACCATCCATCGTTCTAAGTTGCTTTTCAATATCAGCGACCTGCTGCTGATGTACTTGCCCAATATGTATGGTGTAGCCTACAACATTATGCGGTTTCGCCATGGTTGCTGCAACCAGTAGCCACAGACCGCTAATAACCGCTAAAAAGACAAACACGCTATTAAACCCATAGGTTTGTGCCAACCACCCCGCTGTCGGCCCCCCGACAAACACACCTAAATACTGGAGCGTAGAATAAACCCCCAATGCCGTTCCTTTAAAAGTAACAGGAGCAAAGCGAGAAATCATTGAAGGTAGCGTTGCTTCCAGGTAGATAAACCCCCAGAAAAAAATAAACAGGCACAAGCCAAGACCGACAACGCCGTCCGCTTGTGTCATGGAAAGACAGGCTATTAGTAGTAGTACGATAGCAGCCATAAAAATGGGTTTATGCAAACTTCTTTTAGCCGCGATCCCCATAAATGGCCCCATGGCAATAAACGCCAGCAACATGATGGGCAGATAGAGCATCCAATGTTGACTTTTCAACATGCCAGCTTCAACTAATTGAACGGGCAATACGGTAAATGTAGCCGCCAGCATGAGGTGCAAGAAAAAGATGCCAGCATCTAGCCGTAGTAGCTCTCTATGCCTTAATACATCACCCACTTTGGATAGAACGGTTCGATGCTCACTGAGAAAGCGTACATTGTCTCCAGTTGGCACCCAAAAGATAATCAAGAAAATGGCCATGCTGGCCAGAATGGCGGTGACGAAGAAAAGACCGGACAATCCCAAGTGCGTTACTAGGATCGGGCCTGCAATAAAAGCGATTCCGAATGAAACCCCAATACTGGCTCCCAACAACGCCATGACTTTGCTGAGTAATTCATCGCGAGAGACATCCGACGCCAACGCCAAAACAACGCTCGATACTGCCCCTCCGCCCTGGATCGCTCGGCCAATAATTACCCACTGGATCGAATCTGCCAGACCCGCTACCACACTGCCCAAAGCAAAAATAAACATACCAGCTACCAGCAGTACTTTACGGCCATATTTATCAGAAAGAAAACCAAATGGGATCTGCAATAGTGCTTGGGTTAAACCGTATGCACCAATGGCTAACCCAATGAGTGCTGGTGTTGCTTGGGCGTAGTTCTGGCCTTCAATCGCAAAAACAGGCATAACCATAAACAGCCCAAGCATGCGTAATAAAAAAATCGTCGCTAAGCTGCTCGCAGCTCGCTTCTCTATCGCGTTTAAGCGTAAACCTCTCATAAAAACCAGGCACTCTGTTTTGACTGACCGCGTATGATAACAGCGAATATTTTTTATGTCGCGTCATCGCGCAGGAAATTTGCTCGCGCCATTTCAGCCGACGCCAAAGATCACTATAATGCCCAGTCTAATGACTCAATCTAATTGGCTTCCTTTCATATGGATCAAATATCGGTACGTGGTGCTCGCACCCATAACCTAAAAAATATCAACCTGACCTTGCCCCGTGACCAGCTTATCGTTATCACCGGCTTATCGGGCTCTGGCAAATCATCACTCGCATTTGATACCCTCTATGCGGAAGGGCAACGGCGCTACGTTGAATCATTATCAGCTTACGCAAGACAATTTTTGTCGCTAATGGAGAAGCCTGACGTCGACCATATTGAAGGCTTGTCACCGGCCATATCCATCGAACAAAAAACCACGTCACACAATCCGCGTTCAACCGTTGGCACCATCACAGAAATCCATGACTATTTGCGGCTACTGTTTGCTCGCGCAGGAACCCCAAAATGTCCTGAGCACAGTGAACCACTAATCGCACAAACGGTATCGCAAATGGTTGATCAAATCATGACTCAGCCAGAAGGTAGCAAGTGGATGATACTGGCTCCTGTGATCCGAGGTCGCAAAGGTGAGCATGTTCACCTGTTCGAGCGCTTGGGTCAAAGTGGCTTTATACGGGTGAGAATTGATGGCGATATATACGAACTCGCCGAACTGCCTTCGCTGGACAAAAATAAAAAGCACACCATTGAAGTGGTCGTTGATCGCTTGAAGATCCGCGAAGACATTCAAACCCGTTTAGCCGAATCTCTAGAAACAGCCCTGGAATTAGCAGAAGGGACAGCCGTTGCCAGCTCAATGGATAGTGATGAAGAAATGCTCTTCTCGGCCAATTATGCCTGCCCAGTTTGCGGCTATAGCTTAAGCGAACTGGAACCAAAGCTATTCTCTTTTAATAGCCCCGCTGGAGCTTGCTCAACCTGTGATGGTTTGGGACACCAGCAGTTTTTTGATCCTGACAAACTAATTCTCAATCAAGAGCTCAGCCTGTCTGGCGGTGCGATTCCGGGCTGGAGCAAGCGCAATGCCTATTACTACCAAATGTTGACCAACCTGGCAGAGCATTACGAATTTGACTTAAATAGCCCTTGGCAATCTTTGCCCGATAGCGTTAAGCAAATGGTACTTCAAGGCAGTGGACGTCAAAACATTCGCTTTACCTTTGTTAATGAACGAGGTGACAGCGCTGTTAAAACAATCCCTTTTGAAGGGGTCATACCAAATATGCAGCGACGTTACCGCGAAACTGAGTCTAATATGGTTCGCGAGGAGCTATCCAAGTACCTATCAGATCAACCCTGCCCTAAATGTGATGGCACACGACTTAATATCGCCGCCCGTAATGTTTTTGTCGTCGATAAAAACCTGCCAGATCTCAACGCTCTTTCTATTGGCAGGTTAGCGGAATTTTTTGCGTCGCTATCCTTACCTGGAAATAAGGCCCAGATTGCAGAAAAAGTGGTACTGGAGATCCGCGAGCGACTGTCGTTTCTCGTCAATGTCGGCCTCGACTACCTTTCACTCAGTCGCAGTGCGGACACGCTTTCAGGGGGTGAGGCTCAGCGAATAAGGCTTGCTAGCCAAATTGGTGCCGGACTGGTAGGCGTAATGTATGTTTTGGACGAGCCATCTATCGGGCTGCATCAGCGTGACAACGAACGTTTACTCAAAACACTGACCCACCTGCGCGATCTGGGCAATACGGTCATTGTGGTCGAGCATGATGAAGACGCCATCGCATCAGCCGATCATGTGGTTGATATTGGGCCAGGAGCGGGTGTCCATGGAGGTCAAGTGATCGCCCAAGGCGATGTTGAAGCGATAAAAAATACGCCCGAATCACTCACTGGGCAATATCTCGCTGGCACTCGTCGCATCGAGGTTCCTGAGCATCGAACCGTTTCTGAAAAAGGCCATATCACCATTCAAGGGGCAAGTGGCAATAACCTTAAGCAGGTCAACGTTGAATTCCCACTGGGACTTTTCACCTGCATTACTGGGGTTTCTGGATCTGGAAAATCAACGCTGGTTAACGATACACTATTCCCAGCCGCCTCACGTCTAATCAATAACTCCCAGCTTAGCCCCGCACCACATAAGTCCATTGATGGGCTCGATAAGGTAGATAAAGTCGTCGACATAGACCAAAGCCCTATTGGCCGAACGCCCCGCTCCAATCCAGCAACCTATACCGGACTATTTACTCCTATTCGAGAGCTCTTTGCAGCAACGCAAGAAGCGCGTTCTCGGGGCTATAAGCCTGGTCGCTTTAGCTTTAACGTTAAAGGTGGGCGTTGTGAAGCTTGTCAGGGAGATGGGGTGATTAAAGTTGAAATGCACTTCTTACCCGATGTTTATGTTGCTTGTGACGTTTGTAAAGGAAAGCGGTACAACCGCGAAACATTAGATATTCAATACAAGGGCAAGAACATTCACGAAGTACTCGATCTAACCGTCGAAGAAGGACGTGAATTTTTTGATGCTGTGCCTGCGTTAGCCAGAAAACTCCAAACACTGATGGACGTTGGTTTGTCGTATATTCGGCTGGGGCAATCAGCAACAACCTTATCCGGTGGTGAGGCCCAGCGTATTAAGTTATCCCGAGAACTAAGTAAAAGAGATACTGGTAAAACTTTATACATCTTAGATGAGCCAACAACTGG
>DFOV01000098.1 GCA_002376965.1 Gammaproteobacteria bacterium UBA3532
ATAAGGGGCCTCCCCCTACCCGCGCGAATCCGTTGTAACCCTTGATGCACCAGTAATCGGTTGATCGGATCAAGCGGTACCACGTCAGCGACGGTGCCCAAAGCGACCAGATCGAGAAGCTGCCCCAGATTGGGCGCTTTTAGTTGCTCGCTTTCAAACCATCCCTTGCTTTCCAGGCTACGACGCAGAGCGATTAGAAAATAAAAAACCACGCCCACACCAGCCAACGCTTTGGACGGAAATTCACACTCCGGCTGATTAGGATTCAAGATTGCATCAGCCTTAGGCAACTCGGTGCCAGGTAAATGGTGATCCGTTATCAGTACGTCTAGCCCCTGTTCTTTTGCAAATGCCACTCCATCAATGCTGGATATGCCGTTGTCGACGGTAATAATCAGTGAGGTCGATTGCTGCTGGGCTAAAATCAGCTCAACGATCGGTACAGATAAGCCATATCCGTATTCAAATCGATTGGGAACCACATAGTTAACGTTTTTTGCCCCCATCATCGACAAACCAAGTGTCAATACAGAGGTACTGGTAGCACCATCTGCATCATAGTCGCCGACAATGGTAATGGTGTGCTGGGCTGCCAAATGGCGAAAAAGCAGCTCAACGGCATCCTGAATACCAAACAGGCATTCAAAGTGAGGCAGTGCGTCAAGTTTACGTGGCACTTCATCGAGGGATGACACACCTCGATTGGCATAAAGCTGCGCGATCAATGGAGGGTATGCTGTTAATAGATCGGGAGGGACCGACTCAGAGCGTGTTTTTATCTGCGTAGGAGGCATTTTATCTTCAAGAAAAAGGATTGATATTGAAACGTTGTGGCAACCACTTACCCCACGATGAAGTAGCGAATTTCCAGCGCGAGGCGGGCATTGTATAGCAAAAGCCGTTGCCAGGATATATGCTCAACGCCGCTCGACGCTCTGACATAAGCGGAATAACGCCCTCGATCATTGCAACGATATCCTCATAGTGCCGAAGCCATTCGTCGCGGCATTTTTCCATAGAAAAGTCGTATAGCTTCAAGCTTAGCAGGCGAAGGCGCTCTTCGGAGCATGAATCCAACATACCAACCAGCGACTTCCAATCAACACAGCTATTTTCGATTCCAGCGACGTCAATAGCATACCAATCGGCTTGATGAAGCAACACCGCTTTCCGGTCAGGTACCCCGGTATCCATGAGGGGCGGTGCCCAAGGCCAAAGCCAGTCGACTGTTGGCTTTCCTTGCTCTATCCGACGCTGATTGAAAGGTGTGTGAAACAACGCCATTTGAACCTCTGTTAAACGACCATGCCAAATGGCGTGCTGACTGGCATCGGGTAAAGCATCGATCAAGTTCTTACCCAAAATGTTACTTGGATAAGTCCAGGCACCGGCTTGCCAATGTTTAGCACCTTCAGCATTCAATTCCAGCACAAAGGAACTGCGCCCAACCACTATGCGCCCCCAGTCTTCAAGCAAGGGGCGGACTACCTCTAATAATTCTCTCAGCTCATCACCGCTTAAGGCCAACCGGTGACGATGCGCTGCGTAAATGGCGGTATGTTCCACCGCCACGCCTAATGGACTCAAGCAAATGCGTTGGGTGTCCGATTGCCCGAATAACGACGTCACACTAAGGGGGCTGTTAGTGACAGTTTCGGGATGCCGTGCACTCCAAAATCGCCACCAAGCGAAAAAGTTATATCCAGCTTTGCTTTGTGAAAAGCCGTCGGTAGCCGATCCAGCCAAGCCGGGAAGTACAAACTCTATTTCCAATATCAGGCATCCATTGTAGATAAACTATTAAGCGGCATTGTCGATTAGCGGAACACGTATGGTCAACTGTCCGAATAAAAAAGCTTCGACTATACTGAGGATTATTGGCTCCGTTTAAGGCAAAACCATGTATCAGCATGCTAGTCATCAGCGTCAACAAACCCTCAATGCGCTGGGCAAGTCGTTAACTCGCCGCTCCCATGCCCGTTGCGAACTTTGCCAGGCTCAGGGGCAAAAGCTAAGCCCGCTTGAGGTTTTACCGCTGCCGGAAACGCCAGATATAGACCATACCCTGTTTTTGTGCCAAACGTGCATTGATCAAATCCGTGGCAGAACGCCGCTGTCCCCCAACCATTGGCATTGTCTATCGACGGCTATTTGGAGCCAAATACCTCCCGTTCAGGTTGCCGCCGTAAGGCTATTAAAGAAGCTACACCACCTGGACTGGGCAAGAGAGCTTGAGGAAGATCTCTACCTGGAAGAACATATATCGGATTGGGTTGACGCTGTTGATAAGGCCAGCACAATGAAATAGTGCGCTAGCGCCTTCGATTACTCAAGCAGCACTTCTTGTATTTTTTTCCGCTACCACATGGGCACGGATCGTTCCGCCCTACTTTATTACTGCGTGTGGTTAAGTTACCTGTCACATAAAACCACCTGCCGCCTAGCCGTTGAAACGAAGAGCGCTCGTGTAAGACTTGCGCGCGCCCCTCCACCAAGTATTTAGCCTGAAACTCAACTACGCCATGCTCATCGCTAGCACTGTCAGTACCACTAGCACTAACAGGCGGAGCATCAACCACATCCAAGCCGCACCACTGAATATTTTTTGTTGACTGTTCAATATCTTCACGACTTAATTTCGCTCGCTGTTCAGGCAAATAGGTGTCAAGAATGTAATCAACATTGCCCTCGATGTGCGCGCTATAGCGCGAGCGCATAAGCTGCTCTGGTGTTTCTGGCTGGGCAGTTCCTAAGAGAAATGGTTGGCAACAATCAGAGAAAGGTCGGTTTGAATCACAGGGACAAAGTCGGGACATTGAGGGTTCGCTTCTTTTAAGTCGCAGCGGAAAAATATCTAAGTACCAGCCGGTCAACGACGTGCATACTACGCATCCAGGTCGTCAATCTGCATGTCTTCAAGATGTTTAATGGTATCCTTTATTCGCAGCTTTTGCCGCTTCAAACGCTGAAGCTGGAGCTGGTCAACATAGGGCTGATCCAGTAACTGAAGAATTTCACCATCGAGCATGCGATGTTTTTTGCGAAGCTCAATAATTTGTGCTGCTAAAGATTGGTCTGAATCGCTCATATTCATACTTTAAGATAACCACGTGACTAAGGAGTATTTTACTCTGGATCGCTCGACAAATACATTATTCCAACTACAAATATAGCGCGTATTAACAGCCTTATCTGTTAATTTTTCAGTATTTTTTAGATTGGTACTCTATTTAACCATATTGGCTCGTGGTGGCGGTAAAAAACGATGCAACAGATAGAACCCCAGCAAACCAGAGCACAATGAACCCGACAATATTCCCAACCGCTCGTAGTGCAAATATTCATCACTAAACTCCCCGTATGCCAACGACCCGATAAACAAACTCATCGTAAACCCAATGCCGCAAAGCGCCGCTGTACCAACAAGTATCGGCCAATTGACTCGCCGTGGCAGCTGAGTAAATTTTAGCGCAACGCAAAGCCAACAAAAGAAGACAACCCCTAATAACTTGCCGATAAAGAGACCTAAGCCAACACCGATAGTTACGCGGTGGAACAAGTCGGCAACGGAAATGCCCGAGAAATCGATCCCTGCATTAGCCAAGGCAAAAACAGGGAGTATGACAAATGCCACCACAGGATGAAGGTCATGCTCTAAAGTTTTTAATGGAGAAAAACGCGGTTTACTGCGAATTTTGATAGGAATAAACATGGCGAGCAATACACCAGATAGCGTTGCATGCACGCCAGATTTAAGCATTGCTGCCCACATGACCACCCCAACCAATACATAAAGGCTGTTGGATTTGACCTCAAGGCGGTTGAGCAGCATAAGCCCACCCAAGCAGCCCAATACCACTAAACCTGCACCGACTGAAAAATGATCGGTGTAAAAGACAGCAATAATAATAATGGCGCCAATATCGTCAAATATTGCCAGAGAAGTCAGGAAAACCTTGATAGCACTCGGGACTCGACTCCCCAACAAATAAAGCACACCCAGCGCAAAAGCAATATCGGTCGCGGCGGGAATAGCCCAACCTTTCAGTGCAACATCATCTTGTTGGTTAAGCGCGAAAAAAATAAGTGCCGGAACCAGCATACCGCCAAATGCACCAGCCCCAGGCAACCACAGGTTGTGGCGATCGGACAGTTCTCCCTCAAAAAGTTCACGCTTTAGTTCCAGGCCAACAACCAAAAAGAAGATAGCCATTAACCCATCATTAATCCAAAGCAATAAGGGTTTGGCAATGTGAAAAGCACCGATTCGAACTTCTACCGGCGTATCAAAAATAGCGCTATAAAACCCGCTGATCGGGCTTTTAGCCAGCATAATGGCGATAATGGTCGATAGCATCAACGCAACGCCACCGGCAAACTCAATTCTTACCAGCCCCGATAATACAGCATTATCCGCAATTCTCATTCGGCGATCCCTGGGCCTGCTTGCCCCCTGCTGGACACTGATATAGCAAGTCTAGCATACCAAACGGGTTTATTCATTGAAGGAAGCAGCCGTCCAATGCAACCACAACAAACTATAACTAGCTGTTATGTAACATTTTTGTCACTATCCCCCTGTAGCATCTGAGTCATTTTTTTAGCTGTGGATCTATACCTATGAATCAATCGCGCAACAAAAGCCATTTGACCAATGATGCTATTCTCGCAGATCTTTTATGGAAACTCCGTCTACGAGTATTGGCCTATAATGGCGAATCTATCGATATTAGAGAATTGCGCAAGGATGCTAACTACAGAAACAAATGGCTCGACATTGCTAGTGGTTGCGGCGACATGGAACTGGAGCGACTGGCTCAATCTATTCGCCAACGTGTTGCTTTCCTTTGTCAGGAAAACGATGTTTACCACACCGTCGATACTATCAGAGCTGAGGAAGATGACGACAATGCGGCCATGAATAAAGTACCTTGGCTAGTAGCTGCGGTCGCTGTTCTGGCGTCAATGGCGCTATTTCTGCTACAGGGACCAATAACACCCAAATCTGGCGAATTAGCCCTAGCCAAACATTCAGAAGAATCACCCCACTCCACGTCTTCAACGAGTCACTCACCAGAGCTGATTATGCGACTACATGGTTCCAACACCATCGGCGAAAAGCTTGCTCCCGCACTCGTTTTTGACTATTTGCGTAGTATTGGTGCCACTAATATAAAGCTGGTCAAAACAGGGGTTGCTGTAGAAAACGATATTATTGCAGACTTGGAAAAGCGCCAGGTTCGCATCGAAATTCATGCCCACGGCTCAAGCACGGGCTTTCAGGATCTGGCCAGCAACGCTACTGATATTGCAATGGCGTCGCGCAAAATAAAAACCAAAGAAGTCGATGCGCTGGCACCCATGTACGGCGATCTGACGCGCAGTAGTGCTGAATATATCCTAGCCTTGGATGGGCTGGCCATCATCACCCACCCAGCCATTCCCTTTGATAAGCTTGAAGCATCCGTAATTTCACGCCTGTTCTCTGGCGATATTAAAAACTGGAACGAAATTGGAGGCCCTGACTTCCCAGTATCGGTATTTGCCCGCGATGGAAACTCCGGCACTTGGGACTCATTCAAGTCTATGATATTAAAGCCCAATAAAAGACAACTTACCATCGAAGCAAAACGCTATGAATCCAGTCAGGAGCTATCAGATGAGGTTTCAGTTACCCCTGGAGCCATAGGCTTTATTGGCCTGCCCTATGTACGGCGGTCTAAGGTGATTGCCGTAGCCGCTGACGCTAGCTCATTGCCAGTCTATCCCACAACGTTCACGGTCGGCACAGAAGACTACCCACTATCACGCAGACTCTATTTCTATCTGCCAGCCAACTCCGAAAATGTATTCGCTCATCAATTTGTTGAGTTCGCAGTAGCCAACGAAGGGCAAAAAACCGTGGAAAACTCTGGCTTAGTGTCGCAAAATATACTTGCCAGCAAGCCAAACCCAACTCCTGATATGCCCGCGAGCTACCTGGCTATGACCAAATATGCTCAGCGGCTGTCGCTTAACTTTCGCTTTGAACCAGGCAGTGACAACCTAGACAATAAAGGTCACAGAGATATGAAGCGCATGGTCGGTTTTCTTCAAAAACACCCAGATCGACATGTCATGCTCCTCGGCTTTACCGACAGCGTTGGCGACCCTCAAGTAAACCTGAACCTGTCTCAATCTCGCGCAGAGCTCGTGAGCAGAGAGCTTATGATGCGCGGTATCATCCCTGCGCAGGTTAAAGGTTTTGGCGAAGGAGTTCCTTTGGCTTCAAACGCCACCGTTCAAGGACGCCACCGCAACCGCCGTGTTGAGGTGTGGGTTAAGTAGGACGATTAGAATCAAAGCATTGACTCTAACACCCTACTAACCTAGTATTAGAGTCAATCATTTGACTCTAGGTGTTGCTATGTTACTGGTATCAGAAAATGAAGTTCAAAAAAGGCTTTTCTTGGATAACCCTTGGTGGGAGCAGAACAAGATTGACGCAAGGTTTGAGGAACTGCCAAGAAGAGCCTATTTTGAACATTTCTATGAGCTGGTTTCAGACAGAGATCTAAACAGAGCTGTAATTTTGATGGGCCCCCGTAGGGTCGGTAAAACAGTGATGGTTCACCACTCGATCCAAGGCTTAATAGAGACCAAAGTTTCTTCTGATAACATCCTGTACCTGTCTCTTGAGACGCCTGTTTATACTGGCTTATCTCTTGAGCAAGTATTAAACAAGTTTATTGAGCTCAAAGGACATAAGAGAGATTCAGAAATCTATATTTACTTTGATGAAGTTCAATACTTAAAGGATTGGGAAGTCCACTTAAAGTCATTGGTGGATACTTATCCAAGTTATAAGTTTATTGCTACAGGCTCAGCAGCAGCTGCACTAAGACTAAAAAGCCGCGAATCCGGTGCAGGCAGATTCACAGAGTTTCTACTACCTCCCTTAACTTTCGCAGAATTTTTGGATTTTATTGGCAAAACATCTGACGTAATTGGCTTTGGCAGTGGCGAGTCAGAAGGCTATAAAGTAAAAGATATTAACGAGTTAAACTCAGAGTTTGTCAATTACTTAAATTACGGCGGATATCCAGAAGCGGTATTTTCCAGAAAGATTCAAGAGGACAGTTCTCGCTACATTAAAAGCGACATCATCGACAAGGTCCTTTTACGTGATCTACCAAGCTTGTATGGTATATCTGACATTCAAGAACTGAATAGGCTTTTTACTACCATAGCTTATAACTCCGGTAACGAAGTTAGCTACGAAGCGCTCTCAAAAAACTCTGGCGTAGCAAAGAACACGCTAAAGAAATATCTTGAGTACCTTGAAGCGGCTTTCCTAATCAAAATAGTCAAACGGGTAGATGAAAATGCAAAGCACTTCAAAAGAGTTACTACTTTTAAAGTTTATCTCACAAACCCATCGATGCGCGCCGCATTATTTGGCGCTGTAGACATCAATGATAATGCCATGGGGAACCTAACAGAGACTGCCATATTCAGTCAGTGGCTCCATAGTGACTATATCAATCATCTATACTATGCGCGTTGGTCAAAAGCTGAAGTTGATATTGTTGGTCTTTCCGCAAACGAGCAGGAGCCACATTGGGCTGTTGAAGTTAAATGGACAGACGCCCCAATTAATAGCCATAATAAGATAGCAGGTTTAATCGAGTTCGCGTCAAAAAACAAACTGGAAGAAGTCGCTTTAACCTCTAAGACGGTCAGGACAACAATAGACAAAGGAAAGTTTACGATAGACGTTATTCCATCGGCACTACAAACTTTCGTTTTGGGTAAAAATATCCTCAAAAATAAAACTAAGGAAGCCTGGCTCTACAACAAACAAATTCAGCCGATTCAATAATAGGAACCCACTTAATGTACTACAACTAAAGCCCTCACATCGAGGGCTTTAGTACGTTATCACGACTAGCTACTGCCAACCTTCCACACCTTTCATATCAGGAAGATGGTGAGCAATGCCTTTATGGCAGTCGATACAGGTTTTTTCACCGCTAGCCAAAGCCGTTGAGTGCATGTTAGATGCCCTTGTGCTTTGCTTGGTGAAATCCATATAATCGAAGTTATGGCAATTTCGACACTCTAATGAGTCATTGGCTTTTAACCTTGCCCATTCGTGTTCAGCCAGCTCTCTGCGCTTGGCTTCAAACTTCTCTCGGGTATTGATCGTGCCAAA
>DFOV01000061.1 GCA_002376965.1 Gammaproteobacteria bacterium UBA3532
ATTGATCAGGCGATGCAGTTACCGCTGCTGATGGGCCGCTGGTGTCCATAATAGACTGACGCAACAACCCGCCGGTGGAGCTGTTTTGCAACTGGATACCTCGGAAATATTTGATCAGATCCAAAGCATCAATATATCGCACCCAACTGGCATTGCGACAGCCCACATCGCCCTCAGCCAAGTTAGCTACGCCGGTATCCCGCAGATAACGATTAACCCCACTCACATAACCGCTGATCAAAGATTGAACATGAGCTGGTTGACTATCCAGCAAACGCTGAGTTTCAGCAGGGTTCGAGTTGTTGATCCGCTGGAAAATAAAGTCGGCATCGAGATCGCCATCTTCTTCACCGAAAAATTCAGCCGATTGCCCGTTAGCCGCGACAATCTCGCGCATTAATACGCAGTAATTGTCCTGAGAGTAGCTGTAGCCAAAACCATAGCCTAGACTGCCCCAGTCATCCGCTTCTATATGGGGAATGCCATAGGCCGTGCGCGTTACCTTGGCCTTATATGTTTCAGCACCACTTGCATCATCGTCATCGCTTCCAGAGCATGCGCTTAGTAGCGAAATGGTTAGAATGGCTAGTAAGGAATATTTT
Organism: Gammaproteobacteria bacterium UBA3532; assembly: GCA_002376965.1. Taxonomy (GTDB): domain Bacteria; phylum Pseudomonadota; class Gammaproteobacteria; order Enterobacterales; family UBA3532; genus UBA3532. The sequence goes on from DFOV01000061.1 coordinate 603, forward strand.
ATGTGCTGATAAATCATTATGATAGCTCTCTCGAATAGTCTCTTTAAGACTAGTCGAATTGCACTATCAAGCCATAATTTACATGAATTTTGTGCGTTACAGCAGATGCTAAACCGTCCCAGTTACTGCGCCATAGAGTGCTCTTGCAGTTTTTATCCAATGTACATAGTATGGCTAACGCTTAGTTAGAGACCAAGCATAATAAAAATCATAACCAGAAAGAAAAACGCACCCAAAGGGAAGGAACCGCATTTCGGGCTTTTATGCCGCTGTCTTTATGCCTCCACATTGCACCAGCAGTCTTCTAGGTTTGCTTTTTTGCACATAACGTTTACACGTAACACGTTAAAAATTAGTACAAGATTACCCATCTCATAACCAGTTTTTAGATGATCTGTTTCATCCGATCTGTTTTCTGCAAGTTCTGGTTGTTGTAGGGATTCAGGGTATGTGTTGAAGGGATACCTACATGAAAATCAACAAACCCAAGCTATGCTTGCTGATCGCAAGTGTCGGCGCATCATTTAATGCATTCGCATTATCGCCAATAGAAAGCACCTACCCCAGTATGTCGATGCCGGGAATCCATGATGGATGGACACCCGGTACCACGCCTATGCAACTGGTTGAACCATTCACCTGGGAGCTCACCACCACATTATCGAGCCAAGCCGAATTTAAGTTCACCCCCTTTGCAGATTGGAATATCAATTTTGGTGCAAATGGCGTTGAAGGTGGCGACAATATTCTGGTCGAAGAGAGCGGCCATTATCGCATTCGCTTTAATGACAGCTCACTTGCCATAGACATATCAAAAGTTCTATCTGGTGCCAAATATTCATCTATGTCGGTAACCGGCACACATAATAGCTGGACTCCCGGCACACACCCCATGACATTGCAAGACGATGCCATATGGCAAACCAATGTCACCTTTGATCACGATAACGCCGAGATAAAATTCACGCCCTTTTCCGATTGGTCTGTTAGCTTTGGTCTCAACTGTGGAGACTCAAATATTGTTATGAGCGAAGGCGCGGGAGAGTATCAGATCAGGTTTGACGACAATGCCTGTCAATACACCATCACCAAGCTCACCGGCCCGACCAGTAAATACCCCAGCATGTCGATTGCCGGCACCCATAACGATTGGACGCCAGGGGCAACACCGATGGCGTTAAATGATGATGGTATTTGGGAAACAACGTTAGACTTTGCTATTGGCGCAGAAATCAAATTTACCCCATACGCCAACTGGGATATCAGTTTTGGACTTGATTGCGGTGATGCCAATATTGCCATTACTGAAGGCGCAGGCACCTATCAGGTTCTTTTTGACGACCATGCCTGTCACTACCAACTGATTAAACATGAGCCTCAAGCGTGCTCGACGCAAGACGAAATGGTCGCAGGTAAACAACAAATACGCTTACTAACCCACCAAGAATATAATCGCATCATGCGCGATCTCTTTTTGCTGGAAAGCGATGTGATCGACATGGAAAGCATCCCTTCTGACAGCACCTTGTTTAACAACAGTGCTGATATCGAGCTGGAGTTGGAATACATTGAAGCACTCTACAATGCTGCAGATGAGGTGGTTAGCCAAATAGGCATTGCTAATAATACGATCGCATTAAACCCTGAGTTCTTACCGTTATCTTCTGATAATGAAACGCTCGAACCCACCGTAGCTACGGTTGCCCGCACCTTATTCCACCGGCCCTTAAGTGACGAAGAGCACCAGTTCTATCTCACTACCGAACCTTCGCTGGCGTTAAAAGCAATATTAACCTCCCCCCACTTTTTGTATCGCACAGAGGTTGGCGTTATCGGGGCTGATGGCTTCGCTCAACTCTCTAACGAAGAAATAGCCAACTTTATCGCTTTCACCTTTGG
>DFOV01000024.1 GCA_002376965.1 Gammaproteobacteria bacterium UBA3532
ATCGGCGTAGAGGAGCTACCCGAGTGGCAGGAAAACCTTCCCGATAGCCTGGCCAAAACCTCACTGGCCGCTTTCAACATCCGCGATATGGACCACGCGCTGGAGGCTTTGTCTTGTGCCCAACTCAAGGGGGTCTTTTATCGTAACGAAAGCCTGGAAGTGATTTGTAAAGGTATCCACGCGCTGTTGGAGGGGGAGCTGTGGATGTCGCGGGATTTGATGGCCCGTTTGATTCTTTTTTACCGAAAGTACCAAAGCAACGCGTTTCGCCCTGCCTGTGGCTTGACCAATCGAGAAATGGAGATCATTTCGTTACTCAGTGCAGGCTCTTCGAATCAGCAGATTGCCGACAAACTCTTTGTCAGCGAGCACACGGTCAAATCGCACCTTTACAACATCTTTCGAAAAATCAACGTGCACAATCGAATTCAAGCGCTCAATTGGATCCATCAAAACCTGGGACCCATTTTGCCTAATATCGAAACGGCGCGCAGTCTGCAGCGGCATCCGCAATGACTCAATGAGAGATAAGCATCATGGCTGCTAAGCATAAAATTTCTATTGCTCTCTTATGGTGTTTAACAAGCATTGCTAACGCTCAATCAAATGAGCCCGTCGATACATCGTCACTTGCTAGAAATGAGCAGGCCGAGGTAGATGCGATTAACCAATTATCGAGCCCGGACGGACCAGAGATACAAGGCCGGTCAACTGGCAGTAGTGAACTGACCGGAATCATGGTGGACCGTACCATCACTATGGCAGGAAAAACGTTCTACCGAGCATTTAGCCAGCGAGCAATGGATAACGTCATCATCGGCAATGCCACTATCACCATTCAAGAGCGCCCTGATGCTCGATGGGGCAGTCAGGTATGGGTCATGGAAGGCAGCCGGATGTACTTTAGAACGCAGCTTTCTCCAAGAATCAGCGAGGCTGATCGCGTAGCGGGAGACGCTGTAAAAATCGTCGAAGACGCACTACTCCAACAACAGCTCTCAGCCGCTTTGACCTCGGACAGAGACTTGGGGAAAGAGGAGATATTTTGATGAAAACGTTAAAGAAAGTCGCCAGCATAGGGCTAATGACGATAGCGGTAACGCAAGCACAGGCAGGCAACTTGATCTATCAGCCCATCAACCCTTCGTTTGGTGGTGACCCTTTTGTGGGTAGCTACTTATTAGGTAAAGCACAGGCACAGGACACGACGACGGACCCGAACACACGCAGTGTACAGTCTCTATCATCAACGGAACGTCTACTACAAAACTTGGAGAGCCGGTTGATCTCCCAATTGATTTCTGATGTCAGTCGTGGAGAAGTCGACGAAGGTAGTTTCGATAGCGACGAGTTTGGCGTTGTCGTCAGTGATAGTAGCGGACAGTTAGTGGTTCGTGTCGTCGATAAAATAACCGGCGACGTGACTGAAATTAGCGTAGGCGGTTTATTCAACCCTTAATGATCAAAAGTACGAGTAACAAAAAAGTACGGCTTAAGTTATTCAGGGGAACAACATGAAAATAATTGCCTCGATCGTCATTGCTGGGTTACTCAGCGGATGCGCTGGGATGGTAGCCACGTCGGAAAATTTAGAGGGGGCACAAGCAACGCTGACACCAAGAGGTGCTACCTATCAAGACCTGGTGTCGTTACCACCTCCCGCCGGAAAAATCTTTGTCTCTGTGTATGATTTTCGAGACCAAACCGGACAATATCGACCCGCCCCGGCTAGCACCTTTTCAACGGCCGTCACCCAAGGGGCCGCTGCTATGCTCACCGGCGCGCTCGCTGATTCAGGCTGGTTCATACCACTGGAACGGGTAGGCTTACAGAACCTATTAACCGAGCGACGCATCATTCGCGCTGAGTTCGAGCGTTTTGGCCAGCCCGATACCTTGCCGTCACTACGCGCGGCTTCCGTCATGCTCGAAGGAGGAATCATCGCTTATGAATCCAATATTCGAACAGGAGGAGCGGGAGCGGAGTACTTCGGTATCGGTGCATCAGGTCAATATCAAGTAGACCAAGTAACCGTCAATTTGCGCGCGGTAGAAATATCCACCGGTGAAATACTTGCCAACGTCACCACCACCAAAACTATCTACTCCAAAGAACTCCGAGCCGGCGTGTACCGGTTTATCGACTTTAGGCGTTTGCTAGAGGCAGAGGCAGGTATCACCACGAACGAACCTGTACAGTTAGCGGTGATGTCCGCTATCGAGTCTGCGGTGATTCACTTGATTGCACGTGGGGTGGAAAACCGTCTTTGGAACTTATCACCAGGAACCAATCTACAGGATACGGTTCTAGGTGACTACCTCAACGAACCTATACCTATGCTTTAAGTAGCTATTCTATCTATTAATCAAAGCCGCTTCCTTAAGCGGCTTTTTTATTAAAGGCTTCTATCTTTCAGGCTATAGGTACTAGTATTAAAAAACTCATCAATTAAGATTAAAACCATAACCTATATATTCATAAAAAACACCAACTTTATAAGTTAAGGATTAGAAAAATTTCCGATAGCGCCTTCTTTTAAATCGTCCAAACTCAACACAGGAAACAAAAAGACACATAACGTTTCAAAAGGAAGGCCCAATGAAACCGTTCAACCAATTACCAGCCCATCAAAAGACAGGATCCGTAGCCTCCTGCATGGCATTGGTAATGGGTGTCTTACTAACCAGTTTAAATCCAGAAGCTTCAGCAAACGACCAGTTCATTGACAGCATGTCTAGAGTCACACAATACGTAGAGTCTCAAGATGTCAGCCATTTAAAAGGCAATGTGAGCATCATTCAGCAGCAAGGCATTAACAACAGCGCGAGCGTCGTTCAATCTCGTTCAGCGAATTACCAAATTAAAAACTTCGCTTACATTAAACAAACTGGATATAACAATCAGGCCAATTTGATCCAGCACAATGGCAACAACATTGGCGTGATTGTTCAGCAAGGCTATAACAATAGCGTTACGGCTATTCAAGAAGGGAACAGTGTTGGAGTTGCACTGAACGCTATTCAAATTGGCTTTAACAGTAACCTAATGATTTCACAATCGGGCAGTGGCCTACGCGATGTAAATGTCCACCAACAAAACTACTCGGGCACTTCACGACCGGTCACTATCGATATCAACTGAGTCGCACCTGGCTTCTCAGTT
>DFOV01000023.1 GCA_002376965.1 Gammaproteobacteria bacterium UBA3532
CACTCCCTTGGCAAGAGAGACAACGCAGTGCCTAGTGCCCTGGTTATCGCCCTTCATTGATCTGCTAGTTGGGCCAGTCAGAAAGTTGCCATCTTCTTCGTTATGCTTGCTAGAAATAGAGCGACTATTCCTGCGCAACCATGCCTTGAATATGGCAACTTTCTGACTGGCTGAATCAAGCATCTTGAAGTCGTTTGGGTATATTAGCGAACCAGGCCCCGATTGGATGCCTGAATAAAATCAACAAACATATTGATGTGTTCTTGCTCTACAGCCATGGACTGTAATGCATCTAACGCCTCGTTAATACGCAAACCTTGGCGATAAATAACCTTGTACGCCTTTTTAACCGCGGATATTTGCTCTTTGGAATAGCCACGACGCTTCAAACCTTCACTGTTGATACCTTTCGGTACAGCATTCTGCCCAGCTACTGTGACACATGGAGGCACATCTTGAACAACAACAGAGCCAACGGCGCAAAAACTATGTTGGCCAACTTTGCAAAATTGGTGGATTCCAGTGAACCCTCCAAGAATGGCGTAATCCCCCACTTCAACATGACCAGCCAATGTCGCGGTATTAGCCAAAATTACATGGTTGCCAACAATACAATCATGGGCCACATGGGTGTACGCCATAAATAGATTATCGTTTCCAATGCGCGTTTCGCTGTTATCCTGTGCCGTTCCTCGACTAATGGTACAAGACTCACGAAATACATTGTTATCGCCAATGACTAGGCGAGTATCTTCACCTGCATACTTTTTGTCCTGAGGGTCGCAGCCAATGGACGCAAAAGAGTACACCTTATTATTTTTGCCAAGAACTGTCGGTCCTTGAACAATGGCATGCGCCTGAATATCACAATCATCACCAATAACTACGTTTGGTCCGATAATGGCAAACGGGCCAATCTTGACGTTTTGTCCTATAATGGCGGACTCATCAACGATTGCTGTGGCATGAATCACTCGCTAATCTCCTTCTGGGCGCACATCAAATCCGCACTACAAACCACCTGGCCATCCACTTTCGCCTCTGCCTCAAACCACCAAACACTGCGCTTACTTTTCACTACCTTTACTTCCAGAGATAGTTGATCGCCTGGATGAACGGGCTTCTTAAACCGAGCATTGTCGATACCAACGAAATAGTAGAGGCTGTTTTCGTCAGGAATCTCTCCTGTTGTTTTAAACGCCAGTATCCCGGTAGCCTGAGCTAGCGCTTCCAGAATTAAAACGCCAGGCATCACAGGGTGATGAGCAAAATGCCCAGTAAACTGCGGTTCGTTAAATGTGACATTTTTAATGCCGTTTAGGTAATTACCCGCCTTATAGTCCACCACTTTATCGATCATCAAAAATGGGTAGCGATGAGGCAAATGTTTTAGGATTTGATGGATATTCAGTGTATTTTTTTCTTCGTTCAACGCTCTTTCCTTTCTAAGCAACGGCCCATCAGTGCCACTTTATATAGATGCAGTAGGTGTAATACTACCGGCTTTATTTATCATATCGATTCAGTCACATTTAGGCCGAATCACTACTATCCACTTTTTTTTCCAATGCTTTTAGTTTAGCGGACATTTCATCAAGCCGCCTTAGTAGAACCATCGTTTTGCGCCATTCTTTTACCGGCATGGCAGGTACAGCCGATGAATAGGCACCACTATCCTTAACATCGCCAATCACCATCGAGCCCCCCATCAATTGAGCCCCATCAGCAACTTCAATATGCCCAGAAACCGCACTAGCTCCACCAATAAGCACATGCTTCCCTACTTTAGTACTGCCAGCAACTCCTGCACAGCCTGCCATCACCGAATTTTCACCGATATCACAGTTATGCCCTACTTGACAGAGGTTATCTATTTTCACACCTTGTCTCAGAATGGTGTCTTTAATGGCACCACGGTCTACCGTAGAATTTGCGCCTATATCGACATCATCTTCAATAACAACGCCACCGATTTGCTCAATCTTCTCCCAGGTTTCTCCTACGGGAGCAAACCCAAATCCATCAGCACCAATCACTGCGCCACTGTGAATAACACAACGTTTGCCCACCTCAACTTGGTGATAAAGTGTAACATTAGCGTAAAGTTTGGAATTGTCACCAATAGTGCAGTTGGCTCCGATAGAAGCTCCAGAGCCAATAACGACACTATTTCCTATAACAACATTCTCACCTATCACAGCGTAGGGCGCGATGGATACATTGGCACCGATCACAGCCGTTTTTGCAATAATTGCCGTGGGATGAATACCAGCAACAGGCGCAGGTTCAGTTGCAAACAACCGAGAAACTTTTGCAAATGCCTGGTAGGGATCATCCACTACTAAACTGATGGCAGGACATGATTCTGCAAACTGTTCGCGCAAAATGACGGCTGCGGCTTGGCTAGACTGTAAACTTTTTGCATAGCGCTTATCGGAAAGAAAACTAAGCTCGTTCCCTTTTGCCTCAGTCAATTGAGCCAAAGCGTCTATTTCAGCATTTTCATCACCAATAATTTTAGCGCCAATTATTTCAGCAATTTGTTTGACGGTGAATGTTGCCATAATGTGCTTATTTCGCTGTTGGTTTTTTGATTGCGTCAACAACCAGGTCTGTAATGTCGTTGCTTTCTTTGGCATAAAAGATTGCATCGCTTGAGAAAACTAGATCATAGTTGTTTTTCTTGCCGATATCGTTAATCAGCTTCAAAACAAAACGACGCAACTTATACAGCTCCTCATTGACTCGGCGCTGCTGATCTTCTCGTAATGCTTTTTGACGGCGCTGAACACGGTCTTGCAACTCTTCCAGCTCACGCTTTGTTTCCAGTTTTTGATCTGGCGTCATAATCGCTTCATCACGCTTAGCTTTATCAAGCTTTCCGTTGAAGTCACTCTGCAACGACTTTATTTCTTCAATTCGTTCAGCAAACTCGTCCATTATATCCTGCTCAATCACTTCCTTTTGTGGAGCAGCCAGCCATACTTTCTCCCAGTCAACAACGGCAATCTTTTGGCTAGCCTGAGCAATGCCACTTAAGCTCATCAAGCCAATTACTAAGCCACTAAGTATCCATTTTTTAATCAACATACATATCACCTTGCTTTAGAAAGTTCGTCCAATGGCAAAATCAAAGGTATCAAAAGAGTCACCTTCTTGATCTTTTATCGGTTTAGACAAAGAAAAAGACATCGGGCCTAACGGCGATAGCCATTGAATGGTAACGCCAGCAGAAGCCCTAAAATCTCCGTAATCACTATAGTCATCAATCTTATCGATCTCTTCAGGCAACAGATCACTATAATTGTCGTAGTCAAAGCGAGTGTCCCAAACGTTACCTATATCAATGAATGTGCTGGTGCGCACTGAGCGCAAATCAGGGAAAAAAGGCACAGGAAAATAGAGCTCGAGTCCACCGGTATAGCGAGCGTTTCCACCGATGGAGTTTCCAATCACGACCTCATCATATTGGGAATCACTTGGAATGGATAAGCCACCATCCCGATTATCAATAGGTTGTCCAGTTTCAGTGCGACTGTTTAAACGAAAGACCTGTTTTGGCCCAATATCACGCCGTTCAAATCCCCGCAACTGACCAAAGCTGGTGAAGTAGTTTTCGAAATAGGGTAAACGCTCATCGCTTCCATCTGGGTGTTCGCCGTAGCCATCAGCGTATGAAAATTGACTAGCGACTTTGAATGCCCACCCTTTACCGCCAAAAATAGGGGTGTACTTTTTGAACTCATATTGAAGCTTGTAAAATTGAAGATCCAAGCCAGGAAGAGACATTTCACCATTAACTGAGTGTTGCCAGCCGCGGTCTGGAAAAATAGCTCGGTTAAGCGTGTTATACGTCCAGCTGCTGGTAAGATTCATCGTCGTAAAATCAAGTGTATCGTCAGACACATTTTCTTCATGAGCATCAAAGAAAAACTTCACTTGTTCAGCGGCTGTGTTTGAGCTTAACCTTAGTTCTGTTGAATCAACGGCCATACCAAAATTTAGACGAGATACTTCGCTGATTGGAACACCATAATTTATTCCCCCACCCCACGAACTGGTTGTAGTACTGGATGAATCCAAGTCTTCAAAATCAGTTTGACGATAATAAACACGGAATCCGCGACTAATACCATTGATTGTGTAATATGGATTGGTATAGCCGAAGCTATAAGAGTCTGTTGCACTGGTCTTGTTAAATGAGAAAGATACCCGCTTTCCAGAGCCAAGGAAGTTTTCTTGGCTGACACTAGCATTAACTGAGAAGCCGCTGCCTTGCCCATAGCCGATACCCGCAACGAACTGACCAAACTGGCCCTCGTTGACGCTGACATCTATGTCGACTTGATCATCAGTGCCTGGAACAGGCGTGGTATCGACTTCAATATTGTCGAAGTAACCCAGTCTATCCAACCTTAACTTCGAAAGTTCGACGAGATTGGAGTTGTACCAAGCGCTCTCCATTTGGCGAACTTCTCGCCGCATGACTTCATCCGCTGTTTTGGTGTTACCAGAAAAATTAATTCGGCGAACATACACGCGCTTTCCTGGGTCAACATAAAACGTCAGATCAACACGATGACTGCGTTCATCAATATCAGGAACAGTACGAACCTTCGCAAAACTGTATCCATCAACACTAAGTCTCTTGGCTATCTGCTCTTCAACCATGGTAATCAGCGCTTGGGAATATTGATCGCCTTGTTTGACATATAAAAGCTTTTCAAGCTCGTCACGCTCTATAACTAACTCGCCTGAGAGCTTCACATCTTCAATAGTAAACTTTTCACCCTCGTTAATATGTACGGTGATAAATACGCTGTTCTTATCCGGTGTTACCGTTACCTGAGAAGAAACTACTTCAAATTTAGCGTAACCACGATCAAGGTAATACGACTTTAGCGTTTCAATATCGCTTTCAAGCTTTACTTTGGAATACTGATCATCTGTGCCCCAAAACTTCCAAAAGGGTTTGTTATCGGCAAGTTCAAATCGTTTAACCAACTCCTTATCGGTAAATGCAGTGTTGCCGACAATATTGATTTTTTTGATGGTAGCAACTTCGCCTTCAGTAATAACAAATTTAATATCGACGCGATTTCTTGGTAGTGGCGTCAAGAAGGTGTGGACTTTAACGCTATATTTACCGCGTGAAAAATATTGCCCTTCCAGCTCTTGCTGAATTCGACCCAATACAGACCGATCCAATATCTCGCCTTCAGCCAGTCCGATAGTCTTTAATGATTCCTTCAATTCATCAGTCGGAAGATCGTCGTTCCCTGTAAAAGACAAACTTGCAATCGTTGGGCGCTCTTTAACAAAAATATGCAGCACATTACCTTCTCGACTTAACGATATATCTTCAAAAGCACCATTTTGGTATAGACCTCGAACGATGCCTGGTATGCGGGACTGTTCTAACTCTTCACCCACCTGTATGGGTAAGTAGGTGAAAACAGCACCAATATCAACACGTTGTAGGCCATGCAGCCGTATATCTTCCACTACGAAAGATTCAGACTCGGCATGGGAGAATCCACTTAGGCAAAGCAGTAGGATGGCAAGTATGCGGGCTTTCATTAAATAAGTAACTACCTGGTTAAGTCGTTATAAATAGCAAAAATCATTAGGCTGCCAATGATAGCGATTCCTGCATACCATGCAACCCATTGTATTCCTTGAGGCAAAGGTTTTCCGAAAATCAGCTCATAGGTATCGAACAGAATATGACCGCCGTCCAACACAGGTACAGGCAAGAGATTCATAACCCCAAGGATAATGCTTAAAAATGCAAGAAAATACAAGAAACTGGCAACTCCACCCCTTGCGCTCGCACCTGCGCCCTCAGCAATAGATAACGGCCCACCAATATTGTCTGCACTGATTTTTCCAGTAAGCAGCTTTTTAATCATAACCAGCTGAATCGCACAAAGCTTTTTAAATGCCTTAAATGACTCGGCGACAGCTTCGCCAGCTCCATATTGACGTTGGAAGACCACGTTATTACTCGCATCAGGAATTAGCGGAGATACGCCTAGATAGCCAACATTTTCCCCGTGCATCGACTTCCTACCGGGGGTAATCGTCAGTTCACGCAACTGACCCTGGCGCTCTATCACAGCAAGTAATGGTTGCTCAGGATGCGCTTTAATGACTTGAACAAACTGCTCCCAAGTATCGATATTTTGACTATCGATACTAATAACTCTATCACCAGACATCAATCCAGAGCGCGCACCAGCGCCTTCAGCTATGACCTTATCCAGCAATGGTGGTAATGGCGGAAGTATCGCCACCCCCAATGAACGCATTATGTCTTGCTTTGCTGGATCAACTTTCCAACGCTCAGTACGCAGATATTTGGTGACAGTATAACCATCTCGCATCACCTCTAGCTGAATAGGTTCGCCATCGCCTATTTGGCCTGCCGCATGCAACTGCATATCGCTCCATTGTACGATGCGCTCTCCGTTCATCGCCACAATGGTGTCACCTGGCACCAAGCCAGCTTCGCTGGCAATAGACGCCTCTTCAACATACCCTACCACAGGCCTAAGGGCCGTAACGCCAACGATGTACATGCACCACAAAGCCAGAATGGCAAACAGAAAGTTAGCAATAGGGCCAGCTGAAGCAATCGCAATACGTCGCCACGGCTTCTTATTATCATAAGAACTGGCTTGCTCTTCAGCCGTCAACTGTTCTTCGGATTCCTGCTGATTAAGCATTTTGACGTATCCACCAAGCGGGATGGCACAAAGGGTAAATTCCGTACCATGCCTATCAAATCGGCGCCATAATACTTGACCAAAGCCTACCGAAAAGCGTAACACCCTAACACCATTCCAACGTGCAATAATAAAATGGCCGTATTCATGAATGGTAACTAAGATACCGATAGCCACTATAAATCCGAAGGTGTTCCACAACATCACAGGCTTTGTAACTCCTTGAGGATCTGGCGGCCATAATCACGCGTCTTGCTATCCAAATCGATAACGCTTTCTATATCAAAGGCATGGCCATCAGATATTTCGCTTAAACAACGCTCAATCAATCGTGGAATCATCGTAAAGCCAATCATTCCACTTAGAAATGCTTCCACAGCAATTTCATTTGCCGCATTGAGGATCGTCGGTAAACCACCACCTTGTTGAAATGCTTCCCTAGCCAGGAAGTAACACGGAAACCGCTCTTGTTCTATTGCGTCGAAAGTCATATGGCCAAGCTGAGTAAAATCCAAGCCCATTACGCCAGATTGAATACGCTCTGGCCAAGCCATAGCGTTAGCAATCGGAGTGCGCATATCCGGTGCCCCCATTTGCGCGATAGTCGACCCGTCATTGTATTGAACCATCCCGTGAATAACGCTCTGTGGATGTATAACTGCTGAAACCTTATCCAGGGGCATGCCAAACAGCCAGCAGGCTTCTATAAGCTCTAGCCCTTTATTCATCATTGTTGCTGAATCGACGGTAATTTTTTGGCCCATAGACCAGTTAGGGTGTTGGCAAGCTTCTTCGACTCGAATATCGCCGAATGTTGAGAGATCACGCTGACGAAACGGCCCGCCCGAGGCGGTCAAAATAAGCTTATTTACCGCAGATGTATCATAATGTAACCGCCCATCAACGGCACACTTTTCCAGCGATTGAAAAATGGCATTATGCTCGCTATCCACAGGCAAAATCAGCGCTTTGTATTTAGAAGCTGACTCCATAAATAGCTTACCTGACATGACCAGTGCTTCTTTATTCGCCAGTAAAACCTTTTTTCCGCCTTTAACTGCCTGATAAGTGGGCGCCAAACCCGCTGCGCCAACGATTGCGGCAACAACCATATCTACCTCTGGCAAGGCTCCGATGCTGTCTGCATTACCAAGTATTTCAACCTGTGCCATTGCATTTTCTTGGAGCCGTTCAACTAGAGTATCTGCTGCACGTCTATCATGCATTGCAACCACTTGTGGCCGAAACTCCCGAATAATGTCGATCACACTATCCACCGAGCGATTGGCTGATATTGCAAATAACCGGTACTTATCAGGATGGCGCCGAATAATATCGAGCGTACTTTTACCGATACTTCCGGTTGCACCGAGTAAGGCGACGTTAATAGCCATTATCCAAGCACCAAGCTTTGGAGTATGACATAAAAAGGCAGAGCGGCGATTAAGCTATCCAGGCGATCGTATATTCCGCCATGCCCCGGCAATATATTGCTACTGTCCTTTATCCCTGACACTCGCTTAAACATGCTTTCGGTCAAATCACCAAAAATCGACACAACAACGATCAATAAGGCGCACAAAACGAGATAAAAGACGTTGCCGACATAACTCGTTATATAGATAAAACCTGGCAAAAATACACAAGCAGCAACGGCACCACCAATAGCACCCTCGATGGATTTCCCAGGAGACACCGACGGTGCCAATTTATGGCGACCAAAGGCCTTTCCGGCAAAGTAAGCACCAATGTCTGCAGCCCAGATAATCAAGAGCAGCCCAACCAATAAAACGCTGCCACGCAACGGATCGCCTACATAGTCAATACTTCGAATAATAACAAAGGAAACCCATGCAGGTAATAGCGCACTCAATCCCATTCCTAGCGCAATATAGGGGTTGGTCCATAACTTTTGCGAGCGTGGGAAGCTGAATACCAAAAACGCAGCGATCAACCACCACAAAATGCCAATCCACACCGTAGCGTCTATCCAGGGCTGAGTTTTATATGACCACGTGTTGGGGACTAGCCACAGTTCATAATGAGGAGATGTAAATTGAATCAATAAGCAAACCGCAACAAAAAAGCCTGCGAAACCTAAACGCCCAAGCTGTCCAGATACACCAGACATGCGCGCCCACTCCCAAGCACCTATTGCAAGTATCCCCATCACCGTGTATGAATATGGCTCTATCGGCAGTCGAAACAATGCTCCAATAACTAGAGGGATCAGAACAAGTGCGGTGAGTATCCGTTGTTTAAGCATGATGCTCCTGCTTTTCCTGTTCTATTTGCGCACCGGTTTTCCCAAAGCGACGCTGTCGTTGGCTGAAAGACGCAATTGCGTCGTTTAAAGATTCTTCGCGAAAATCTGGCCACAACGTGTCGCAAAAATACAGCTCAGCATAGGCCAATTGCCACAGTAAAAAGTTACTGATGCGCTTCTC
>DFOV01000156.1:0-2647 GCA_002376965.1 Gammaproteobacteria bacterium UBA3532
TCCTAACCCCGGCGGCGGATGCATCGGGCAGCGCGACTATCACCCTCACAGCCGACGATGGGACGATGCAGTCTCAGGGTAGTTTCCAGGTGACCGTTACGCCGGTGAATGATGCGCCGGTTATCAGCTCGGTCAGTGATCAGAGTGTCCAGTTTAACCAAGTGGTTGGGCCAATTGCGCTAACAGTAACCGATATTGACTCGTTGGCCACCGCGTTAAGCCTTAGCGCGTCGAGCAGCAATCAAGCCCTGGTTCCAGATGATCAAATTGCCATTACTGGCAGTGGCGAAAATTGGCAACTAACCATCACTCCACAAGCACAACAAACCGGCGAAGCCATTATTAGCCTGACAGCTTCGGATACCGAGCTGCAAAGCCAAACCAGTTTCACGCTGCATATTGGTACGGGTAATGTTGCGCCACTGATATCTGGTCCGCAGGATATAGTGGTTGATGAAGACGCGACCATTGCTCCCATCAGCATTAGCCTGCATGACCCAGATAATGGTGCCAATCAGCTGTCGCTCTCGGTCAGTTCCAGCAACAGTGCCTTGCTACCCACAGCGGCATTGCAACTTAGCGGGGATGGCTCTGCCTACTCTCTCACCCTTCAGCCAGAAGCCCATCAGTTTGGCGTAACCACCCTGACCTTTAGTGCTAGTGATGGGGTAGCGACTAGCTCGCTCAGCATTGAAGTTCGCGTTGTGGCGGTGAACGATGCGCCACAAATCAGCGGCTTGGTCGATACGCTGCTCAGTGAAGACGCGACATCAGAGCCATTGCCTTTCAGTGTTAGCGACATTGAAACCCCCGCCGACGATCTGGCTATTACTCTGGCATCATCCAACCCAGCCCTGATTGATGTTGGTGATATGGTGATCGGTGGATCCGGGCAGCAGCGCTGGTTGCAACTAACGCCCAAAGCCGATCAGTCTGGCTCAGCGGTGATTACCCTGGCCGTTAGTGACGGTGAAGCAGGAATGAGCCTGTCCTTTACTCTGCAAGTAACGCCAGAAAATGACCCACCGATGATCAGTGTCGCCAATCAATTGAGCATGGATGAAGATGGCCTTGGAAGCTTGGCTGTTACATTGATTGATACGGATAGCGACCTGAATAGCCTGATGTTAGATTGGCAGTCGTCGAATAGCACATTGCTGGATGTGGCCGACATCAGCGAGAGTGGCACAGGCGCTCAGCGCGATATCAGTGTGCGGCCGCAAGCGAATGCCTTTGGCGAAGCAACGTTGACATTAGCTGTGAGCGATGGCGTTAACAGCGTTAGTCAGAATATCTTCGTCACTGTTCATCCCATCAATGATGCGCCGACAATTGCCCCCCTGGCGCCTATCCAATTTGATGAAGACAGTATTTCGACGCCGGTTGCTGTGGTGGTGAATGATATAGATACCCCACTGTCTGAACTGGGCTTCACTCTGACCTCATCCAACCCGCAAGTGGTTGCTAATAGTGGGCTGGCACTGACATTAACCCAGCCACCGTCGCTGATCATCAGCCCCCTGAGCAATGCGTTTGGCCAGACTCAGGTGTCGATTCAGGTCAGTGATGGGGCGTTGATCACGCAACAGCTAGTGAGCGTTGACGTATTGGCGGTCAACGATGTGCCCGCCATGCAGCTACCAGCACCCATGACATTAAATCAACAGCAGCTGAATCAACAATTTAGCATCAGCATTGGCGATGTTGAAACGACGGCGGCCGATCTAACGCTTGATGTGCAGTCGGGCAATAGTCAGTTATTGCCATCCAGTGCTATCCAGATCGAACGCCAGGGTGAAAGTGTTATGATTGGGCTGACGATCACGCCCGACCTGGCCGGTGATATTCCGCTCACTTTCCGGTTAAGCGATGGCGAAGCCAGCAACGAACAACAGCTGCTGATTTCGGTCACTCGTAGCACCGATCCGGTGGTCATTCAGGCGCCTGCGCAAATATCGATGCTAGAAGATCAGATGGCATCACTGGCGGCAATTCAAATCGATCCGACGTCCAACACCGAGCTGGTGGTTGATTTAGAAGTGGCTGGTGGCGAACTGGCCTTGAGCGCTAATAATTCGGTGAATGCTACGTTAAGTCAGCAGCAGCGCTATCTTAGTTTGCGCGGCAACAGTAGCGATGTGTTACAGGCGTTGGCTCAGGTGAGTTATCAACCCGCAGCGAACTGGAGCGGAGGGGTTGAACTTCAGCTATGGGCTTATCCCGAGTCTGGTGTGTATCGTTATTATGGTACCGGCAGCTATTATCAATTAATCACCAGCCCCGAGCCTATCAGCCATGATGTGGCCCGAGCCTATGCTGCGCAGCGTCAGTTCTATGGGGTGAATGGTCAGTTGGCGCAGTGGGATAGTGAAGACGAGCAGCTCTTTGTTGAGCAGCTATGGTCGACAACAGCCTGGGTCGAAACTGGAATGATGCACCCAGATACGCAAGGCGTGTACAGCGCTGTGGTTGAATACCGCAGTGATAGTGGATTTGATGTTCCAAGTGATGTGGTGGTGTTGGAAGTGATGGCGCAGAATGATCCGCCGCAGTTCCCGGCACTAACGGATATCACCTTGCAAGACGGGCAATCCACCACCCTGGCGCTAGGGGTGCTGGATATTGATTCTCCGGCAGCAACCTTGCA
>DFOV01000156.1:3067-8467 GCA_002376965.1 Gammaproteobacteria bacterium UBA3532
CCACCAGTGAAGGAACCACCCAAATTAGCCTGAGTGTTGCGGATGGTGACACCACCGTATCCGCACAATTCCTGCTGACATTACGCCTAAGCAATCAGTCACCGGTTCTGGCACCGCTGGCAAACATGCAAATGCAGGAAGATCAGGCCCAGCTTAGTCTACCGCTGCTTATTAGTGACGATCAGCCCTTGAGCGAACTGGTGGTGCAAGCGATTAGCACCAATCAACAGTTGGTATCGGCGTCTGGGCTGGTGCTCAATCTGCAAAGCACGCCCCCTGTCCTTAGCATCACCCCTGAGCCTCAGGCGGCGGGTACAACATCCATTGAGGTCTCGGTGAGCGATGGCCAGTTTAGGGTGACGCAACGTTTCTTATTGCATGTTGTGGCAGTGAATGATCCGCCAGTTGCCATTAATGATCGCTATGAAACAGCGGAAGACATTGCCATGCTCATTGACCTTCTGGCCAATGATACTGATGTGGAA
Organism: Gammaproteobacteria bacterium UBA3532; assembly: GCA_002376965.1. Lineage (GTDB taxonomy): Bacteria > Pseudomonadota > Gammaproteobacteria > Enterobacterales > UBA3532 > UBA3532. Next base: position 3,553 of record DFOV01000156.1, read on the forward strand.
GACAGCAGGCCGCAGGCGGTTGAGATTGTCGAGCACCCTGCACATGGTGAGGTGGAAATACTCGTCAGCGGTCAACTGCGTTGGCAGCCAGCTGCGAATTATCATGGGGTCGATCGGCTACGCTATCGCGCTCTGGATAGCAATGGCGGGCGTTCTGAAGTGGCTGAAGTCGTATTGGTGGTGTTAAGCGTCAACGATGCTCCACGCGCTGAAAGCGACATGTATGCTTTGGTCAACGATCAGGTGGCGACATTGCAACCGCAGCTTAATGATAGCGATGTGGAAGGTCCGGTTCGTTTGGATGGCATCAGTGAGCCGCCGTTGCATGGCTCTGCCACGTTTGATGCCGAACGTCAGCAAATCTACTACCAGCCCGCCGCTGATTATGTCGGCACCGATCGGTTCCGCTACCGTATTGTTGATGCCAGCGGTGCGACCACCAGCGCCGATGTGTCAATAACACTGTTTGCCGAGCAGCCTCCAAGCGAGCCGCTGGCCATCGTATCGACACCCACTAAGCAAGCTCAGGTTGATGAGAGCTACCGTTACGCGATCACTACCAACCGCCCGGATGGTGAGCAACTGGTGCTTGATCTCGTGCAAGCACCCACCTGGGTAGTGGTAGAGCCTCAGGGTTTGGCCATCTCCGGCAAGCCCGCTGTGGCTGGTGAATATGACGTGGTGATCCGTCTCTCAGACAACGAAGAGCAGGTCGAGCAGCGATTTACACTGGTAGTGACCGAGCAGCTCCAGCTAGAAGCCACGTTGGTTCTGCAGCTGGAAAAAGCTTACATGTACGTTGGGGAAAGTGTCGAGGTCAATATGGCTTTGCAACTGCCCTTGGATTTCGCTGGTGAAAGTGATGACGTGTATGTCAAATTGGATCTATCGGGCGTTGCTAGCCTGACGCCTCCCCAGCATTGCCAACGCCAGGTGCAAAATACCCAGCGCAGTCAATGGCGCTGCCTGATGACACCGGGTCAAAGTTATGCAATGCCGCTGCTCAGCCAAGGGATTGGGGATATTACCCTCAGGTTGTCGCTTGATGATGATAGCAAACCGCAATATCTCAATGCGCCAGCCCAGCGTCGTCAGGTGGTGTCGACAGAGTTTATTGATCAATACCCCAGCGTCGAAATTGAGCAAAGCGGTGAGCAGGTGATTAGCCATGATATCAATCAGGATGGCTTGCCTGATATCCTATTACTGCAACAAGGCAGTGTGACCTTGTGTTTGCAACGTTCACCGCTCGATTTCCATTGTCAGGTGATGGCGACGGATAGTGTGCCGTATCATAGCTTACAGGTCGTTGGGCTTGATACGGGCGTCGGCATGCTGCTGTGTAGTCAGGAGATTGGTGCCTGTGATCTCTATGCGATTCGTCCGCCTGGTCAGGCGGTGCTAGTGACCAGCCTGGATGCACTAAATCCCTTATTCACTCAGGTGGGAGATATCAATCATGATCAGCAAGCCGACGTGCTGATTATAACTGCCTCTGGAGAGCATCTGCTCTATATTGCGACATCAGAAGGGCAGTTCGCCGCTCCTATCGTGGTGACCAATCCCAATACGCAGGCTGTGGTGATGGTAGATTTGGATGGCAACGGCGAGTTGGATCTCATTTTCGCCAATGATGGGCACAACCAGCGCGTGATGAACCCGCTGACCCATCCCGAATCGTTTTGGTTTGAACGCAACGACGACAGCCGCTCAGTGGTTGCAACGGATCTAAATGGTGATGGCTTAAGCGATATCATTTTTGCCAATCACTATGATGCGGATTTAGGCGAGGGCGCGTCCAACGTGGTCTATACCCAGCAACCAGGCCAACAATTTGAGCCGCAAGATCTGGGGGATATGGACAGTGAGCGTGTGGTCATCACCGATGTGGATAGCGATGGTCACGATGACTTGCTCTTTATTAACAGCAACAACACCTACCAGGTATACCGTGATAATGGTGAATGGTTGCTCTATAACAGAATCATAGCCCCACCCGAGGGCTATGAAATCAATCAGTTGGTCGATATCGATCGTGATGGTGATGATGATCTCATTGTGACCAAGCAGCAAAGTGGGGCGAGCCTGATCCTGCTAAATGAGAATGGCGTCTTCGGAGCCGCTGCGCCCTTGCAGCCATTGAGCATTGATATAGCCAAAGCGCCATCAATTGCCACTATTGGCGAAGAAGTACAACGGCACATCACCCTCTATCCGAATGCCGAAACTCAATTTCCGTTGCAAGTGACGCTGCAGGTCGGCAGTGGTGGCTATTTCACGTCGATTGCCAGCGAACAGGCTGAGTGCCAATGGGCCAGCGACATCCAAATTTATTGCTCCGTCGCACTGGCTACGACCAATAGCATAACCCTGGTCGTCGGCTACACCAGTGATAAGCCAAACGATGTCACTGGCAGCATTCAACTCATGCAAAGTGGCCAGTACCCACAGAGTCAGCTATTTGAGACTGTGAGTTTTAGTGAGGTATTGATTAGTGGGCGCAATGGCGGTGGTTCGATGGGCTGGTGGTTATGGCTCCTGCTATCTCTCGCGATTGGCCGACGTTGGTGGCGTATCTAGCCCGACATCGCTCGGTGAAGGGTTATGCCTAGTTGAGAACACCAAGCAATGGGTCTAAGCTATAAATATCAAATTTGAATGGTTGCTAATCAAACAAATGAGCTACGATCCTGGCTTACTTATCAGTCCTCGGTATTTTATTGCTGATCTTATTGATATAGATAAATTAACCGAGTTGCTGGAGCTCTATTCCAACGCGACCGGCATGGTTACTGCGTTGTTAGACTTGCAGGGCAACGTCTTGATAGCCACCAACTGGCAAGATTCCTGTACTCAATTTCACCGCAAAAATGAAACCACCTGTGCCAATTGTTTAGAGAGCGATACGGCACTCGCTAGTCAGCTAGCGGAAGGCAAGAGCTACAACGTGTATCGTTGTAAAAACGGGCTGGTGGATGTCGCAACCCCTGTTGTCATTGAAGGGCAGCATGTAGGCAACCTGTTTACTGGCCAATTCTTTTTTGAAAAGCCCAATTTAGAAGAATTTCGACAAAAAGCACGTCAGGTTGGGTTCGATGAAGACGATTATATTAACGCGATTCAAAAGGTGCCGGTCTACAGTGAAGAAGAGATAGAAGCGCACTTTAAATTTTTGGTGAAGCTAGCGCAAATGATCGGTGAGTTGGGAGCAGCAAATATTAAAGTGCAACAAGCTAACCGCGAGGTGACTCACAAGCACCAGCTCTTGTCCAGTTCATTTGCTCAGTTTGTTGAAATTGCGCCGATTGGTATTGTCAAAATCGATGGTGATAGCGGGCGTTTGCTGCTCACCAATGACGCTTTTATCAGTATGCTTGATATTGAACCGGATATCCTACTGACCAAAGCGTTGACTGATCTGGTGGTGCTGAGCGAGCAGCAAAGACTAAAAGACGCGTGGCGGCAGTTACCGTCTGAACATTCATTCGGCCCCTTAGAACTCAAATTTAAACGTAGTGATGACGCGCAGCTCAATGTGCTTTTGTATGCTGTGATGACTGAGGAGGCGTCGGGCGACCAGATTGTATGGGCGATTATCCAGAATATCACCCAAACCAAGCAGCTTGAGGAGCGGCTAACCGATGCCCGAATGGCGGCAGAGTCAGCATCCAAAGCCAAGAGTGATTTTCTGGCCAATATGAGCCACGAAATTAGAACCCCTATGAATGGCATCATGGGCACGTTGCAATTGCTTGATGGCAAAGTTACAGAATCGAAAAGTCAGGAGTTGGTGAGCAAGTCGCTTTACTCAGCAAAAGCGTTGTTAACCATCATTAATGACATTTTGGATTTCTCCAAGATCGAAGCGGGCAAGCTGTCATTAGAATCCATCCCTTTTTTGCTGACCGAGCTAATAGACTCGGTGATGGCTGATTTACGCCTGCAAGCGGATAAAAAGCAGCTGACATTAGAATGTATTGTGGAGGATGCGATCCACGATAGCTGGCTAGGAGATCCATTTCGGCTTCGGCAAGTGTTGCTAAACCTCGGCTCGAATGCCATTAAGTTTACCCATAACGGCACAGTAACCCTTAGTTTCAAACAATGTGCTTTGGATAGCGCCACAGCGCTTCATATCAGCGTAGCGGATACTGGTATTGGCATGGATGAAGAGGGAATGAAAGCGGTATTCGAGCGCTTTGAACAGGCAGACAGCTCCACTACGCGACACTTTGGTGGAACCGGCCTTGGTATGGCAATTACCAAGCATTTGGTCGAGCTGATGGCTGGCAGCATTCAGGTTGCAAGCCAAAAGGGGCGCGGCACCACCTTTAGCGTAAATTTACCGCTTAAACAAACCGAGCAACAAGCGGTTGAACAGAGTGGTGAGCAAGGGCTTATCCCAAACCTGACAAGCAAATGCATTCTGGTTGCCGAAGACAATGAAATAAACCGCCTGGTCGTACTCAATATGCTGGAGCCGACCAACGCGACGGTTCACTTTGCCGTAGATGGTGAAAAGGCCGTAGCAAGCTATCAAAAATACCGGCCCGATCTGGTGCTAATGGATATCCAAATGCCCAATATGGATGGCATTGAAGCCTGCCGACAAATCAAAGCAATGAATGGCCGCGTTCCGGTTATTGCACTAACCGCCAGCGTCATGCGCGAAGATATCGAAAGTTACAGCAGCGCTGGGTTTGATGGCTATCTCGGCAAGCCAATGGACTTACCTTTGTTGTATAAGGCGCTTCATCAGGTAGTTTAGGGGCGAGCCCTAAGTTATTTTTTAAGAAACGACGCTTCCTTCGTCTTATAACCAAAACCCTAACACTAACACTTCAAGGAAACCCCATGTCGCATTGCAGAAATGCCATTGTTTTTAGTTTATCCGTCATTCCGCACCCCTAATGTC
>DFOV01000452.1:0-1912 GCA_002376965.1 Gammaproteobacteria bacterium UBA3532
ACCATTTATTCAAGAGCACGTCGTACGACAACATGATTTGCCTTGGCTATCGCCAATAATTGCAGGGCCGCATCTATATCACTTTGGTAGTACTCCCCTTCTTCAAATTCGTGGACAACACCTGAGACCGCCTGAAGAGATTTATCAGCAAACATAAGCAATTGCTTTCTTATGGTGATGTATTTCTTATTGATAGCACCAAACAGCTGCTTAAACGCCTCGTGATTGAGGGATTGGAGGTCATTAGCGCTACCTATTTTCATGGCAAATGTCGTGTCCAGGTCTTCATATAAGGCTGTGCAAACGAGATCGTACGCTGGCGACAATGAAATAGTGCCATCGGCACGTATGAGAAAAGAGAAGTTTTTGGCATGCGCGTCATAATTACCAATGACCAAGTTAAATATCAGACGCCGGAAGACTTCGATATCATCTTTAACGGGAATCGAACTAAACCGGTTGATCGCCGAAAAAAGCGCTTCAAAACCGGGACCACCACTGACTTCAGACTTCATCGTAGAAGGTATTGAACATAGCTGACACAAATCTTCTTGTTGAAGGCGTTGAGTTACTCCTTCAGCGCTGGTATGAGAAACAAAAACACGGTCATAACGTTCGACCAGAAGTGCGTCAGACTCATTGCCTTTGGCATCAACCACCTCCAGCAGCGATACGCTCGCAGTATGTATACCCGCTCGCTTGGCAGCTTTCATGCAGATGTACTCGTTATACACCAAGGATTGGAAGCGGTAATCTTTACGGGCTGGTTTAATGATGTGTGTGCTTGGGGCATCTTTCGCTTCAAAGGTTTTGCCGCCGTTGTGGATCACTGGCAGCTTATTTTGGGCACCGGCCAAACTTAAGCGATGACCCGCCATGCCTTGTTGTAAGCTCACATTAAACGGCCGGTCCTGGATGGCTAGCAATAGATGGCTGAGTTCATCACAGGTTAACGCCTTGCCCATTCCGGTCGCTTCAAACTTTGGCGCATCGCCCTCCAGCTGAATAGATAGCGCTCCAGCCACATCCCCACCTAATAGTTCGATTAAGCGGGCGAAATTGCCCTCTTCTATCTTATTTTGGTGCTGGATCAAGGTGCGAATCTCGCCCTCTGGCAGTAGGTTTTCGATAAAAGGAAATACGGCGTTGTCATTATGTTGTTTGATATTTGCCGGTATTGTTAGTGAAATGGCGGGGCCGTTTTGTGCCATATAGTGCTCATCATAAATAAAGCCCATCCGCATCACTTGATCGATAGATAGCTTCCCAGCAAAGACGTCATTGAAGTAGACGTCGAAGACATGAACGCCAGTATCATGAGGATTCACTTCATTACCTCGACATCAATTCCGAAGGCATTCAATACATCAAAAAGTTTATTCAAGCGCTTTCTGGGCTTACCGTTTTCAATGGCGGAGAAATAGCGCGGCGACACATTACAGAGTGCTGCGGCGGTGATCTGATCAAGCCCGAGGACTTTGCGTTTTGCAGAAACGATAGCGCCAGTTTGAACAGGATCGAACAGAACAGGAATATTCAGCCCTAGCGCATGAGCTACTTTGAGCAAGCTATCCACTTCGACGGTCTCTTTGCCATTTTCCAGTTGTGAAAGAAATTTCATCGAAACATTGGCGGATGAGGCTAGCATTGCCGCGTTAATTCCTGCTGAACGTCGACATTGTGCGATGAAGTTGAGAAGTTCTATTGCTGTACTGACTTTCATATGCCACCAATAAGATTACCGTTCGGTACTATAACATTACTCTACGTGGTAAACAATATTGATATTACCGAACGGTACTATTAGTTCTCACCAAATACACCTGGGGATGTTCAAGGCCCATTGAGCACTTTTTGCTAGATTTTAGACTTGATGTCAGATATAGAATATCTTGAGACGATGACTACGTAG
>DFOV01000452.1:2281-3161 GCA_002376965.1 Gammaproteobacteria bacterium UBA3532
AGCCACGTCTAGATAGCGATTCTGAAGAACTAAGTGCGACCCAACATATAATTGAATCCGAATTAACAACCAGTAATGCTTACCACCTAAACTAGTAAATTACCGCTCTAATCCAGCTGAACTTACCACTATGGACATGAGCCTGGTAAACATTTTCTTGTATTCTCAACCGTGCCATTCAAAACGTTGTGGCAGTTAGTGCTGAAATTGACTCAAGGAAAATCGGCTTGAGCGCCGCAGAAGTTACCTTCTCTATGGTCGGCGACGGTTGTCTTGCGAATTGCCAAAGGTGAACGTTCGGTGACTTTCCTATAGGAAAGTCGAGGCTTGGAGGCCTGCTCTTCAGCTAATCCATGGGGACATCAAATTCTAAAACTCGTCCATATTGTCAAATGCATTCCTGTTGCCACGGTTAAGCTGTTTCTCATTGGGAATAAAAACGATGCCAATGACGCACTTCGTCCAACGATTCGCTTTGTGGCCATTAAGCAGGTAGAAAAGCAGGATTCAGTTTTAGTTGAGCAACTCATTTTTTCGCTTCTGATCCAAAAAAAACAGAGCATTCGCCGATGAGTAACAACAATAATTGTATAATTTATCTGATCATAAATTTGTACAACAACCGCCGTTGAACAATTGAACATATTGCGGGCTCCTAAACTTAACTGATCCCGAATTACTCTATCATTCGCCGTAAAGTAGAGAAATCGAAGTGTTTTCATCTCCCCTAGACCCCAAATAATACGCCCTATCTATTTGTGAGAGCTAAACTCCAATAGGAAATAGAGCTATTCTATTCTGGGGCGGATCGCATACCCGATACCGGCGGATCAAATGAACCTTGTGGCGGATCACATACCCATTACTGGCGGATCCAATG
>DFOV01000363.1 GCA_002376965.1 Gammaproteobacteria bacterium UBA3532
GCCAAAGTCAGTGAACCAGCAACAACAATAAACCCAAGTAACAATTTGGTCGACAATTTAGTGAAATTCACAGCAAAAACTCCGTTAAAGGATTGTATCTTTTAAATTCAGTTTAGGTGGTTTTGTTCCACTTGCAAAACAAGTCGATAGAGTAAATTGAATAATTTGTCTATTATTAGCATTTGACAAAGATACAAAAACAATTTGGCGCTAGAAACGCACTTTTGCCAAATATAAAAACGATAGCAAGCTCACAGTAGTGACAGGCGAATGGCTATAGGATGGTGAAGCGATTTACCGTATAAAAAGAACGAAAGGGGTTGGGGATTCATGTCAAAGTTACTCATAAAAATAACGTCGATTATTGGTTTTTTGGCGCTATTTATCGGGTTGATCTTCCTTATAATGTCGCACCTGTCTCAAACAAAGTGGCACGAAAAAGCGCAGCGAAGTCAGATGAAGGCGGATATTGCTGAGCTTGGGCGCATGGTTGGAGTGTCTAGCCGCAAGGACATCAATGATTTTCTATTCCGCCTGTATAAAGAGCGCGGCTTCAACTACTTGCGCTATGTCCCTGCTGGGCAGGTTTCTTCTTATGAAAATGGCCGTCCCGACAGTGGCAGTGCCAATTACCAGTTTCCGATCAGTTACCAAACCGCATCAGGCACTTCCGTCGCAGGAACCTTATTTATTGAGCAGCCATCGCACGCATTTTCTGACACCCTAAGTAATAGCATTGGCCAGTTTATTCTCATTGTTTTAATGACTTCCGCCTTGTTTACTGGGGCAGCAGTTTATCTTGCAAGAAAACTGTTTTTTCTTCCCTGCCAACAAATTGAAACCTTGCTATCAACCGTCGATAGTGGCGGCGCACCAGAGCCTATCCCGAATACCGACTCCCCATTTTTTACCAAGATTATTAACCTTATCAACGATATTATCTCAAACGTTGGCTTTCAGGCTTTGCAATTAAAAGAGAAGCACCATAGCGCGAGCCAGCAACTAGAAACCCTAAGCAGTCAATGCCAAACATTAGAAAATAGGCAAGCTCAATACGAATCAGAGCGAGAGTTGATGAGCAATGTGCTTAACTACTGCCAACAGGTGGCTGGCAAACGCCTGGATCAGATCGATTTTGCCGATCTTTTCGAACTTCTCGCTAGTCGGTTCCAACTCGAAAAGATCACAGGCTATTTGTTTAGTGAAGACAAGGAAATGATGTCACTCTTTCACGACAGATATCCCCAAGGCGGCGCAGTTGCCAGCGAAAGTCCAAAGCAATTACCAACAGCGCGTTTCTCATGGTCTCATCAAATACTAATGTCTGGCGAAAAAGTGGTCGTTGATGATGTGAATGACATGCCTGTCAATGCGTTCGCCGAGCAGAATTTATGGCGAGGAATACATATCAAGTCCCAGCTCGTGCTCCCATTAACCAGTGGCCAACACACCTTTGGTTTTATCAGCTGCTCAATGTTAAGTCACCCTATTGAATGGAAGGCAGCGCTAATCAACGAGCTCAACTATGTATGTCAGTTGATCGCCCCATTCATTCAAAACGCGGCCAAACAAACCATGCTGCGTAAAACCAAGAATCAATTGGCAGTAGCAACTCAGCGTTTGAACCAGATTGCACGCCAGGACTCGCTAACGGGAATGGCTAATAAAGCTCGCTTCGATGAAGTCATTGACCTTGAATACCGTCGACTCCAGCGACACCAAAAGACGCTGACGCTGTACCTGATAGGGGTCGACTTTTTTGACGAGTATAATGAACATTATGGCCATACTGCCGGTGCGGCTTGTCTTAAAACCGTAGGAACTATCATTCAGAATTCGTTTCAGCGAGCAGCTGATCTTTCCGCTAAGATCGGTGATGCGCAGTTTGCCGTTGTATTACCTGGCGTAACGGAAAACGACGCTCTTATATTGGCCAATAACCTTCGCGATAAGATATTAGTGGCGAATATCCTGCACAGAGCATCAAAAATTACTGATCGCGTCACTATCAGCGTAGGTATTGCGACCTGCATTCCAACGACTCAAGCTCCACCCAGCCATCTTGTTGAGCGTGCTACTGCAGCACTGGAAAGCGCCAAAGAAGCTGGAGGCGATCAAGCCGACCTGGCGCCGCCAGAGTTAGAAATAGAAGGACAAGAAGAACCGCTAGAATAGCGGTTCTGTCATGTTAGGTCGCGACTACTACAGTTAAAGAGAAACGGAGCGGGTGTTTACTTGTTGGCTATTTTGGCCCACGAATCACGTAAAGTGACCACACGATTGAATACCAAGTGCTCATCCGTCGCATCTTGGTCTAAGCAGAAATACCCTTCCCGCTCAAATTGAAAGCGCTGTTCCAGGCTAGCCTTAGCCAAGCTTGGCTCCAAAATCGCTTTCTCGATGACAACGCAAGAATCGGGGTTAACGAACTCTCGAAAATCCTTCTCCTTATCCCCTGTAGGGTTAGGAACACTAAACAACCGGTCATATAAACGAACTTTTGCTGGTACACCATGACTGGCGGATACCCAGTGAATAAC
>DFOV01000289.1:0-18204 GCA_002376965.1 Gammaproteobacteria bacterium UBA3532
TTTGAGGATCTAGGTTTTTGAGGATCTAGCCGTATTTCCGATGACTCGTCAGGCAAATTTAGTTTGGCATTTCGCCTGCAGGACCTAGAGTTTGAATGTTTTGACTACCAGCTCCTGGAGGCTCAACGGTAATAGTTTGATCGACACCGGCCTCTGGTGGTAAGCCTGGTGTACCATCCCAATCAGCCCCTGGTGGCGTTACTTCGATATTTTGATCAACTCCATATTCAGGGCCTTTGGCATTCGGATCATAGTATCCAATTCCGCCATCTGGTGTTAAACCATCGACATTCGGCTTACCAAGATCAGCAGGAACTTCAGTAGCTTGAGCGGTTTCAGGATTCGCTTTTGGTTGTGGCTGAGGTTGCGACGGTGGTGGGGTTCGCTTGGTCGCCATCTCGACTGCAGGGGCACTTTCGCTAGCAGGTTCTTCGGACTGAGCAGGCTGACGAGCTTGGGGGTTTACTGTTTCCGCTACAGGAGCATCAGATTCAAACTGCTCCCAATCATCTCCTTTATCCTTTCCTTTCTGCATTTGCAGCGCACCATAAACACCAACAACACCGACAATAACGGCTCCGGCAAGAATTGCTTTTTTCATGTTAACCTCACTAGCTTTGTATCTTTAACGTTATATCTTTAACGTTATCTACTTGGATATATAACTTACTGAAAACTATCTACTGGCGGATCTGGCGACTCATGGGTGAAAAATCAAGCGCCGACGCCCTTACTGGGCAAATATCCAGCCCACCTCGTCTGGTAAATAACGCCTGCACCATAAGATACTCGGGCTTCAGGCGTTGCATAATATCACTATATATTCGTTCAACACACTGTTCATGAAACTCGTTGTGCATGCGGTAGGATATCAAATACCGAAGCAACGACTCATGATCTATCTCAGTACCTTGGTAATCAATCACCACCGTTGCCCAGTCAGGCTGGTGAGTTACTAGGCAATTACTCTTGAACAAATGACTGTAGAGAACCTCTGATACCTTCTCGACGCCCCTCTTCAGCAGACCAGGCTCGTATTGGTAGGCATCCACTTCAATATCCAGACCATCCAAGCAACAGCCATCGATATTTGGATAGCTTTGCCAGCGCGTATCATGCACTGGCCCTAATATGACAGTGACAGCCCCACCAACCACCTGTTGAATATCAGCTGCAATACATTCCGACACCTGTTCGACCGAGCCAAAGCGTGATTGGTTCAGCGAGTTTAAATAAAGCTTAAATGATTTGGATTCAACGATATTCGGCGTATCACAAGGTACTGTCAGCTTGAGCAACGCGACCTGTGGCTTACCTTTATTATTTAGCCAAGAAACCTCATAGCCATGCCACAAATCATGGCCTTTAAAGGGCAAGTTGTTAGCACTTATGCCTAAATGTTCACGATTATATTGGCGCGGAACGGCCTGTAACAGAGACGGCGTGTATGTTGATACATAGTCAGTGGCTTTGCCTAAAGCCAACGATTCTTTCCAATCCATCAGTCCAACTACTTTTTCTTATCTGACTGGAAACTGCTTCCAGAAAAAGCGCCAGGAAAAGTAGTAACGTTCTCCCCTTTGGTGGATCGAATTTTACCCGCCCCTTCCTTGGATACCTCATCAATTCGAATAACCGCATGCATAGGTATAAAGCTACGCTTCACACCATCAAATTCAGCCTTTAGCTTTTCTTCGGAAGGATCGACAACCAACTGTGACCGCTCACCAAAAATGAACTCTTCTATTTCAATAAAACCATACAAATCGCTTTGAAAAATCTGCTTGGCATAAACCTCATAGATTTCCCCAGCATTAACAAACTGAATTTTGTAGATCGACTGCTTCGCGACCGATTGATTTGATGCCATACCCACCATCACATGACTAATATATAACCGACGCATCATAACACATTATCAGGTAACGCCACAGCAACTTGAAAATTGTCTGATATACTTAGAGAAAGATAAATAGACTCTACTATTTAGCAATGCAAAGGGGTTTCTCGGCACGACCAAGGCAGGGAGTCCCTTTGGATAGATATCTTTCATATCGATATTTTTTGTACCGGCACAGGGTGTGATGCAATAGGCACATTTTCAGGAGCCATCATGGTTGTTAACTATCGCCATAAGGCGATTTTCGGCTGGTGTATACTAAGCCTCTTATTATTTTTAAGTCCCATCATTGAACAAACAGTTTTTGCGCAAACAGTCTTTGCGAAAACCATATTCGATGCTCCTATCGCTTGGCGTCAATTTAGTTTACAGTCTGGGCTTTCCAGCTATTCTGTTAACCAAATACATCAGGATAGTTCGGGCATCATTTGGATTGCTTCAGAAGAAGGCTTAAGTCGCTTTAATGGCAGCACCTTCACTCACTTTCGCCACAACCCTAAAGCTGCTGAAGGTATCCCGACCAATAGTATTCAAGGCGTTACCGTCGATAAGCATGGCATTGTATGGCTGGCAAGCGAAGCTGGCTTGATACGTTACACTCCGTCAAAGGGACATTTTGAAGTCATACAATCCAAACCGGTATTACTGGTGACAGCCATTGGCGACAACCTTTACTACGTACTCGACAACCAACTGTTTCAGCTACCCAATACCAACATAGACCCAAGCAATACTAAGACAGCCCTAAATAACTCAAGCACAGCCCCAAAAGCGCAATCATTGCCTTTTCCTGATGAGCAGATAGTTCAGCTTCATACCGATCACAGCAAACGACTTTGGGTGTTAACAACCAGTCACCTCTACCAAGTCAATGCGGGCATGAATAACTTACGCATAGCTTTACCCGCTCAATCTGGCTCGGAATCTTCGATGATCTATCATTCGGAGAGCAGTATATGGCTGGTATCCGATGCCAATAAACTCTTTGTACTGGATCAGACTACAGCGTCGCCACAACAATGGAAATATATCTACCGCTTTCCAGATTCAACCCAAATCACTGCGCTGGGTGAAGGAAAGCGAAATCAGCTATGGCTGGGAAGTGCCGATGGCTTTATTTTCAGCTTTGATCAAAGCCACAGTGCTCCAAAGACGATAGCCAATCTGTCTGTTATCCAAAGCTCTCCCATTCGTCAAATCTACCGCTCAAAGTCGGATGTCGTTTGGGTAGTTCATCAGGGTAACGGGTTCTATCAGTGGCAACCTGAATACCAAGCCTTTGGTTTTATTCAACAGGAATTTTCAGACGAACAAGCAAACGACACAGTTCAAGCAAACGACATAGTACAAATACACGAACGCACCAACGGCGATATGTGGTGGCTAACACCTACCGGCATTGGTCACAAAAAACGTGATGCAGCGCCGCGCCACTCCCTTTTTACTCCATCTTCTCCGAAGTATGTTCAGCTGGTTGAATCACCTTATCAGGAATTGCTTGCATTGCATGAAAACGGCCTGGACTTGCTGATTCTCGAAAACAACGTTTCTCACGTTCCTTACCTAGAGGGCTTAAACAACGCAACCAGATTAGCTAAGCGAGGAGCAGAAATATGGGTTTACTCGTCAAGCGAGGGCATAAGTCATTATCAATGGCGAAAAGGCAAGCTAACCCTGCACTCAATTCACCCAAAGCCAACGGGGCTAAACGTCAAAGAACTGGTGGTCGATAACAGCGGAGCTATTTGGCTCGTTACTCACCACAAGGTCATACGCTACCAACCTGATAGCGAAACAATGATCGACTATTCGGAAAAAGCCGGACTATCAGGTTTGGTATCAACGCAGCATATTTCATTTTTCCGCGAATATCCTACCGGTACATATTGGATAGGAACCAATAGCGCAGGACTGTATAAATTTCGTTTAAAATCCGGTCAATTCGAACATATCACCTCCTTTGACGGCCTACCAAGCGACAACTTGGCTGCTCTTGAGGTTGATGGACAGGGCTACCTGTGGCTTGCCACCAGCCAAGGGCTAGCGCGATTTAACCCGCAGTCAGGGCGCTCCAGGCACTATAGTGTACTGAGCAACCTGCCCAACCGCCAGTTTAGCCGTTATGCCTCAACCCGAGGTTTATCAGGCAACCTGTCGTTCGGCACTCATCATGGTATTGTTCATTTCCCTCCTTATATGTTGGGTAAAAGCCAACCCGCTCCAGATGTCGCCATCCACCAAGTGGCGATATCTGGAAAGCCCTATCGACAAGCGATATCTAACTGGAATGGGCAACATCTTGATTTGCAATATGAACAGCGTCATGTATCCATCGAGTTCGGCGGTATCTATCATCAGTCATCCATTGCTCCGATCTACCAATATCGTGTAATTGGCTTGAACGACCAATGGTATGACTTAGGTAACAAACAAACGTTAACCCTGCCCTATCTTGATAGCGGCAACTATCAGGTCGAAATTCGAGCCAGTCTCAATGGTTCGACTTGGAGTGTTTCTCCAGCATCGCTACAGGTAAGCATAGGCTCATATTTCTGGGTAAATCCCTGGATGAGAGCTTTATACCTGTTATTGATAATGGGCACATGTGGCTTTATTGTCGCACAGCGTCGAAAATTCATTCTGGCCGAAAAGGCTGCTCGGCGCTCACTTCAGGAAAGTGAAAAGCGCCTGAAACTGGCGCTCTGGGGCAGTGGCGATCAGCTATGGAGTTGGAGTATTGCTGAGTCCCACCGCCTCAAAAAGCTCCTGGGCCAGCCATTAGAAACCAACTATTCCAGTGACGCAGATCCATTTGAAGAGCACCTGACTCAGGTTCACTGTGACGATAAAACTAACATAGAAGCAACATTGAAAAGTCATATCGAAGGCGCGACGGATCACGTCGAGGCTACCTACCGCATGCGGCGTGACGACGGTGAATGGCATTGGGTTTTAACACGAGGTAAAATCAGTGAGCGCGATAGCAATGGTATGCCAACACGCTTATCCGGCACCATAAAAAATATCGACAAACTCAAAAGAATCGAACAAAAACTGAAACTTATTGCCCAGGCAGTTGAAAATACATCTGATGGTGCCTGGATTGCTGATAGCCAGTTCAATATCGTTTATACCAACCATGCCTTTGGCAAGATAACAGGCTTTAATGCTCAGCAGGTAGAAGGCAAAAAACTTAGACTGCTGGAAGATGAGCGAAACCCTGATGATATGTACGCTGCGATCATGACGTCACTGAAGTCGCGTGGCCAATGGAAAGGCGAATTATGGGATAAGCGCAAAAATGGCCGCACCTATCCCGTACGTGTAAATATCAGCACAGTGAAAGACGACAAAGGCAACATAACCCATTATGTTGGGCTTTTTGCCGATATCACTCAGCAAAAACATTCAGAAGAAGAACTGCGCCAACTGGCAAACTATGATGTGTTGACTAACCTGCCAAATCGCATGTTTTTTCACGAACGCCTGCATCACGCTTTAAATCACGCCGCACGCAGCAAGAGTCAGGTCGCCCTGCTCTTTCTTGATTTGGACCACTTCAAAGCCATTAACGACACTCTAGGACATGCTTGCGGCGATATGCTGCTAAGAGAAGTCGCTAAACGCCTAAAGCGTGGGCTACGTAAGGAAGACACTGTTGCAAGGCTCGGCGGAGATGAGTTTGTTGTTATTGTCGAAAATGTTTCTCACATTGACAAAGTGACAGCGGTAGCCAATAAGATCCTTGAATCCATGCAACCTACCGTGATACTGGAAGGAAATGAAGTACATATCAGCCCCAGTATCGGTATTGGCTTGTTTCCTGACGATGCCGATAACGTCGAAATGCTGGTACAAGCGGCCGATACGGCAATGTATCACGCCAAAAAGCAGGGCCGAAACAACTTCCAGTTTTTCACCAGTGAGATGAATCAACAGGTTCAAGAGCGTTTGTTTATGGAAACGCACTTGCGCACTGCGGTCAAAAAACAAGAATTATCCCTTGTTTACCAGCCCAAGGTAAGCTTCAAAACGGGTGAAGTAGTGGGTGTCGAGGCCCTATTACGCTGGAATCATCCTAAGCTGGGTCCTATTTCACCGATGAAGTTTATCCCTATTGCCGAAGAAACGGGCATCATCAACGATATTGGCGAATGGGTGTTGGATGAGGCTGTCGCTCAAGCTCAACGCTGGCGCGAGCAAGGTATTTTATTGCCTGTTGCCATCAACCTGTCTGCCAAGCAATTTTCTCACCTTCAATTAGTCGAGCGCATTGAAGCACTGCTTAAAAACAACCACTTGCCAGCTGATTTGCTACAAATTGAAATAACCGAAAGCAGCTTGATGATTGATATGGATGCAGCCATCGACACGTTAAATGAATTGCGCCACCACGGTATTAAAATCGCGGTAGACGATTTTGGAACAGGCTATTCATCGCTCAGTTATATACGGAAGCTACCTGTCGACTACCTTAAGCTAGATCGCTCTTTTATTTTTGATATGGCAGAGAATAGCCAAGCGGCAGCATTGATCGAAAATATTATACAACTTGCCCATGTGCTTAAGCTCGAAGTCATCGCCGAAGGCGTGGAAACGCAAGCTCAATATAAGCTGCTAAGTCATATGCATTGTGAACAATATCAGGGATATCTGTTTAGTCGTCCGATTCAGGCAGATGAGATCAGCCTGATGGTAAAAAGCGCCTCGCCAAAAGCTCAAGCTAATCGCTAATTTCCAGTGGACACTATATTCTTAAGACAAAAAAAGGCGCCATCGGCGCCTTAAAAAAATCTTAAATCATTGAGAGAGGAAAATGATTTTAAGAGAGGAGAAGTCAAATGTGTGTAGTGAGAGAACCCAATGCAATTAAAAGAACAGCTAATCATTAAAATTGCTAATCAAGGCCAAGCAATAAACTCATTTGATAGGTGTATAATATTCAACCGTTCATTCTGTGTCAAACAAATGTTTTAAAAATCGCACGAATGTGCGAAATTCACGCTCCCCTAGGAACTTTTTACTAGAGGTGAGTTACCTCCCCCAATGACTCGAAGTCTATTAGAAATACAGCTCTAGATAAGTATAACTAATAACGAGTTGTTAGCTAGTTATACTACCTTTCCTCCTGATGCGTACTCAGTGATTCGTTTTGATATCGCGTAGTGCGCTTTTTTGCATATAGGCCGCAGCATCTATAGCGCTGAACCCATGCATCAAATGTCGACCAAAGCCGCGCACCATCGCTTGCCAAGCAAACCCCATCTCAGGCACTATCGGCATCATTTTCGAATATTCCAGCTGATAGAAAAACGCTGCCAAATTTGGATCGGCTTGAGAATGAAGCTCATCAGCAGCCTGTTGGTGACTAGGCACATGGCCCGTGGCTTTATGCCAACGCATCTGAAAATCATAACTGGTAAGAAAATGAAAAAAGTCGACCAAGCGGGCTTTTTTAGCAGGATCAGTCAAACCATGATTAGGAAAAGCCAAAGCCTTGGTCGAATACATACTAATCAGTGGATGCCCATCCACGGAGGGCAAAGTGGCTACCCCAAAATGCTTACCAAGCTCTTCGTGCAGGCCGCCATATGCCCAGGCACCATCAATAAAATAGTCATAGTCCCCTTTGATAAAACGTTTCCTGGCACAGGTATAGTTACACTTTAGGTCAACAACACCCGCCTGCTGCAACGATTTATATTTCTCCAGTGCTTTAGCCACGGCAGGTGTATTTAACGTCACGTCATGTCCCTGCATAGGCCAACCACCATAGGCGCCAATAAATGGAACAAACCAAAACATTTCACTGAAGCTCCAACCGATCGCCGATCCATGTTTGTACTTTTTCTTGGTGGCCAAGGCCACAATGTCTTCCATACTGGTCAATGGCTTTGTTACCCGCTTGGTGTGGTAATACATCAACAGGTGATTCCCCTGCCTCATCGGCACGCCCCAATGCGTTTTGCCCATGGTGACCGTTTCTACACTTTTGGCACTAATGACTTTCGGCATATCCTCAGGCTCGATGAGCGAAAGCTTTAGCAGCTCGTATGATCCCAAATAATCAGCAGGCACCAGGATCATGTCTGGCAAACGATCTTCATATGCCGCGCCAATAAGCTCAGCTTTCAAGTCATCAAAGCCAATTTTAATGCTGCGAATTTCGACGCCGCTGACTTTCTCATACTGAGCAAACTGCTGCTCCAAAAAAGGCAGATCATGGGTTGGCTCGGAATGCCAGAACTCAATCACGGTATTCGTGGCGGACGCGAGAAATGGAATAAGACAGAATATGGTAGCAATAATAACTTTTGCGATACCGAAACATTTACTCATAGGCAGCAGGTTCCCTTATCTTTTTAGCTTTTATTTTTATAGTATGTACTGAAAAAAGTATAGCACAGTGATTCTATCAAGCCGTTGTCTACACCTCTAACCAAAAAGTCACAGGGCCATCATTAAGTAATGTCACTTTCATATCGGCCCCAAACTCACCGGTTTGCACATGCGGATGAAGGGATTTGGCTTGATGTACCAGATAGTCAAACAAGATCTTTCCTTTTTGAGGAGGCGCTGCGCTGGTAAAGCTAGGCCGCATACCCTTTTTGGTATTGGCGGCTAACGTAAACTGCGGCACTAGAAGCAATCCACCTTGAATATCTTTCAAGCTTAAATTCATCTTGCCGAGATTATCTTCAAATACTCGGTAGCCAATAATTCTCTCCAACAACCGCTTCGCTTTGGCTTCGTTGTCTTCTGGTTGAACACCAACAAGAACCATAAGCCCTTTCTCAATTTTTCCAACAGTCTCGCCATCGACTACCACAGATGAAAAGGCCACCCTTTGTAATAATCCAATCACACCCCTCTCCTTTTATTGATTCTGTTCACCAATGAAAAAGGCGCTAAAAAGCGCCTTTTTCATTATGTACTTAAATGTAATTAATCTTCTTTCTTCGCTCGAGATAAACGTTTACGCTCGTTCTCTGTCAAAACTTTCTTACGAATGCGTATCGCTTGTGGCGTTACCTCTACCAGCTCATCATCGTCGATAAACTCAAGCGCTTGCTCAAGATTCATTCGAATAGGTGGAGACAAAGTGAGAGCTTCGTCGGTACCTGCAGCACGAACATTGGTTAGCTGCTTGCCTTTTAACGAATTGACCACCAAATCATTGGCTCGGGAATGGATCCCAATAACCATCCCTTCATAGACTTCGTCGCCATGTCCAATAAAGAGACGCCCTCGGTCTTGCAGGTTAAATAGTGCATAAGCCAACGACTTACCCGTTGCGATTGAAACAAGCACGCCGTTATTACGCTGAGCCAAAGCACCTTTCACCTCAGGCCCATAATGAGAAAACGTATGGTAAATAAGGCCAGTTCCCGACGTAGAGGTCATAAATTCGGTTTGAAAACCAATCAGGCCACGGCTAGGAATAATAAAGTCGATACGCACACGACCAGCACCATCTGGCACCATATCTGTCATCTCAGCTTTACGCAGGCCCAGTTTTTCCATAATAGAGCCTTGATGCTGCTCTTCAACATCAACCGTTACTGTTTCATACGGTTCCATGCGCTCGCCATCAACGGTCTTCATAATAACTTCAGGACGAGAAACACCCAGCTCATAGCCTTCACGACGCATGGTTTCGATCAAAACACCCAAGTGCAGTTCACCACGTCCAGATACTTTAAATTTATCGGGATCATCGGTTTGCTCAACACGCAACGCCACGTTGTGGATTAATTCACGCTCTAAGCGATCTTTAATTTGGCGAGACGTAAGAAACTTACCTTCTTTACCTGCAAATGGAGAGTTGTTGACCTGGAATGTCATGGTGACTGTCGGTTCATCAACCGTCAAAGCAGGTAGGCCTTCTGGCTGAGCGGGATCACATAATGTGTCTGAAATATTAATACCTTCAATACCTGTAATCGCTACAATATCACCAGCACTGGCACTTTGCACTTCACTGCGCTCCAGTCCCATGTAGCCTAATACCTGAAGCAATCGACCATTACGTGTCTTGCCGTCTTTATCAACCAATGTCACAGGCATGTTAGGCTTAGCACTACCACGCGTGATACGCCCTACACCGATAGCACCAACATAGCTTGAGTAGTCTAACGAAGTGATCTGCATTTGGAATGCCCCTTCCGGGTCAACATCAGGCGCTGCAACATGCTTGATAACCGCTTCAAACAGCGGTGTCATGTCTTCCTCAAGCTCGTCCGCCTCTAATCCTGCATAACCTTGAAGGGCTGAAGCATAAACGATAGGGAAATCCAGTTGCTCATCGGTTGCACCCAAGTTATCAAACAGTTCAAACACTTGATCGATAACCCAGTCAGGACGTGAGCCTGGGCGGTCGATTTTATTAACAACAACGATCGGTTTTAAGCCTTGAGCAAAAGCTTTTTGCGTCACAAAGCGCGTTTGAGGCATTGGCCCTTCAACGGCATCAACCAACAACAATACCGAATCAACCATCGATAGAATACGCTCAACTTCACCGCCAAAGTCGGCATGGCCTGGGGTGTCTACAATGTTGATTCGATAATCGTTCCAACGAATGGCGGTATTCTTGGACAGAATGGTGATTCCCCGCTCCTTTTCCAGATCATTGGAGTCCATAACACGCTCTTCAGGCTGATTGCGATCTGACAGGGTGCCAGATTGCTGAAGAAGCTTATCAACCAGAGTAGTTTTACCATGGTCAACGTGGGCAATGATCGCAATATTACGTAACTTACTGATATCAGATGACATTAAAAATATTTCGCCTCAAATTAAAACACAGCGCTTTCTGCTGGCAGTTTCTCAATGCCAACTCTCAGGAGCGGAGAAGAAGAAAACGATTTAGATTAAAAAACGGGCGTATTGTATACGAACATTGCCAATTCGCATAACTGAGTTTTTGTGATGAGGGAATTAATGGGTGGCGTTAAGCGCTTAACAACGTTTCTGGTAGAAGCTAAAGGGCCGAGGGTTGCTCAATCTCTGCTAGAACTTATTTTGCGCTATCCGCACTTCACAACGCCTCATAAACTTCAAGTCACCTTGATATTCTAAACGGCCGGCATGAGCTAAAGCTTCGATTCTTTGCGCATAAAACAAATCAGGAATCCCATTTGTATGCAGCTCAGACTCACCGATAAATATTCCAACTATCATGGCCACTTTTTGGAATTTGTTTGTTGCATAAGAGAGAAGCGCTTCATCTATTTTTTCGACGACATCACCTGATAGCTCGGCAACAGCCTGTTCGTGCTGTTCTGTGAGCTGCGGCATTGAATCTGTATCTTGTAATATTGAGGAGGCTAACTCTGGGAACGGTTCTATAATTGGGGCTTGGAACTCCCTTAGTAAACCGAGACAACGACCAAGCTTACCAATTTGGTATAGTTCTCTTCTGTCAGGGTCAAGGTTGGAAATATCCCTCATAGCGTTATCGAGATTTTTAAGAGCCTCATTGATTAAGCGATTGATGTATTCATGCTCGGCCATGCTTGCTCCATTTCAACAAATATTGGTATCGAATTGTCGATCAACCGTATCCACCAAATAACTCATTAAAGTCACACTGTTTTTTCTTCAACAACTCTTGAAGCGTTCCAATAGTCTCTAACATTTCCGCCCAACATTCATCCATGGAGACAATCTCAAGCTCTGGCTTTATACTCTCATCAGTCACCGCATAAAATGGACCATTCTGAAAATAGCAATCAGGCGTCTGAAAGTAATACTTTCCGCTTTCCAATATGTCTTTTCCGACATAAATCAATGTCTCAATATTTGGGATAATTAAGTCGTCATCCGAATAACTGACATCAAAATATGCCTTTCCTTTTTCTAGCTCCACGGTCATAGGTCCGTACCAACTCAATATTCTTAACGCATCTTTTTGTTCATCATCTCGCTTGTCATCTCGTTGAACCACAGAAACCGAGACTAATCAATAAAAGAGCGAAAGTGTCATTCAACAAATTCTGCCTTGCAGTTATAACAACCCAGCAATCCATCTTGGATTTTATATGTCGCATGCTCCCACCCATTTTGTTCACAACGCTCTGGCCGCAAATCAGACCATAGTTTCTCTATGTATTCAGCGTCGCTACCAGCGAAAACTCTCGACTTGCTCGCTACTTCCAATACCCTACCATCTGTAGGATACTGCTCGAAGATGGAGTATTCCCCCAAAAATGTTACACCATCAATGGCATAATCCTTTATGTCCAATAGAAATAAGCGCTCGGCTATTTTCTCGGAACTTGCTTCAACCATTGTCACTCTCTCTTCATACTGAGAGACTTTACGAGGATCATCAAAGGTGTGCTTATACAAGGCGATGCAACTGTATTTCAAGATCCGCGTTCTCCAATTTTAATACCTAGTGTTCCCAGGTTACGCTTCGCTAACCTAGGCTACGAACTCTTCGATCAATTTATTTAGTTGTCCAATCGCCACAAAAAGAAGAGGTGCGTGTATTAAATAGATAGACAAACTGTGTCGACCGAGCCAAGAGACTAGAGGTATCCCCGCTATCTTTTGTTTCGGAGCAAAGCGTTTAAAGCAATTAAGAAAAAGAGGAGCCAATACAACGCCCATCAATAAGACCCCTAGCCAAGGAAATAGCGGCACAAAATCACTGGTTTTATGACAGCTTTCCTCTAAAGATGTGAAACAAAAATCGGTTCCGTTAAAGTTAGGATATTCCCGAATATAGCTCACGGTAAAAATAGTCATGGCCAACAAAATGCAGCTCAAACGATGTCTGGCGACGGGAATAACTAATAAAGTGGCGAGCGCAAAGAAGTGTAATATCCCCATATAGATTGGTGATGACGGTCGACCAATGTACCCAAATACAGTGACTAACGCTGCAGCCAAAAAAAGTAAGCCAACACGATAAAACACCTTTTTGTAAAAGAAGGGGCTGTTTGCGAGAATATGTGTTGATATTCCAGCGATGAAAACAAAGTTAGTAATTATAATGTTTTTGAAAATTAGCCAACCTTCAAGGCGATTAATGCGGAAATCAACAAAATTGAAATACCCTAAATTCCACATCAAATGATAAAAAATCATCGCTAGGATAATGCAGCCTCTCCACACATCAAGAAGAATCAAGCGTTCTGACATAATACCCATTGAAATAATAATTAGCCTTGCAAAAAAGTGATAGTCCATATTCGGATGGGCTTACCACACCAATACAGCGATTCATCAATGCAGAAAACCAAAGCACCGAGAGACGAGGTCACCTTTTCCGAGCCACCAGTATAAAACTCCCCTTAGGGATTTACCATTTTTTAAGCATCCTCCGACCGCATGGTGTCATCAATTGTCCCAACAACACTATCTTCCCTCTCATGCTGCTCGACTTCTTTTTTATGCAGCCACAGCTTAAATTCGGTGACGGCATCTTCGTAAGAGCGAAATATACCCTCGGCAACTTTGGCTTTTAGTAAGCTATCTACTGACTCTAATGACTCTACTGGATCTGACATGGCCGTGTCCTTTCTGTTAATTGTACGAAAACATGCTGGTTGTACAAAATATACTCTATAAAGATAGCACACTAAGCAGAGATTAATACTCAAAGGCCAGCTGAGCATCTTCACCGTGGCTTAACATATCCAGCACGCTATTGGCCTCATCCCAGCTGTATTGCGGAAAGGCTTTACTGGCGGCAGTCACTTTCAGCCGGTAGGCTTCGATGAGTTTTAATTCGATGCCATGGGTATGCGAAAATGGCTTATTGAAAATGGCTTGGGTTTCTTTTTCTAAGCGTGCCAGGTCTACCGTATCCACTTGAGATGCAATCACTCGGCTTAGTTCCAGCACCGCTTTTTTCGATATCTCGACGGCATGATTGCTATGTCCTTCTTGCTTAAGATAGATAATAGCATCAGCTAAATCCGCCAATTTAACAATGGCTTTCAGCGGCGTACCTTGCAGCTTGGCTTCAAGTTTTTTCATTACCGGCCAGCAGCTTTCTTCTAGCTCTCGCAGCTTTTCCGCAGCCTGAGGCTCCATTGCTTCCAAGCGTCTTTTGGTGTTTGAGGGAATATCGCCGGTGAGCACTTCCGCCAGGTCGTGATTCAAGGTGTAATCAACCAATAGTAGCTGCCACTCGGTGCAGTAATGTTGTTTAAGTACCTTGCGAGCAATGGCCCTCGCTATCATCGTCACCATAAAATGGTGCTCAGCCAGGGTTTGTTCGCGCTGGACTCGCACTGAATGCCAGCGGGTTAGATGACCGCTGCGAATAATGTCGCGTAAGGTCAGCATGGTTAATCTGAACCCATAAATTGCAACAAGGCAGCTTTATTAGGATGATCTTTAAGCCAGGCTTTGAGCTCGATAGCGCGCTCGGTATCTTCTTCGCCCACCAGACTTTGCAAGCGGTTAATTTTCAGGTTTTCAGTGACTTCTTTGCGCGCTTTTCGCTGCCAGGCATCGGTAAAAACCTTGGGCATTTGATGGGAAAGTTCCAACACCTTCAACAGCGCCCATTCGCCGTGATCTAACCAGGCTTCGTCACAAAAGCTGCATAAATCGATTCGATTATTATGTGCGCCGCTGATCAGGTATTTGGTCATGAGTCGGCTACACTTGGGGCAGGTCATGGCTGTCTTGGTGTCGTTGTCTTCGGAAACGGCACTTGCTGTGTTGGGGCAGTCCGCTTCAGCGACGACCTCCCCCTGAGACTCGACCCAATCGCGATAGCCAAGCAAAGAAATCATGGCTCCTTCACAGGATAAACATCCCATAGCAGATAGGCCAGGTTCAATTTTTGTGGGGCGTAACGGGTGGGTTTTACATTTAGGGCACTGCATTTCGGCTCCTTTTTACTGTTTTTGTTCTATTTTGTTATCAAATAACAGGTTTTCAATTCCGAGTGTTTAACTATACTTTAAACCAATAACCTAAATAATCACATAATAAACAGTTTCGGGAACCTACATGCCGCTTCAGCGTGATCAACTTTTAGCGATGGTCGACAAGATCCCCGCTTTTCCGCAAAGTGTGCACCGTGTCATATCGCTCACGGCCAAGGCCGATTGTGCGCCAAAAGAGTTGGTTTCTGTTATTGAGCATGATCCGGTTTTAACCATGAAGGTGTTAAAACTGGTGAATTCGGCTTACTTTGGTTTGCGCCGCGAGATAACCTCGGTGAACCATGCGGTGGTATATGTGGGGATCAATACGATTAAAAATCTCGCAATCACCGTGGCCACTGCAGGTGCGCTCCCTAAAACCAATAAGGCCGGTTTGGACGTAGATGCACTATGGCGACATTCCTTATCGGTCGGCGTTGTAGCAAGGATTCTGGCAGCTAAACGCGGTGTGATCCCCAACGATTTACCTAACTATTTTGTCGCAGGGTTATTGCACGACATAGGCAAAATTCTGTTTGCCCACTTTCTTCCAGACAAGTACGCCCCCGTCGTTAAGCTGGCAGCACAAGGCAAATATTCCTTCTCCCAAATAGAAAACAAACTTTTCGGTTTAGACCATGGCGAGTTTGGTGCCATTCTGGCGGAATACTGGAAGTTACCGGGCGATCTGGTGGCGGCTATTCGTTTTCACAACAGTATGCATCTAGATATCGAAAGCGATACCGGACAACAGCTGTGTTGTGCCATTTCAGCATCCAATGCCATCGCCCATTACCTGTTCGATGAAGGTAATCCTGAAACCCGTATTGCTCAGGAAGTCACCGATTGGCTCGGAGCACCGGTATCTGTAGCTACGGCCTCAATGGAAGGCATCGAAGACGAGATAGAAAAAGCGCTGGCGTTTATTAATATTGGATCCTAAGGAGCATGTATGAAAGTTAAACTACGTGGTGTTCGTGGCTCGATTCCGGTGCCAGGGCCAGATACGGTCAAGTATGGCGGCAACACCACCTGCATTGAAGTGGTCACGGATGAAGGCGATGTCATCATCATTGATGGTGGCTCAGGCATTCGAACCCTAGGCTTGGAATTACTCAAACAGCATCCGGTAAAATGCACCCTACTCATAACCCATACCCACTGGGATCACATTCAGGGCCTACCGTTTTTCGTACCATTTTTCGTACCTGGAAATCAAATTGATATTTACGGCACCTTTGATCCGATTTACATGAAAAGTTTGAAAAGCATTCTGGCCGCGCAAATGGAATACTGTTATTTCCCGGTGCGAGAATGCGAGCTGAATGCCAAAATCAGTTACAACGATATTCGTGAGGGTCAGGCGATTCAGGTTGGGTCGGCTACTATTACGCCGATATTACTTAATCATCCAGTTCTTAATTACGGTTACCGCATTGAATCTCACGGCAAGGTGTTTTTCTTCACCGGCGATTATGAGCACCCAGTCAATATCTATGAGCCCGAAGATGACGGATACGATGACTATCAGCAGCTGATAGAAGAGCAAAAAGGCGTGCTCAGCGACTTTATACGCGGTGCAGATTTGGTGGTGGCCGACTCACAGTATACGGTCGAAGAATACAAAACCAAAAAAGGCTGGGGCCACGGCACTCACGAAAGCAGTATAGAACTGGCTCGCGATGCTGAAATAAAGAAAATGGTTTTCACTCACCATGAGCCAGTTAGAACCGATAAGCAGCTCGACGAGATCTATGAACGACTGATGCGGCGCTCCGATTTACCAGACAGCGAGTTGCTTATGGCCGTTGAGGGCACAGAGTTTATACTGTAGCCCTCTTAGTAATGCAGTTACTTGTTTTGTAACGCAGCAATGCGCTCCTCAAGCGGCGGATGGGTGGCAAAAAACTTAGCTAACCCTGCCGCTACTCCCTGGTTGATAGCGAAAGCCTGCATATGATCCGGCAAAGGGTTGTGCGCCTGGCTTTCTTGCTGCAAGCGCGCTAAGGCCTGAATCATCGCACCTCGTCCAGCCAGGTTTGCTCCGCCCTCGTCGGCCGCAAATTCACGCCGTCGGCTAAACCAACATACAATAGACGACGCTAAAATGCCTAAAACTATCTCGGCAACTATCGAAGTGACATAATATCCAACCCCTACTCCTCGCTCGGTTTTAAAGACCGCCTTATCAACGACATAACCAATGACACGAGCCAGAAATATGACGAAGGTATTCACCACACCTTGAATCAAGCTGAGTGTTACCATGTCACCATTGGCAACGTGGGCGATTTCATGGCCCAAAACAGCACGCAGCTCATCTCGGTTAAAGCGGTATAAAATGCCCTGACTTACAGCGACCAGCGCATCGTTCTTATTCCAGCCAGTTGCAAAGGCATTCGACTCCTGAGCGGGAAAAATCGCTACTTCCGGCATTTTTATTCCCGCCCGTTCAGAAAGCTCAGCAACGGTTTGCATTAACCATTTCTCATCTGGGGTAGTTGGATGAGTGATAACCTGCGCCCGCGTAGACCATTTAGCAATGGGCTTGGATATCAATAGCGAGAAAAAAGCACCGCCAAAGCCGAACACGGCGGCAAAGATCAATAATGCATTCAGGTTTAGCCCACCATTTTGCATCAAGTAGTGGTCAACCCCTAAAAGCCGTAACGTCAAACTAGCGATGATAATCACCGCGAAGTTCGTCCCGAGAAGAAGCGCTATACGCAACATAATGTCCTCACAGATATCAAAAAATAAACCTATATCAGGTATCAGAAACAAACCTTTATCAGGCACTATCTAAGAGGATATTTATGTCCAAATGTTCCGTTTTTCAATAGCTAATAGTCATCCCACCACTGAACAACAGCTATGCGATAACGAAGGCCTTTATAATTGAGTACAATTCCTTCGGCCGTGATCTCTTCCAAGGTTAGGCCAGCCTCAATGCGCGTGCCCTGGGGCATGCGTTTGCCGTTTATCGACACGATGCGATGACGCGGCTCTGGAGCGTAAATATGAGTGGCAATGGTGACATCCGGCAGTGTAGCCCTAACATCATCATCAAGCTCAGTGAGCATAGGAATAGCATTTTCATCCGTTTCTACTTCAACGGTATTGTCGAAAGCTTCTTCCTCAACGGGGTCGATTTCAGGGATATCCTCCCATGACTCCAGCGCGGGCGTACTAAAGTCCGGCTTCTCAGCGCTGGCGACCGCTTCATTGGTCACAGCTGCCGCCGAAGGTGCTGACGTTGTCTTCTTGGTTACGAACGGAGCAAGTGCAGGATTTTTACTCATCGGTATAGATGTGAGCGTAGCTACGCTCGTCTTATTTTGACCCGAGCTAGCGGCAGGTTCAGCGGGTGATGCTATCGGCTGAGTCGCTGGTTGTGGTTTGAATGCTGGT
>DFOV01000289.1:18554-22867 GCA_002376965.1 Gammaproteobacteria bacterium UBA3532
TTTGAATGCTGGTTGTGGTTTGAACGCCTGTTGAACGGGTTTGGCTTCTTGCGGCTCGGATCGGACAACTGCCTTTTTAGCGGCTTGCGACTCTTCTGCTGCGAAGTTCTCATCCCAGTTATCCGTTTGAAAAAAATCGTTCTTTCTTTGCTCCCAGGGTTTAAACCATAAAAGCCCACCCGCAATCGTTCCAATTAATACAGCAATAACAACAACCATTATCCAGATAAACGCTGGCGATTTTTTTTCGACCTGATAGTGAACCACTTGCAGGTTAGGAACCTGGCCTTGCTGACGCTCCTGCTCTGATTTTTTTAAGGCCTCTAGAATATATGACATACGACCTCCTAGCCTTGCGCTGCATTCATAGTGACACCTTCACTGGTCACTGGCTGCTTGGTCATTGATGGCTTGGCTTCATCAACACCAGCATCAGAAGCATCGGCCGGTTGCATCGTCTCAACTTCTGCGGGATACGCCCGCAGCAAAGGCACCCGCCGTACAAAATTATTGATTTGTATTAATGTCTGCACGCCAACAATGCCATCTGAAGCCACACCAACTTTGCGCTGAAAGGCTTCAACTGCGCGAGTCAGATCGGCATCAAATTTTTTGCTGGTTAGGTTCTCAACGCCAATAATCGTATTTAACGACTCTCGCAACCACACCACCTGCTCACCGGTGCTGCCCTGTTGCATCAGTCCACTATGCCCTGGAGGAGCCATCCAAATCACCGAAAAATCGCCATACCAAAAAGGTTCTATTGCTTTGAGAGGTAGCGTCACTGGCTGATTACCTATCATGAGTGTTGCCAGATCGTCGGTCATAGAAACCATGGCAGCATAAAGCTGTTGGCCCTTATTGTTGCGCAATGTCAGCACCATAGGCCTATTGAGCAGACGAATGCTTTGCCACGAGCCTTCATCGGCTTGGCAGCGCAACCCATATTCAATAGCCACTTCACAGGGCATTACACCCGACGTTGGGTCATATGTGATCCCCCAGCGCTGCAAAATCGCTTGGTGCGCGGTTAGCTCACTGTGTTCTATCACATTGTCAGCAGGCCAAGTCATAGGTTGCACTTCGACGCGCTTTTCCACTTCAACAATTTTTTCTTGAATAACCGGCTCTGCTGGCTGAACTACCGTCGCTGGCTCTTTGATATGTATAACTTTGGGCTCTTTATTTTGTATCGTCGCCATTAAGAGCAAGGAGACAAAGCCCAGCCCCGCAACCATTGGCCAAGCCATTTGCTTGAAGTTGCCAAAGGTATTACTTTTAGGCGCCTGCTGCTTTTTGTGGTATCGCTTACGTCCTAAGACTTCTTCGGCCGCGTTATCCAGTAGCGACTTATTGATAAATAACTTGCCTTGGGTATACGCCCCCAGTAGCGCCCGATCCATCAACACATTGATTAAACGAGGAATGCCGCCGGTAAAGCTATGAATACGTTTATACAACTCAGGGGGAACAATTTGGCCGCGACATCCAGCCACGGCCAAACGGTGTTGAATGTAATGCCCGATCTCTTCGGCTGACAGAGGATGAAGGTGATAACGTGCCGTAATACGCTGCGCCACCTGACGCAAATCTTCTCGCTCAACCAGCTGACGCAACTCAGGTTGTCCAAGCAGTATGATTTGTAGTAATTTTTTCGAATTGGTTTCGAGGTTGGTTAATAAACGCAGCTGCTCCAAAACATCAGGACGCAGGTTTTGCGCTTCATCGATCAGCAACACGGAGTTTTTGCCTTTGCCGTGCTCCTCCAGCAAAAATTGATTCAGTTTATCGATGTAAGACTTGTTGCCCGCAGTAGCATTGTCATAAGGTATACCAAACTCATCGCAAATGGTTGCCAAAAGTTCAGGCACGGTCACTTTGGGGTTTAAAACAAATGCCAAGTGAGTATTCTCTGGCACCTGCTCCAACAAACACCGACAAACGGTGGTCTTACCTGTACCAACTTCCCCGGTGAGTATGACAAAACCGCCACCGCCATCAATGCCATATAATAAATGCGCCAAGGCTTCGCGGTAGCGCTCACTCATATAGAGATAGCGCGGGTCGGGCGCAATTGAAAACGGTTTTTCTTCCAGGCCAAAAAATTTGAGGTACATGATGAATCGGTTCGATCAGGCTAACGATGATTGGGCAGGAATTATGGCATTTTCTGCCTCAGATCACCAACATTAGGTTGCACCGACGCCTGTCTATGTCACAATCGACGATTACACATAAATACAGTATCTAAAGCCAGGTTATGCAAAAAGAGACATCGCCCGACAACGCCTCTGATCCTATACTCGACTGGTTCAGAAACAGTTCTAGCTATATTAATGCCCATCGGGGTAAGGTGGTGGTGATATCGATGCCTGGCGAGTGCATCGACTCCCCGCATTTCGCGACTCATCTGCAAGATATCGCCTTGATGATGACGCTGGGGATCCGCGTGGTGCTGGTTTATGGCTGTCGGCCCCAAATCGATCGTGCGCTGGATAAAGCAGGTATTGCGCCGCTATGGAGTGGTGGCAGACGCATCACCCAAGAGCAGGACATGCCGCACCTAATCAACGCTGTCAATCATGTTCGTTCGACGGTAGAAAACACCCTGGCGATTCTTAGGCCCAATGTGGTAGGTAAAAGCCAGCCGCTCCGCTTTGTCAGCGGTAACTACTTGATCGCCAAACCTATCGGTATCATGGGAGGCACCGACTACCAACACACCGGCTTAATCCGACGCATCGACACCGAGGGCATTCGCTACCAACTGGAAGCTGGTAATTTGGTCGTCATTAACCACTTGGCTCCCTCCCCCGTTGGCGACATTTTCAACCTAGAAAGCACCGTTATCGCCAGTGAGCTTGCCGTCGCCTTAAATAGCGATAAGCTGATATATTTCTTGAACAACCCGCATGCCAACGATGCCGAAGGGCACGACTTAAGCTTTATTGATCGCGATGTTGATGCCACGGATCTATCTGCAGACAGCGATACTAAACGGAGCAACTCCTATCTAGCTCTAGCTAAAGAAAGCTGTCAGCGTGGCGTTCACCGCGTACACCTTATTGATTACCAGAAAGAAGGCGCTTTGCTTCTTGAGCTTTTCACGCTAGATGGCAGTGGCATTCTGATCAGTGACTCCTATTTTGAGCGCCTACGCCAAGCGAGCATAGAGGATGTCCAAGGCATTCTCTCTTTGATAAAACCGCTGGAAGAAAAAGGTATACTAGTACCCCGCTCGCGTGAATTGATAGAGAACAATATAAACAACTACATTGTAATAGAGCGCGATGGCCTTATTATTGCCTGCGCGTCGTTTGAGGCCTTCAGTCAATCAAACATGGCCGAACTAAGCTGCCTGGCCGTGTCGCCAGACTATCGTGGCGGTGCGCGTGGTGAACAATTGCTGGCGCAAATTATCGAGAACGCTCGCAACAAAGGTTTGAATACATTGTTTATACTTACAACCCAGAGTGCCCACTGGTTTCGCGAGCGCGGCTTTAAGCCCGCGCCACTTGAAAACCTGCCGGACAAACGCCAACAAAGCTATAACCCAGAGCGAAACTCCAAGCTCTTTGTGCGCACGCTGGCTTGAATATTTCCCTCAGCCAAGTAGACTCTAGCCTTTTCCGGAACTCGTAGCTAATCATGACCACAAAAAAC
Source organism: Gammaproteobacteria bacterium UBA3532 (assembly GCA_002376965.1). GTDB lineage: Bacteria > Pseudomonadota > Gammaproteobacteria > Enterobacterales > UBA3532 > UBA3532. The sequence continues at coordinate 22,218 of DFOV01000289.1, forward strand.
GAAGCCGCCCTCGCCGCCCTTTGCCATATGACCGCAGCCGCTGGCATTGGCGTGACCGCCATGCTGTTTTTTCAACTAGCCCTACCCTTTATCGGTGCTAACCTGATTGGCCCAGGCATCATCTGGCTTGCCAATAAAAACAAGTCGGATTTTATTGAACTGCATGGGCGCGAAGCCCTGAATTTTCAGCTCACCGTGTTACTGGCATCAATGAGCTTTATAGGGTTGATGGTGTGGCTTTCTCGCATAGCTGGCGATGCCCATCATCTTCAAGCCTTGGTATTCTTGATTTTTGGTGTCTTGTGTATGTCGGTGCTGGCCAGCGTGTTAGTAACCTTTCTCGCGACCCTGAACGCCTTCCGCCAGAAGCCGTTTTGCTACTTAGCCAGAATTCCATTTATTAAGCCACCTGCCCAGAAAAATCGTTTGAGCGAAGACTGATACCCTGTGTCAGATCTATGGCTTTTTATCGCGTTGATGTGCTGGCCAATCTACTGGCTGGCATTTGCAAATAATTGCTCAAGATACCTGTCAGTAGCATACGCATTGTCGTTTTCGGCTATGTGTGTATAGCCCTGTCTTTTGCTATAGTGGCAGGCTGGCTGTTAGGTTTTTTAGATCGATATGATGCATGCATTGCAGCCGGTTTG
>DFOV01000208.1:0-5335 GCA_002376965.1 Gammaproteobacteria bacterium UBA3532
AGGGGAAAATCCCTAGAACCCCACAATCGATTCGATCTAATCATCTGTTTCCTCCAACTGCTGTTTAATAAACGAAATCATCACCAGCCCGTATAACGCCGCAATAGCAGATAGCGCTGTGAAACCTACTCCAGCGGATATAGACAATGTAAAAAAGAGATGTAATATTTTTTGGTAGCCTTTGATAGTTTTTCATATCTACTCCTATAAGGTTTGATGCTAGCCTATCGATGCTTATCGCATGCAACAGGCCAGCTCAAATTAAGATTATGCTCTTGTCATATCTTTTAACTTCCCTTTTGAAAACCAGGCAAAAAGCACAGGCAGTACAAAGAGCGTCAAAAATGTCGCGGTTACTAAGCCGCCTACAATAACACTTGCTAACGGTTTTTGGATTTCAGCACCCACGCCGTTAGACATTAACATTGGAATTAGCCCTAGCGCAGATGTAATCGCCGTCATCAACACTGGCCGAAGTCTTGATGTAGCACCATCGAATACAGCGTCAGATACTGATAATCCGTCTGCAATGCGCTGATTGATGCTTTCTACCATCACCACCCCATTTAGGACCGCCACTCCAAATAAGGTAATAAAACCTACGGAGCTCGGTACAGAAAGATATTGCCCTGATAACCAAAGTGAAAATACTCCGCCTATCACAGCTAGAGGCACATTCACGAGGATCAGCATTGCCTGACCAAACGAAGCAAAAGCAAAGTACAGTAGTAATGCAATTAAGCCCAACGAAAGCGGCACAACTAGTGATAATCGTTTCTGCGCCCGTTGTTGATTCTCAAATTGCCCGCCAATATCCACTGAATAGCCAGTAGGCAGTGCTAGCTGCTCATCAATAGATTGACGAATATCTGCCACCACGCTACCCATGTCTCGACCTTGAACATTTGCCTGGATAACAACTCGCCTCTGTACGTCATCACGTCTGACTTGCGGTGGACCAGAAGCAATCGTCACTTCTGCAACATCTCCTAAACGAACCCATGCACCTGACGGAGTTTGTAAGCGCAAGTCGGCTATCGTTTGACTGTTATTTCGAAATTGTTCAGCAAGCCTGACATAAATATCATAGCGCTCATTACCATTGATGATTTGGCCAGCGCTGGCTCCACCTAAACCTTCGCTTACGAGCTCCATTACATCACCCACGGCCAACCCATAGCGCGACAGAGCGCGGCGATTCGGTGTCACAATCAGTTGAGATTCACCGGCAATTTGCTCCATAGCAACATCTCTTGCACCTTCAACTTCTTTTACTAAAGCTTCAATGGCTTGGCCTTTTTCAGCCAAGATGTCAAGATCAGGTCCAAATAATTTAATGGCAAGTTGAGCTCTTACACCCGATAACAACTCGTCCACTCTTGTCGCGATAGGTTGAGAAAAATTGAAGAGCAAACCCGGATGTTGCTCCATTTTTTCTTCCATTAACGCTTGCAGTTCATAGCGGTTACTTGCACTTGTCCATTCAGGCACTGGCTTTAACCCGATATAAATTTCGATATTGTTTACAGGCTCAGGATCGCCTCCTATTTCGGCGCGACCGATACGCGACAATGTATAGGTGACTTCTGGAAACCCCATTAATATATTCTCAAGCTTAGGGGAGACCTCTAGGGCAGTATCTAAACTAGATGAAGGCGCTAAAGTAACACGCAAGTTAATGGTGCCCTCTTCCAGTTCTGGTACAAACTCTGTGCCAAGCCGAGGAAGCACTACACCAGCAGCGACTACCATAATTGCAGCAATTCCAATCACTACTTTTTTATGCAAAATTGCCCACGATAGCCCTTTGCGATACCCCGCGTCTAAAGGTTTCAACACAACGCTTTCTCGTGGTTTCACGCCTTTTTTAAATAGATACGTCGCCAATGCCGGTACAATAATCAGTGCAACTAATACCGCCGAAAGCATGGCCAACATAATACTAATAGCCATTGGTTGAAATAATTTTGCTTCAACGCCTTCAAAGCTAAACAAAGGCATGAATACCACAAGGATTATGGCTGTTGCGAAGAAGATAGGCCGGGCTACCTCCTTGCCCGCTTCTTGTAATCGCAAAGCGATACCGTGCGTATCATGGGACGAGTCTAATGGATCATCATCTTCAACATGTTCACCCAATTGTCTCTTGTGATCATGCTCAGCATCAGTGTGAGTCAAGTGTTTAAACATGTTTTCAACCATTACCACTGAGCCATCTACTAGCATGCCGATTGCCACTGCAATGCCCCCAAGCGACATAAGGTTGGCAGAAAGTCCAAACCACGACATGACCATTAAGGCAATACCAATAGAAATAGGGATCGAAATCAGGACTAAAAACGTGGCTCGTAGATTCATCAAAAATAAAGCTAGAATAACAATAATAAATACGAACGCTAACATTAGCGCATTTACAACCGTATCCACGGCTTGAGTAATTAAGTCAGCTTGATCGTAGAATACTTCAAAACTCACGCCATCAGGCAATGCTTGGTTAATTCGCTGAATACGAGCATTGACGCCATCAATTGTGGCTTTCGTGTTAGCTCCCATGCGCTTAAGTACAATGCCTGAGACGACTTCACCTAAGTTTTGAATGTTACCGTCGGCGTCTTTTCTGGTCATGGTGGCAGCACCCTGACGAATTTCGCTACCTAACTCAACGTTCGCCACATCGGATACAGTAATCGTTGTTCCGTCTACGGTTTTTAAAGGTACCTGACGTAATTGCTCTAACCCTTCCTCGCCATGATCTAACCAGCCAGTGCCTCTTATCACAAGTTGCTCCTGCCCTCGGTTCATATACCACCCCCCCACATTGGTATTATTCCGCTCAAGTGCTTCCATCACTATATCTTGAGTCAAGCCATATCCAAGTAATTGAGATGGATTGAGGTTAACTTGGTATTGGCGTACTTCCCCACCAAAAGAGAGCACATCCGTTACGCCATCGGCAGGAAGCAGCAGCAATTTCACCACCCAATCATTTAAACTACGCAACGCCATAGCGTCTAGGCCTGAATCGGGCTCAGCCAACAATAGATACTGATACACTTGCCCCAATCCTGATGTGTTGGGTCCCATTTCTGGCGTACCGACGCCCTCGGGAATTAACTCTTTAGCCGCTTGCAGACGCTCGAATACCAATTGACGTGCAAAATAGATATCTGTGTCCTCGCTAAACACAACGGTCACACCTGAAAGACCTGTTTTGGAAATAGAGCGCACTTCCATCACATCCGGTAAGGCATACATCACCGCTTCTATTGGATAAGTAATTAACTGCTCTACTTCTTCGGCAGCTAACCCCGGTGCTTCTGTATTGACAGATACTTGCACGTTGGTGACATCTGGAAATGCATCCAAATTCAGTTTTGGAATAACAAAAACCGCGCTGACTATTAACGTTGTCAGAGCAATCACCACTAACAAACGATTAGTAACAGCCCAATCAATTAATTTATTAAACATAAAGACTCCTCCTAATTAGTGGTTGTGTGGGTCAAAACCGCCTTTAGCGATTTGTGAAGCGACAAAAAAAGCACCTTCGCTTACTACGCGAGAACCCGGCTCTACACCGGTTATTTCCCGCAAGCCACCAAGCGCTCTTCCAAGTTCAACTTCGACGGGTAAAAACTCGCCGGGATGATCTTCTACAAATACCATCCAGTCTCCATCGGGCCCTCGCATTAGCGCACTTTCTGAAACAGCCATTACCGGCATTTTTGTCAGAAAACGGAAATACACCTCGGCAAATTGACCAGGATGCAAACGATGTTCAGGGTTGCTCACTAATAGCCGAACCGTTCTCGTTCGAGTAATTGGGTCAATGGTATGTGCCTCTTGTGTAACCGTTGCATCAACTGTGAAGTCTCCCACTTTGATTTGTGCCGGAGAACCTGCACCTAACCGCAGGTTAATATTCGATGGTAGATGCGCTTCTACCCAAAGTTCACTTTCATCTGCCAACGAGATCAACGGCTCTCCCGCATCAATACGCTGACCTTGTTCAAACGAGTCACTGAGTACCGCGCCATCAATTTCAGCACGTAAGCTATATTCTCCTAATGCTATTGATTGCTGTGAGGTGAGCGTTTTCAAATCTGCATCGGATAAACCATATGAGATTAATACTGCACTAGCCGCTTCAAAATTAGCTTTTGCATCAATGTAGCGCTGCTCTCCAACAGTTTTTCGACCAAGTCCTTTTACTCTTTCCCATTCTGGATATGTTGTTCGGTAATTGGCTTGTGCTTGCGCAACGGTTTCGCTAAAAAGCGTGACAAGCACTTGGCCTTTATTTACCCTGTCTCCCAATGCCACATGACGACGCGTGACAACGGATGCCACTCTGGGTGATACTCTATAGCTGCTATAGCCGTTTGAAAATATTTCACCCGGTGCATACAAAGTATAATTGACAATTTTGGGGCTTAGTGTGCTTACTTTAATGTTGGCTAATGCCATTTGATTGGAGTCTAACGATGCAGAAGCAGTTTCATCATGCTCTTCATCATCTTTATCCTCGTTTTCACCTTTATCATGAGCATGTTCGCTTTCGTGATCATCATGTTCATCGGCACCCTCGCCTCCATGCTCATCAAGCTTTTGACCATCTTGTAGTTCATGTTCTTCATGACCATCATCAGTATGTTCGTCATGTTTATCTTTTATGCTTTTATCGATGCTTGTTACCGTTTCATTGTGAGCATGCTGTTGATCAGACTTTTGTGCGAAACTTGGTGCAGCGCCGACAAATGTGGCGATGAAAACTGCTAATACTGTTTTATTCATTTTGTTAATCCTGTTACTCAATTGAGAAATCGTGTTGAACTGGGGGCAAGTCGATAAGACGACCTGATTGCAGCATGAGATTTTTTAATGCTATGCGCGTTTGCTTTTCGAGCTCTATGCCAGACAGTAAACTTTCTGCGCGTTGATTCAGTGCAATAAGGTAGTTAGTCGTTGATAAATCGCCACTGCGCCACTGCTTCTCTAACAAATCACCACTACTCTCGATGCGACCCTTTACCAATGATTGCCATTGCGTAAACTGTAGGTTGTAGCTTTGCCACGCGCCAAACGCTCCTTTTAAATCGAAACGAAGTTTCCGATACTGCGCTCTAAAACGTGCTTCAGTTTCTAACGCCATGCGTTCTGCGGCGCGAGTTTCTGCACTGTAATTGTTGCGAATGTTTAACGGTATGGAAAAGGTCAGCCCAACGGTGTTTTCTCGCGCTTCCTGCCCTGCATTAATACCAAAAGTAGGATTTGCTTTTGCACTACGTCTAGTGACTTCTGCTTCTTCTTTTTGCGTGAGCCATTGCGCATAAGC
>DFOV01000208.1:5670-7758 GCA_002376965.1 Gammaproteobacteria bacterium UBA3532
TTTAGTAATTCTTCATCAGACGGATATGTAGCATTAGAAGGCCAAAAGTCGTCGGGTATAATCCCTCGCTCTGGCTCCCAATCAGGAAGTAACTCCCGCACCATTGCTTCGGCCATTTGAAGTTGAGCCTCTGCTCCCGCCACTTGAGCAAATTGTTTCGATAACGACAAAAAGGTAAGCTCTGCATCGATACTCCCTAGATCACCAGCCGCTTGACGTATTTCGACCAATTCAAGTAACGAATTAAGTTGCTGTTGTTGTGATTTTGCAATTACAGCGGCACTTCTTGCTGCACGCCAATTGATTAATGCATCAATAGCATCAGCTGATTTGTTTAAAACGACTTCTTGGTATTGAGCTTGTGCAGCAGTGCGCATAAAACCCGCTTTTTGTCGCCTTGCGCCTTGCCTGTCCCAAAGGTCGATTGTCTGTTCAACACCCACGCTGTAGTCATTGTTATCGCCATTACGCGTATAGTCAGTTGACAATTCAGGGTTATAAAGGGCTCGTTCAGAAGCATCAGCGAGCGCACCTGTGCTTAACAATTGTTCTTTGGCCGCGACAATATCGGGATGTTTGTTTATCTGTGAAGAGAACCAACTTTCCCAGTTCTGATTTTGCGCATGAGCAAAAATCGGTACAAACAATAAGCAAGTGCACAGCAGTTTGGTGCCATTAAATGTAAGTAAGCTAAGCCGTCTCAATGATGTGGCTTTTGTTGTTTGAATACGCTTAAAAGACGCAGATAGCAGTGGCGGCCTGACATGCAGGTCACGCCCAATAAAATGAGTGAGATTCATAATAATCCTAAAATTAAATAATAACGGACGTCGCGTTTAAGGTTATCGCGACGAGCTTTAAACAGAATTTAGGATTTTTGCTTAGGTGGGCGCAGTAGGCGGTTGATAGGTGCGTCTATAAGAGCATCTAGATAGTTAAAGTTGTGGTTGGACACCACGTGATGGTGTTTACTGATACTGTCATGACCGACCCACTGAACATGTGTACCATGGCAATGACCACAGTGATGACAGTCGGCTGGGTTATGCTGCCCCTTTACTTGGTCGGTACTTGCATCTTGAATACTTGTTGATGACAAACTCTTATCATGCTCAGCATGATTGTGTTCATGTTGCAAATGTTGAGTATCTATTGCATGAAAATCTAATGAATTGGCCACAGCAGAAAACGACTGAAAGAGTATCAGCGAGATCATGATGTAACTTATTCGTTTTAAATTTTTCATAAGCGTGAGTCTACCAAGTCTATTTCACTTCGTCACGACATTGTTCATTGGCAAATTCTAGCTTACAGTTGGGAAATACTTTAGACATCACATGTTGTAATGTTTCAGGTTGTATAAATTAGACGTCGAGATGAGGGGTGGTTACAATTTTTACTATTGGTTAAGAAATATCTTGAAAAAGTAGATGTATGAACGCGTAACCCCCTGGGGGAAGGCTTAGCAGTGTGAATAACGGATGATTTAGGTGTTAATGTGATTGAACAAAATAGGTCGTTTCCAGATGACTTCGGCTTTGACTATTGTCTTATGTGGATTAGTACGGAGAAATATCCCTCATTTATAAGTAGGCCACACCCTGACAGTGGCGAGATCATCCATGACGTTAGGGACAACTCAAAACCATTTGCTCATAAACTTCCAATTTTAATAGACCCCGATGGTATCAATGTGGTGCCAGTGAATCTATATCTTCACTCTTTGTTGGCAGATCCAGATATATCCTCCGATAAGACGATTCAATCCCATGCAGTTGCGTTATTGAGCTTCTATCGGTGGTTGAGCACGGAAATCCCCGAACATACACACCCAAGGACTGGCCTTCTGGTTGATGAAAAACCTCCGTTAACAATATATGACTGCACCGAGAAGGTAGAGGAAAGTCCAATCGTGAGATATCGAGACTATTTATTGGAAAACCTTTATACCAAGGATGAAACTGGAAAAGTCGGTGGTTCTCCAAGTACAGCCTCTAACTATGTTTTGAAAGTTGTCAATTACTTCATCTTCCTTCATCGCCAGCGGATCATTTCAATCAGCAAAACCTTTCGACCATTTGAGTTTAA
>DFOV01000240.1:0-10518 GCA_002376965.1 Gammaproteobacteria bacterium UBA3532
ACATTCGATGGTGGATTGATCGCGAAGTGTAACCCCTGAAACGTTGATATCACCTTCGATGCGCCTTACGCCCGACCCGGTAATAATCTTAATCCCCAACTTTTCGATTTTCTGCTTGAGGCGATCGCCCCCCCGAAAATCCAGTTGGCGGTTCATTAAGTGATCGGCCTGCTGTATAACAATCACTTCGGTATTGCCACGCTGCATGGCGCGGGCCGCTTCAAGTCCGAGCAATCCGCCACCGACCACAACACAGCGACGCGTGCGCATGGTTCGAGCCAGCAGCGCCTCGGTATCACGCATATCACGAAACTTATACACGCCTCGCAGGTCGTTGCCTTGAATGCCAGGAATGTATGGGCGTGAGCCAGTCGCCAGAACCAGCTTGCTATAGTTATAAGCCTTGCCCTGATCGTCGTAGACGCACTTGTTTTCGCGGTCGATACGGGCAATAGGGCAGTTGAAGTGCTTAACAAAGGTTTGCGGCTTATAGTTTTCCAGGTTGAGCTTAAGATCCGAGGGTGGCAGGTCGCCCGCTAAAACCGAAGAAAGCTTGACGCGGTTGTAGGGCTCCCACGGCTCATCACCAAAAATAACCATTGAGCGACCAGCCGAGCGCTGCTTCAGCTCCTGAGCAAAGCGCACGCCGACCGGCCCCGAGCCAACAATAATGATCGGAGATTCGGGCATCGCCATCTGAACGGGATTTGATTCAACGTTTGTCGCTTGCATAGGGTCGTCTGGTTGCTATCTCTGTTATTCGGGTTGCTATATCAATTGCTCGCATTCATTGGCCGCACAAGTGCTGACTTGAGCATTTCTGGTATATCCTCTGCAAAGGAATTGCCAAAAGTTGTATTTGAAATATATCTATTTGTGGGGCGGCTAGTGAAATGGCTTGGTTATGAGGAAAGCGATAGAATGCACCTTAACAGTGCGTTGCGGTTTGATGCGAAGGAATTTTGGAGTGCACGATCAAGGAGCAGAGGATGCCCCAAGATCGGTGCGTTTTAAGATTAAGGTAATTCGATTATCTATTGTTGCGCTGCTTGTGGCTTATACGCCTCAGTCCACTTGCCATTCACATTAATCAGCTCACAAGGGTAAGCCTTTTCATTGCCCTTGTTATTTTTCTGGCACCCAACCAAAGCACTGGTTTTGGCATGCTCAACACTGGTTCGGGACGACTTCCAGCTCCACGCGCCAGAAACCGACTGAGCAAAGGCTTTATGCTTGGTGGCTTTTTTATACTTCTTCTTAAATGACGACCTGGCCTGCTTGGTGATCAGGCTATGAATCCCCTTTGCATTATTGCTGTACTGCTGAACCTGTGCTGGTTGGTCAGCACTCTCTTTCACCTGATTGCAGGCACCACAACCGCTAACAAAAGCTGCGGCAAATATAACTGGTAGCCATTTCATAAAAGTTCTCCGTCGAAGAAAAAATTTCAATTGCCAAACATTCTAACAATCATGCTGTCTGACGCATGGATACTTTGAATACGTATTGCTAAGCTGCAGATAGACTATAGCAAACAAAAAATAGTTCTGCGCCGTCACAGCAATATTCTGCTTGAAGTAAGGTGACAGGGTGCGGTTAGCCGCAGGCGTAACCCACCAAAACCTGGAAATTACGAATGATATTGTTAAGCTTAAAATTATTGGCTTATAAAAAGGACCGCGCATGCCGTCCACACAAATAAAAGGATAAAACCCATGAAAAAAATAATGATAGGCCTTGGAATGGTCGCCGTGTTTGGTGCTGGTTTGTGGATTGGCCAGAGCAAAAAAGTTCCCTTTATCGATGGAGATTTGGTGCTCTATGTTGAAAAAGAGGCTGAAACCGAGGGCGAGGTCAAAGTTGAAGCCCAAGAAGCTGATGAGCGTTATGTGGAGGAGCGGCGCTTCCGTTTGGAAGACTACCAACCAAGCGACACCAACGATAAAACCGATATTGCTGAGAACAAAAGCCCTAGAGATGCCATTGAGCCGGTTCCCACTGTTCCGCCAGAAGCCGGCAACTTAAGCAGCGAAAGTAATGTGCGCGGCAGTGAAATAACCGCCGTGCGTTTGAACCAATTCAATCGCAAGCATTTAAATCTTGGCGCTGATTCTAACCGCGAAAAGGAATCCTGCAGCGGGAATAAAATCACCTTGTGGCATGGCTACCGGGGCATGGAAAAAGCGGTGCTGGAAAAGGTCGTTGATACCTATAACAAAACCAGAAGGCGATGTGGTGAGGTGAAGGTGTTGGGTGTCCCTTTCGATGCTTATGCCGATAAAATCACGGCAGTCATGCCGCGTGGTAAAGGTGGTGACGTTTTTATCTATGCCCAAGATCGCTTGGGGGGATGGGTTGAGGATGGTGAAATCGTTGAGCCGATAGAGCGGTTCGTTGATGAGGAGACGCTCGATCAGTTCATCCCCAGCACCGTGGATGCCATGATCTACAAAAATTCACTTTATGGCTTGCCGCTAAACTTCAAAGTGACTGCGCTTATCTATAACAAAGCCATGATCAAAACGCCGCCTAAAACGTCGGATGAACTGGTGTCCATAGCAAAGCAGCATACTAATAAACCAGATGGCAAATATGGGCTGGCCTATGAATATGCCAACTATTATTTCCACAGCGCTCTTCAGAATGCCTTTGGTGGTAGGGTCTTTGAGGAGGGGGCTATGCCGGTTATATACTCCCCTCAGAATCTCAGTGCTATGGACTATCTTTTGAAATGGTACCGAGTCGACGGCATCCTGCCCGCTGAACCGACAGGTGATGTGGTGCAATCAATGTTTAATAGTGGCAAATCACCCATGGTTATTTCTGGCCCATGGTTCTTAAGTGAGATCTCTCCAGACATCGAATACGGCGTCTCCACATTGCCAATCATCCGCGAGGCAGGCAATCAGCGTATGCGCCCTTGGTTGACAGTCGAAGGCGTTTACCTCGCCAAACACTCACGCAATAAAGGGGATGGATATGAGCTTATCAGATATCTGACGAGCCCTGAGGCGGGCATTGTCATGGCTACCCAAGCCAAACAGAATCCGGCTAATGATCGGGTATATGACGATCAAGCTGTCAACACTAACCAAATACTGATGGCATTCCGGCAGCAAGCAGAGGCCTCCGAGCCTCTGCCCAATCTCCCTGAAATGACGATGGTTTGGAGCCCTGTTACGACGGCGATGAATCAAATAGTAAAAGGAAGTCACCAACCGGCTGAAGCGTTAGAGGTTGCGCAGGATGAAGTAGTGGAGGCTATTCGAGAGTATCGTAATTACTGATTGCGGAATAATAGCCAAGCCATTGCCTTGAATGCCAATTTGTGGCGATAATGGGCGGATTCACTATTGATGGCTTGGCGCTAGATTAGTGGCTTAACACCACGCTGAGCCATCAAGTGCCATAAATTTCTGGTCTATGTTTAAAATGACCATGTTTAAGAATGACGACGTTTAGGAATGAAACAGTAAAAGGAGCTTATCTTGTCTGCTAATGCCCATCCTGTACAACTTTTATATAAAAACCTGTCTAGCGTTATTTATAGCCGGCAAGAGCCGCTGTTATTAACTTTGGCTACGCTGCTGTGCCGAGGGCATTTGTTGATTGAAGATGCGCCGGGTCTCGGAAAAACCACACTGGCGCGAGCGCTGTCAAAATCCCTTCAGCTCGATTTTCGTCGCTTACAATGCACGCCGGATCTGATGCCCTCCGATGTTACCGGCATCAGCGTTTACAACTCTGAAGAGCACAAATTCCATTTTATGCCTGGCCCAGTATTCACCAATATCCTGTTGGCCGATGAAATAAACCGGGCAACGCCGCGAACTCAGTCGGCCTTATTGGAAGCGATGGCTGAGGGAACGGTTTCTATGGATCGGGAAACCCACAAGCTACCCGATGTATTTCTGGTGATAGCCACCCAAAACCCTGTCGAGTTCAGTGGTACCTATCCGCTTCCTGAAGCGCAGCTGGATCGCTTTTTCATGCGTATCAGCATGGGGTATCCAAGCCTGGAGCAGGAAGCGCAGATCTTGCTAACCCAACAAAGTGGCCATCCATTAGATAAGCTTTCGTCGATTATGAACCAGGAGCAATTGCAGCTGTTGCAGCAGCAATGTGAAAAAGTCACGCTTAATGCGTCTTTGGTTGAATATATTTGTGCCGTAGTCGCAGCAACGCGTAAACATCCCAAGATAAAAATGGGGGCCAGTCCGCGTGGTTCTTTGGCATTAATGCGGGCTTCCCGAGCGATGGCCTTACTAACTGGGAAAAAAGCCGTTACTCCATCGATCATCCAGAGGTTGCTAGAGCCAGTGCTGGCACATCGGCTTCTATTTAAAGATATGGCACTTAATGATCCGGCCAATCGCGCGGAATTTTGGAAAAGCCTTCTCGCTGATATACCGGTACCCGATTTCGCTCAGCCTGGTGCCTAAGCGATGAGTGCTGATCAGGGACTCGAGCAGAGCTTACGGCCAATATTGGAGTTTTTCAGTCGCCATTTTAATGCCCATCGATTCTTGTGGTTACTCGCGGTGGCGTGTTTTCTTATCGCTTGGAATCGTGGATTAGCCCTTCTTTATGGCTTGTTGTCATTGATTGTTGCGGTCCAGGCATTGTCTTGGTTTCTGCCTTGGAAGGCGATGCGCAATGTTTGGATATCGCGCCAGGTGCTTGGATTGGCGCAGGCGGGAAAGAGTGCGCGAATAGAGTACTCGGTTAGCGTGCCGAAAAGCCGCTATCATCTGGAGATCAGTGAACCTTCCCCATGCAGCTTTGATAAGGATGAAATCCGCCACTTTCTAGCTGTTGTAGAGCAAGAAGCCGTTTTTACCGGCGATATGCCCTGCGACATGCGGGGCGTATTCGATCTTGATTGTGTGATGGTTGGCTGTGGATGGCCATTTGGATTTGTGTCGCTTCGGATAACAAAAGAGACCGAGCCAACACAGCTGGTTGTTATGCCCAAAACCTTCGAAATTAAAAAGCTGCCGATGCTACGCTCGAATATTCCTGCCCCTGATGGTTACAATCAAACGACACGACCAGATATTCAAACCGAATTTGCCGGCGTAAGAGAATACCGCTTTGGCGATAGCCTAAAGCATATCCATTGGGCTGCGTCTGCCAGGCATCAAACCATGATTGTTAGAGAGTATGAAAGCCATGACCGCCCCCAGTTCCTGGTGGTTATTGATGCGACTCCAGCTAGCGATATCGGCGAGGCGCCTTTTTCCAGTTTTGAATATGCGGTTATGCTGGCGGCTTCCATTATTGAGTATGCGATTGAGCAGCGAGTCGGGCTGCATTTTTACTGCGCTAGCAGTACCCCTTTGGCTTTCTCTGTTGCACCCGAAAGCCGCAGCAGCCAGTACTATCTTGAACAGCTGGCATGGTTAAACTGTGATGGCACGGCGTCCTACCAGGATGCCGTTAGAGAAGCTGTGGAAATGTATGGTGAGATGAATACCATCGTCACCGTGCGTAATGCCAGCGAGATGCCTGATTTGCCACTCCTTTCCGGAGGGCATCTGGATATCATCATCGACGATGAAAGTTTCATTTATCCGCTTCGCCAATATTCGGATGGCTGGCAAAACCGTAGTGACTCACACCAGGTGTTACGCGTCAGTCGAAATAGTGATTTTGCCGAGATCTTTTCATTATGATTAATAGCTACCGCGCACTCGTCTGGTTTGCCCTGCAGCTTGCTATTGCCATAGGTGGTGGGGTGGGGGCCTTTTCCACAATAACTTTCGGCGTGCTTGCTTTCTTTGCAACCTTGGGAGCCATGGCTGTTTCCCTTTCAATGAGTTGGAAGGTGCGTGACACCCCCAATGCACTAAAACCGATTTCCGATGGCGTTGCGGTTGTTGGTATGGGGGCTTTTCTATTGGCCCTGTTTGGTGGCAACCTGGTGCTGGCGTTAGCCTGTTTACTCTTTTTTGCTCAGCAAGCTTTGAATCTGGTGCTTCGTGAATACCGTCAATTGTATTTTGGTCTGGTCATTGGCTTTGCCTTTGTTCTGGCTGGAGCTTCAGAATGCAAGTCTGGCTGGTACTTATTGATATTCATGGGTTATGGCTTGAGCGTCAGTTATTGCCTGGGAGAGGTGTGGCTCGACAATCGGCACTTGGTCCAGAGAGGGGCGGGTCGTCCACCGGCAAAATCACGGTTTAAGGTCGCAGGTATGATACTTGGCTTAGCGCTGGTCATTTACCTTGTCATGCCAAGGCCACCCGCGGCAAATTTGGGTGGGCAGTATTCAATGTCTCCCGATTTTTATCGCAACCAGGCATGGGAACAAGAGGCGGAGTCTGGGCAAAGTGAAAGTGGTGAATCAGACGGGAATCCTGAATCAGCGCAGCAAACAGGTGTATCCGAATCTGACACATCCCATAGCTCTCGCGGAGATAAGGGGTCTGGCGGAGATAATGGTGCTGGTGAAGGCAATGATACTGGGACTGAATATCAATACGAGGGTTTCTCTGAGCAGTTTGATATTCAGCAAGCAGGAAATTCTGGCGAGTCTGGAGACCAAGGGCGCAACAGTAATGACATTATTGCCCACATGAAGGCTCCGCATGGGGCCTATCTAAAAGTGCGGACTTTCGACACCTTTGACGGCATCAGTTGGTCAACCAACACCAAGAGTTATACCAAAATGTTGGTTGAATGGGGGGCAGTAAAGCTCGATCAAAATGCTCAAGGTAACTATCGTCAAGAAATATCCATAAAAGAAAGCATACCGGCGTGGATTCCTGCCGCATCACAGCCAATACAGCTATGGCTGCCAGCCTCGGTCATTGCTGTGGATGCCTGGGGGCACCCGTTGCTGCCAGGACCACTGGTCGCTGGCACCACCTATAGTGTAGAGTCGAATGTACAATACATAGACGGGCGTATTAGCGGCGGCAAGGTTCCACCCCGCTCAGCCGATCTGCAATTGCCTGCCGATTTTGACTCGCGCATTAAACAGCTTGCAACGGAGGTTACTCATCAGTACCACGAGCCATTAGCTAAAGCCGCGGCCCTTGAGCACCACTTACGCACCGAATATAGCTACAGTTTTTCGTCTATTTTTGACTCTCAGGGGAAAACGCCTCTCGATACGTTCCTATTTGAAGAAAAAAGAGGTCACTGTGAATATTTTGCTAGCGCCATGGCCATGATGTTACGCAGCATAGATATCCCCAGTCGCTTAGTAACAGGATTTTCCGCCACCCAAAAAAACCCGCTAACCGGCTACTATGAGATCCGGGCACTCGATGGTCATGCCTGGGTGGAAGCCTGGATCGAAGGCAGTGGCTGGCTCACCTTCGAACCGACCGCTTTCTATTCGTTACCGGAGCGCGAAGAAGAGCCATTAAGTGCCAGCCAAATAGATGAATACGTTGAAAGCCTTACCAAGGCTGATGAAGCATTGGACGTTGAAGACGTCAGTATTAGCCGAGTATTAACCGAAATCTGGCGCTCGTTAACAACGCTTGTTTTACTGATCTTTAGCTACATAAAACTCTTTTTCATCAGATTCTGGCCCATGACTGTTCTGGTGCTTCTAATTGGGTTCGCGCTTTATTTTACCCGTCGCTATTGGCAAGTTGGCGCATTAAAAATGTGGAGCCGTTGGCGAATACGTTTCTACAAGCCTAAAAACCAGGAACAGGCGCTAGCGCATTATTTATACCACCTTCAAAAGCTAGCATCTTTTGAAGGTGCCAAGCGCCTGCCCGGAGACGATATCCACAACTGGTCTGACAAGCTATCACTAACCTTTGGCCAAGCTGACGCATGGGGGCTTTTGGCTGACGTGGTCAATAGAACGTATTATGAGAATCAACAAGTTGAGCTCAAAGAGCTTAAGCAGTTGGGGATGAGAGCAATGCTGGAAATGCGTGGGTAGGTGGGGGGTAGGCTACTATCCCGAGCTAAGCGGAGTATTTGGAAGTATCTATTATTTTGTTATTTTTTAAGGATAAGTTATGGAAATTACATTAATTAATCGTTGGTTATCGGTACTATTTATTTGTTTTTGCATTGTTGCATGCGGTGGGGGTGGGGGCGATGATAGTGAGGATGATTTTTCTGGTTCGTCCCCTCGCGTTAGATTTACTGTTCACATTCCTAAATACGAAAGTGATTATGTTAATTCTATTCAAGTAATCAACAGGAAAGGTAATCGCGGGCATGTCACAGCAACTGAGTTCGGGCAGTCAACGTTTAATATGCAGGTTGAAGAAGGGGGGCCATACTTATTTGAACACTTGGGTTATGTAGATGGTCAAGGTTTGAGAATTCGCTCATTTGCCACTGGGCCGGGTGATGTGAATATATCAGTTTTAACTAATTTGGCTGTTTATTCGGCATTTGCTAACCAATATCATGAAAGTGAACTTTCTTATGTTGAGCTATTCGATGAGTGGCCAACCAAGCACCTTAGCCTTGGCTCTATAGAAGAATCCCATTCTATTCTTGTAGCAAAGCTAGATGAAATGGCCGAAGCTGATTCTAGTTTGACTTTTCAAGATGTCTTCAAGGGCGAGATAAACCCAAGGCAAGAGCAGTTTATGTCTGGAGTTCGTTATTACCCCAACGACTATCCAGATAGTAGCTGGAGTCTAGATATTTATACTTCATTCGATACGAGTGTTTCAGCTGATATAAGTTCTAGTGATTTTGGAGGACAGTTTGCTACCCCAATAGAAGAGTTCGTTGAGCCATTGGTTGAGGAGGCTAATGGTGAAAATGAATTCGAAGAAGTGGTATCTCAAAATGAGCTTTTAGCTTCTCCAGATGAGTTTCCCGATTTTTCAAAATTCACATCAAGCTACTTAAACGTAAATGATAATGGAGAAATCCCTATGGACTCCCGTTGGGAAGTTAGATCATACTGGAAAACCAACGGGTTGATGGATGAAACTTATTTTGTCAGCGAAATAAGTGGGGCTGAAGCGTTTATTGAGCACTTGGAAGCTACAGAGTTGTACCAAGAAAGTTTTGAGGGATCTAGCACCATAGTTGAAAGTAGTATAGAAACTGTCGCAGGGGTAAGCACAACTAAGGTTATCGAAATACTTGCCGTTGATTCATTTGTAGATGGGCAAGTTGGCGATACATTTAGTATCTACCAGAAGAGCTATCAAGAAATAGAGGAATCAGGGGAAGAATTAATAATCGCTGAACTTGAGCTGTTTAATTTCTATACTCGGATTGAATAGTAAAGAATAAAAAAACTGCAAACTATACAGTATCGCAGAGTGGCTGGATATTTCTGGAGCAAATATCTGCCGCATGGATGCGGCAGTTAAGCCATCAAGGATGATTTTATGGCGTTTTGCGCAAGAAATATCCAGCCACTCAGCGATATACGTTCCCCTAAGCCACAGCCACCTCCCCAACAATCTCCCTATTTGGTATCAACCAAGGCCCAAACAACGTGATCACCAATATCGACATCAAGCCGCTGATGAGTAGGGATAGGCCGACCAGTAGGCCGAGGTCGACGATGGGTTTGAATTCGGAGAAGAGCAGGGCGACGAAGCCGACGCTGAAAACTAGAACATTGGCGATGATCGAGCGGCCTGAGTGGATGATGGCCTGTTCGAGGGCTTGGTCCATGGTTAATCCTTGCTCTAGGCCATGTTGGGTGCGCAGCAGATAGTGTACTGAGTAGTCAACAACGCCGAGTACTAAAAAGGAAATGATGGCGGTGCCGATGTTGAGTTCGATATCGAATACGGTCATGGTGGCGTAGTAGAAAACAACAGTGACAGCTAATGGTAGGGTGCCTATCAAACCCATGCGAATCGATTTCATCCAGGCGGCCATCACCAGCACCACACAACTGAATGCCAAAGCGATGCTTTGCAGTTGACCGGATAGTAATTCGTCTAAAACGGCTGTCCAGATAACAGGTGAGCCTGCGAGTTGGTAGGTCATGCCATCTGGTGTGTTTTGCGCTAGCCACGGGCGAAGTTCGCTAAGGAAGGCGTCGAAGTCGCTGGCTACCGTGGTGTTCATGGTGTAAAGCAGCACGGTTTTTGAGAAGTCTTCAGACAACACATTGGTTAAGTCTGAGCCGCCACCGTTTTCATACATCAGTATGGCCTGGCGAATAATATCGTTGCCGTCGATGCTGATGGTGTAGCTTTCGCCGCTGTCTTCGTCGATCTCTTCGAAGGTTTCGATGAGGTTGGGTAGGCGATCATAGGCCGGGTTTTCATTGTTCAATACAAAATTGATACGGCGAATGTAACGCGCTACTGAATAGCTGAAGGTGATGTTATCTTGCTGGTGAATAAACTTTTCCAGCTTGTCGATAAACTCAACGGTTTGATAGCTGAGCGCGCCGTCGCGAACGCCAGTATCGATTTCAATCCAACCTGGGCTGGTACCTGCAATATGTTGGTTGATAAAGTCATCGGCGATGCGGTATTGATTGTTGGGCGCGAAATAGCCGCTGCCCATGTCATCGATACGCACCTGGCTGGCTAGGCCCAACAAGCCGATGAG
>DFOV01000240.1:10828-26548 GCA_002376965.1 Gammaproteobacteria bacterium UBA3532
AACAAGCCGATGAGAACCGCGCTGAATATTGCGATAGATAAACGGCGTTGGCGCATTATCGGGCGCAGAGTGGCAAGCAGCATTTTACTTAGCAAATAGTTATCTTGCTCTTTGTCAGCTATTTCTGAACGCGATTTATTGGCTGGGACTAAAGCTAACCAGGCAGGGATGAGCAATAGCGAGATAATCATGGCTACAAACATGCCAAACGACATGCAAATGCCGAAGTGACGCAGATTGCTGATGCTGGTGGTGGTCGACACTAAGAAGGTGATGCAGGTGGTGATGGTGGTTAAGATTACAGGCGATGCCATCAAGCGCAGGGTGTTTTTAACCGCCAGCATTTGGGTGGAGGCATGGCGACGTTGATGGTAGTACTCCGCCATCACATGAATGGCATCCGATGAGCAGATGGTGATCAGAAAAACCGGCAGCGCGGCGGTGATTAAATCCATTGGAATACCCACCAATGCCATACCGCCCATCGTCCACACCGTACACATAATCACATTAACAAGCGGGATAACGACGCCAAGCGTCGAGCGAAAGAAACAGGCTAGCACCAGGCTAACCAGCAAAACGACCGCTGGAAACAAGGTCGCCATATCGGCATCCATGATTTTCTTTTGCTCGGCGAAAAAAACAGGAACACCGCCGATGTAGACATCGTCGGTTAATTCAGGGTGTTGCTGTTGATAATCAGCGACCATTTGCTGAACGGCGTCATAGGCCCGAACTTGTCCTTCGGCGTCGTCTTCTAGCACGCTAATTTCTAATACAATCAGCCCAACTTTTCCAGCGCGGTCGATGACGCCCATATCCATTAGCTCGTTATTCATCACTGCTTTTTCTATGATGGCGACATCGGGGGTAGCTGAGTTAACCGAGATAGCGGCGCGCAGCGTGCCATCTGCTTCTAGGTACACATTCTCCGAAGCTGACATACCCGCCATTTCACGGATCGGATCGAGGCGTTCGGCGATGATTTGCCATTGTTTTTTGTCCCTTGCTGACAGTGGCCAGTGTTGGGCTTTTTCTGCGGCTTCGCGCACCAATGGAATATCGGTTTGATCCAGTCCATTATTGAGAATGGCGGTTGTCAGGTCGTTCAGTTCTGGAACATTGGGATAGCGCTCGGCCATATCGCGCAGGTTTTTCACATCGGCTTCATTGGTGAAGTGCAGCTGACGTACATCTTCGGTTAATTCAAACAGCGCCTTTAAGCTGGTGGGGTTGAAGATGCTGTTGTCGTTGTAGAGGGTGATTAATATCGAGTCATAGGTGCCGGTGAACTTGTCACGCATTTCATATAGCGGAGCGCGAGCGGGGTGATCCTCTGGCAATAAATAGGGGTTGCTGTCTTCTGACAGGTATTGCGTGAAGTAGCCGAACGCCAGGGTGAGCAGGGTTAGGCTGAGTAGGATGGTCTTGGGAAATTTTCCAACAAATCGTAAATAGGCTTCCATGGTGTTCTCCTTTTGTCCTTGTATAACCTGAGTATTTATCAACATTGGTGCGATGTTGGTGGTCGCTATAAGCAAATCAGAACCTTGGCCAGCGGTAAATACGCGCTCCCGGCGCGGATTTACCTCAAAAATCGTCCTGATTTTTGTGGCCAAGAACCTGCTTCACTTATAGCCACCACCAACTCATAGTTCGTTACGTCAATTAGCGTAAACTAGGAACCTTTGCTGGCGAAATGCCGCGTTTCAGGCTGCGCTTGCTAACCAGTTTGTCGTCCAACGCGACGTTGTATTCCACATCGCTAAAAATCATTTCCGAGCGTTTGCCATTTTCAAGGTTGACCATTTCGGATGTCATAATGGTCCAAACACCTTGAACCTGCTCGACTTCGGTTGATTGTTGGGCTTTAAACACGATGCCTTTGGCATTGTAATAATGCTGCTGCATCACCACGTCGCGCTCTTTATCGATCCATACTTTGGTTTTGTGATAACCGGTTTTATTGATCACATCCTGAGAAGCGGCAACACGCTCGATAACCCAGGTTGGTCGCCCTAAAACCTCTTCTTCACCTAGCAATGTGGATTGGTAATCATTAACGCGAATCTTATCCAAGTCGGAATAGTTAAAGGTCGATCCCATAAACGAGCCGCGTTTATCGTTTGAACCCAAGCGACGGGTCTTACGAAATGCGGGGAGATACATCCATTGATCGTCGGGTTGGGCAGTGTTTTCGTCATAATTGGCGATTAAAAAAGACACGCCGCGAACGTCAGATGGCGAGTGAAAATGCATTAGCGCGCGCTCTTCTTGATTGGGTAAATCTTTTTGCAACATATACAAATGGCGCTCGCGTAAATCACCATCACTGCTATAGAGCTTGAGAGTAACCTGAGTGCTATAGGATGCACCGTCGTCGCGATCACGGGCCTGAGTTAAAATACTATTCGCATCAGGCATCGCAAAGCTGAAAGAAGAAGAAAGAAAAAGTAAGCCAGTAATAAACGTTCTCATGATGATTATTCCCTTAAAATGTGTAAGTCACTGATGTCCAAATACGGTCGTTGTCTTGAAACTGGCCAAAGAAATTGGTTTCTTCGCCATCTAATAAATCGATATTAAGCTGCCACGCCCAGTTAGCCGATGGGCGATAGGTCAGCTTGGATTGATAAAGCTGACCGCCACCCAGGCTATCCGAATGGCTAACGGCAATGCGCAAAGCAATGGTGTCTGAGGCTAGTTGGCCATCCGCTGACAGGGTATACAGTGGGTCTTTTTCTGGTGTTGCCAACATGTCGTTCCAGCCAGCAATACGCCGGTCGCTGTATTGGCCAGTGATCAGCCAGTTTCCCATCAGGTAGTCAACGCCAACCAACCACTGTTGTTGATGATGGGCCGAATGACTACCATCAATATAGCCAAACTCGCGCTGGTGGAAAAATGCCCACTCACCGCGCATTACCACAGGGCCGAATGGTCGAGATAAGGATGTACCAAGCATGGATTCGCGGTGGAAATCCTCAGATACGCCGGTCAGATCAAAGGATATGACCGGCATATCGTTGTAGCCATGAAAGCCATAGAAAGCCACGTCGGTATCAGCGACAAAACCTTGCAATCGAACGCCAACCTCAGTGCCTGATGGCTCGTTGGTCGACATATCGCTGGGTAAGCCCAAGTCGAACTCACTGCCTGAGGCTGGCAATTCGTTTGCTTTGGCATCCAAAATCCACATACCATCCAAGCTCCAGTTACCGAAGCTGGTCTCGGCACGCAGCATCGGCAGGCTCATGCGGTAGTCATCGATATCAAATAAAACAAAGTCCTTTAAATCAAGGGGGTTAACCACATCAACCACACGAAGATCATCGGCCTGTCCCCAAACGACTTTCTGATAGCCCAGGGATAAGTCAACGCTACCAGCAAACCAGCGTAAATAGGCATCATCGACCCATAGCCGTGATTGGTATTCGTCTTTGGCAGCGTCGGAGTAGCCGTCGTGCCAGTCATAGGCACTGTCATATTCCACTCGGCCCTGAAATTTGGCGCTCAGTGTGCTGCCCTGAAATTCCAATAATAACCCCAGCGCATTCACCTGGCTGGTCAATTGATCTTCACCATGCAGACGTTGCGCAGCAGACAGGCTGATGCTCGGTTGGTGATACCATTCGCCCGCGAATGTTGCCGCCGGTATCGAACATATCAGCGCGAAAGTCGAGATTAAACGCCGCATCCGAAACCTCCATCCACCACGATACTTTGGGCGGTGATCATCTTGGCGGCAGGTGAAGTGAGAAACATCACCGTATCTGCAACATCGCTCGCCGAAATCAACTGGCGCAGGGGGATGCGCTTTTTAATCTGGCGAATGACCTGTTTCACCTGCAAGCCCATCACTGCGGCTTGTGGTTCTAATTCGCGGCGTAACATTGGAGTGTCTACCCAGCAAGGCAGTACGGCATTAACGGTGATGCGTCTTGCCGCCCAGTCCATTGCCAGCGCTTTAACCAATCCGAGTAAGGCATGTTTAGACGTGACATAACCGGTGTTGACCGCTTTACCGGCGCGGCCTAACACCGACGACATCACCACAACCCGTCCGTCGTCCAAGATAAAATCCGTTAGCATAGCCAACAGGCGTTGGGTGGCGTGAAGGTTTACATTAAGCACCAAGTCCCAGGTTGCGCTGTCTTTGATATCGTTTTCGATGCCGATAGCATGGCTGATAACAATATGGTCAACACCGCCACGCCCTTCAACTTCAGCCACGAGCTTTTCACTCACTTCCTGGTGATTGGTCAGATCGATAGCGATGGGGGTGATGCGCTGTTGCTGCGTATCTGGGCGGTCATTGACCAATGTCGATAAGCCATCGCTATTGATATCAACCGCGATAACGTCAAAGTCGGTTTGTTCGAGGTATTTTGTTACCGTTGCTGCGCCAATTCCGCTGGCTGCTCCGGTGATAATCACAGATTCCTTGCGCATGATGTTCTCCTATCCTAAAACCAGTCCGCCATTGACATGAAGTATTTCGCCGCTGATATAGTGATTCGCTGGATCAGCGATAAACATCACCATGCGGGCAATATCTTCCGGGGTGCCAAGCTGTTTGGCCAGCATGCGTTTTTTGATCGCTTGCTCATATTGCTCCAGCAATGCGCCTGCCATATCGGTTTTAATCACGCCAGGGGCAACACAGTTAACCCGAATGCCTTTGCTGGCAACTTCCACTGCCAAGGCGCGAGTAAAGGCCTCAACCGCACCTTTGGATGCGGCATATTGGGTTTGGCCTTTGTTTGGTTTA
Source organism: Gammaproteobacteria bacterium UBA3532 (assembly GCA_002376965.1). Lineage (GTDB taxonomy): Bacteria > Pseudomonadota > Gammaproteobacteria > Enterobacterales > UBA3532 > UBA3532. Next base: position 15,600 of record DFOV01000240.1, read on the forward strand.
GTGGCCGAAATCGAAGAGATATTCACAATGTTGCCACTGCGTGCTGGCAGCATCAGCTTGAGTGCTGCGCGACTAAAAAGCAAAGGCCCGATAACATTGGTATTCAGCACTTGCCGCATATCGCTCAACGGCATGGTGGCCAGCAAGCCGTCTTTGGTTTGGCCTGCGTTGTTCACCAATAAATCAATGCGGCCATAGACTTCATCAATAGCGCCAAAAAACTGCTCAACGTCTGCTTCGTTGCTGATATCGAGCGCTTGAGCGACGACTGCTGCGCCTTTGGCTTCCAATTCTTGGCGCAAGCTATCGGCATGGGCCTGGCTGCTGCGGTAGCAAAAGGCAATATCATAGCCCTTTGCGGCGGCTTCGAGGGCGATAGCGCGGCCAATTCCGCGCGTAGCACCGGTAATAAGAGCGACAGGTTTGGTTGAATGGTTCATTACATAGACTCCGTTTCTTTGCTTTGCGCTAGCCCCAATCCGTGAGCAGTAGCGTATTCGAGGATGGTTTTTACTTGGGTTTTATCGATATTGCCGTAAGAAAAATTGGCTTGATATTGCTCTAGCCCCAGCACAATGGTTTCGGCCATGCAGGCGTATACTTGCCCCTGCTTGAGATAAGCTCTGGCGCGAGGGTCGAGGCTTTCACCATTAGGTGTGCTAACGATACCGCCACGTAAACAGCGAATGTCGGCACGTTTCGCCAGCAGTTCATCCGACAAGTTGTGAGGTACGGCGATATCACAAACCAGCGCATGTTGCTTGATATGGTGCGGCTGGATAAAGGCCTCGGCAGAGTTAGCTGCACACACCAGCAAGTCAGCATCGGCAATGTCGTCAATGGATTCAGACACTTTCACCAGCTGTGAGTGTGGTGCATTTTGCTCAAACCAGCGATAAACCTTTTGGCCGTGGTGTTTTTGACGGCGAAATTCAGTCGTCAGCCAGCCGTTGTCCTGAGCAAAGGGTGCCAGCATTGCAGCAATGCCTTTGCATTGCTGTGGTTGATTGACCAAATCAAGGAGCGCACATTCATACACCTGTCCGGCAGTTGCCATAACGCGGCTGGCAGAACCAGGGCGACCGCTTCCAACCAAGGTTAGTGACGGGCAGTATTCGGCAAGCAAGGTACTGTAAACCGAACCGATATTACCCGCTGCGCCAATCACAGCGGCGCGTTGAATATGGCGTTTATCTTCGCGGATGGCTTTTTGGATAGCTTCAGCCGCCATAGCTACCGTTAACGCATTGCCGGTGGTCAGGTGGATGCCTGAAGTGTTTACCGCTTTGCCATTGTTAGTAACGATGGAGGTGAACATGCCTAGCCCTGCAACCGAGCAGCCATCATTACGCGCCGCTGTTAGACGGTCGTCGACGGCTTGACGAATCACTTCAAGCTCATTGTTCTCAAGCATTTCGCCGATTTGCTGTGAGGTGGCGTTGATGGGGTAGAGGGTAAAGTCAACCGTCTTGCCCTGGGCAGAGCGAATGCGAACCGGTTCAAATGGCGCGACACGTCGGTCAAATGAAAGACGGTTTAGCAAAGCATCGGTTTGCTTTTCGGCAAGATGAGCCAGCGAAGGATCGACTTCTTTCAGCCATTCGCTGGATATTAAGTGGTTAACAAAGGCAGCTTTGGCATCCGCTTCGCCTACTGGGCGCACAATATTCAGCGACTGATACCAGGGGCGAAAATCCCGTGGTGCCTCGACGGGTTTGGCATCGTCGATCAAATAGTCAAGCAGGTAACCGGTGTCCTGAAAGCGCAGGGCTAAACAAACACAGCGCAATGCATCGACCAAACGCTTGATATTGCCATCACTGAGCTGAATACTCGGTTCTACCCGCACCACATTTCCGGCGCTAGCAGGCGGCGCAATACGAATGCCATGGCGCATCAATAAATGGCCGGTGACCAGATAGCCAATAGCACCTTGATAGGCGGTGGTGCGCAACATGATTGATAGGGCGTCGTGTTGCTCTTTAAACACAATGCCTTGTAATAGCCCTTTACCACGAATGTCGCTGATGATATCGGGAAACTCTTGTTGCAGCTGAATTAGTGCCTCAAACAGCGCGTCGCCGCGTTCGCCAACTTGTCGAATTACTGCCTGATTGTTGGCCGTGATGTAACGTACAAATGCACTTGCTACACGGGCCGACCAGTCATCTTCACCAAAGGTTGAGCTTTGAACCAAATCGAAGCCTTCGGCATATTGGCTTTGGCGGATCGCGACCAGGCCTATTTTGGCCACGCCGCCGCCCAAGCCTTTTGATAGCACAACGTAATCTGGCTTTAATCCGATTTGGCTACCGGCCAGGAAACTGCCACAGCGGCCACAGCCTGATTGCACTTCATCGGCAATCAGGGGGCAGCCAAGCAGATCGCGCGCGCTGTGCAAGGCTTCTGCATCATGGGGTGCTAAGCTATACACGCCGCCTTCGCCTTGCACTGGCTCGACCAGAATAGCGCCAACTCTAGGAATAGGCATTAACTGAAGTGTCAGGCCATGCCGACGCTTTTTCAGTTGTAGCGCGTAGGCTCGTTCTTCTTTGAGCAGGCTTTTTAAGGCATGGGGTGTCATATCTTCTGTGGCCATAAATCGTGTGTTTAAGCCAAAGCGACGACACGGCTGGCGATACATATCGCCATGGGTTAGTTGAATGGTGGTGTTTAATTTGCCGTGGAAGGCTTTTTTCAGCGCGATGAACACTGGCGGACGCTGCAAGGTTTCAACATTCCAGGCTGAAATAAAGTCCCAGCGAGCTTCGCTGTCTAAATCGCGCAGCTCGGGGAATAAGGCGATAACCTCATCATCTATATGCCAGGATTGGTTGAGATCGATAGCGCTGTGTTGGCGGGTTAGTTGCTCGCCAATTTCGTCCAGCATACGGCCACGTTTTACTTCTGCATGTTTCAACGCAATCTCAACCGACTCGGCGCCTGTTGAGGTGAAGGCACATAAAAATTTCTCGTTCCATTGGGTTTCCTGCTGCAATATGGGGTTTAGCAGTGAAGCCAGTTCACCGGCACCCTGGCGGATCGAAAACTGATTATGAAAAGGTACGCATTGTTGGACTTGCTCGGTAAGGGCACGGATCATCGCTGGATGATTGTGGCCAAGCAATAAGGCACCATAGCCACCCAGTAAATCCAAAACTGGCTGCTCGATGCCTTGGTCATCGTAATAATAAAGGTATTGCTGGCTGGCGCGGTGGAAGGTTTTATCCAGGCCAACGCTGTGCAAAGCTGCTGCTAATGTCGGTTTGCAATAGGTTTGATAATTCATGGTTAACTCCTTGTCTTACGTGACTCGTTTTTAAAGCGAAGGCGTGGTTAATCTAACCTGTGCCTGATTGCCATAGCTGTCCTGGCTATGGATAGTAGTGTTCTGTTGCTGCGTGTTAGATATTGCCAGTTGCTCTGCAATGCTATACAAGATGCCACCCCAGCGTGGAGCGCTAGTTGGCTCGGCGTTGGTGCCGGAGCGTACCTCTAGTTCAGATAACAATGGCAAGCTATCGGTATCGGTTTGACGGCCCAGCACTAAAGCAACGGCACCTTGTCCGGCCAATAGGGCATTCTCTTCAGATAGAGCATTGTCTGCAGATATGGTGGCTTCGAGCTGATCACATGCGGTGCCCGACATAACGACCAGCGCGGCATCAATATAACCGGCTTGTAGTTGAAAACAGGCTTCGCTTAACGCCGCCATAGCACCCGACTGATCACGCAAAAAAGCGCTGCAATCGCCACGAATCTCCCAGAGTACACTGATCAAACCCATCAGGTTGTTACTTAACCCTTTGATGGCCAAAAACGGATTGACGGCTTTGCTGTTCCACAACGTATCGTAAAGCGGCGCTTCGTCCGTCGCTTGGCTAAAGCCTTGATGGTAGTCATCCAAATCGGAATGTTGGAATCCGGCCTGACTGGTATACAGCCCAAAGCGTTGGTCAAACTGTTGTGGCTCAATCTCGGCCATGGCGAGCGCCTTTTCAACCGCTGCCACTGCTTCGGCTGCCACCCGACCACCAAAACGTTGGTATTTGCGCGGCAGGGGAGCAACATCTGTATACCAGGCAGGCAGCTCGTTAGCCAGTGAGGTAGGCGCGAGTGGCGCAGATGCGGGTAATGTAGACGTGGCGGCAACTGCATAACCGTGAATAGCGATGGCATTAGTCATGAGCGTATCCTCCAAAAACCAGGCAGGCATTCAAGCCGCCAAACCCAAACGAGTTGCTTAATGCATATTTAAACGAGGCAGGGCGCGCATGTTGTGCTACATAATCCAAATCACACTTGGCATCCGGGGTTTCGAGGTTGATAGTGGGCGGCATGATTTGGTGATATAGCCCCATCACGGTAGCAATCGCTTCTGGTGCTGCGGCCGCTGAAATCCAATGCCCAATCATAGATTTGGTCGAAGATACCGCTGGATAGCTGGGTGCTCTATCGCTAAATACGGTTTTAATGGCTGTTGTCTCGATGGCATCATTGAGTGGCGTTGATGTACCGTGAGCATTGATATATTCGATATCCTGACTGGTTACCGCCGCATCGTCCAACGCCGCTTGCATGGCCTTGATGGCACCGTGCCCTTCGGGGTGAGGTGCCGTCACTTTATATGCATCCATGGAACTGCCATAGCCTTCGACACGGGCATAGATGGTGGCACCACGCGCCAATGCAGACGCTTCACTTTCCAACACCAGAAAAGCACCGCCTTCGCCAGCGACTAAACCCGAGCGGGCTTGATCAAAAGGGCAGCATAGCTTGTCTTTGCGCGAAGAGGAGGTTGCGGTTGCGCCCAGCAAGAATAAGCCAGACATCACGCGGGTGTTCGTAACAGCATCGGCACCGCCCGCCAGCATCACATCGACTTCGCCGCGCTGAATGGCTTTAAACGCCATGCCAATGGCCTGTGCCGCACCAGCACAAGCGCCGTTGACGTTAAGGATGGGGCCGGTCATCGCCAGCTTTTCAGCAATGGCTGCCACCATGCTGTCGTTGGTGACGGTTAAGCCAGAGTGCTCTGTTGGTTGATGACGAACCAAGGCTTCGGGGTAGCTACCTAAAAGGTCGAGTTCCTGCATTTCAGACTCATGCATCTCAGGCACACCGCTACAAGCGGCGCAACCAATGCGCTTGCTGTTGTCCAAACCCGCGTCCTTAAAGGCTTCAAGAGCGGCAACCAGACCAAAATAGCCACGTCGTTCTAACAAGGGTGCGTTATCAAAGTGCTGCGGAAATTGTTGCCGTAGCTTGGAGAGCGAAACCGTCGCAGCGTACTTAACCGGATAATCTTCAGCACCCTGCGGTTGCCAGGGTGTAATGGCGCTTTTGCCAGATTCGATGGCTTGCCAGTAGCTTTTTTTGTCATGGCCAAAGCTGCTGACAATCCCCATGCCGGTGACGACGACCTTGTGTTTGTTAAATACAGAGTCTTTATTAGTATGCTTAAGCATGTTGACCTCCGACAACCAAATAACACAGTTGGCCGTGGTGCCCTTGAGCGATCACCAATATGGTTTCTGAATTCAGGCGCACACTGGCTGGAGAGAAAATATGCGATATGCCTTGCTGACGTTGATGCATTGCCATCGCCAGATTCACCGCGTGAATAGCGCCGGTTGCACCGGTAAAGCCGGTTAGCCTGTCGAGATAGCACAGTTTGACGCCGGGCAAATAGTCGTAAAGGCGTTTTTCCTGACTGCCTTTTAAGCTAAAGCGGCCACTAAAAATAACTTGCTGAGGCAACGGAATATTGCGACCAGCTAACTCGCTTAATAGCTCGTCGAGGGCCGGAAAGTCGTTGGCCTCTTGGCTAACAAAGGCACGTTTGACCGCAAGCAGGCAGCCTTCGGCATTGTCGGCATCGGCGCTGGCAACAATGGATGCAGCGGATTCGGTTGGAAATGCGCCTGGATATTGCCATTGGCGAATCATGTCGCGATAGGTTAAAAAATACCACGGGGTGATTTTTTGTGGCCCTGCAGCGATAAGCGCTTGCTCGACTTTTTGTTCGTGAATGGTAAACCAGGCTTCACTGATAGCTTGAGCGCCAGCATCGGCAAAGGGCGAGAATACGGCATTGGTGCCGGTGATATTCAGCAGTTGAGCGATATGGCTTGCTGCCGTGCTATTTAATAGTGTCAGGCCAGCCAGTGGTTTGGTATCTGTCAGCATTTGGTTGGCGTAGTCATTCAAATCACCATTAAATGCCAAAGGCTGGTCGTCGTCTTCGCAATCGACAACGCCCAAACCGAGAAATAGTCCGGTTTTTTCTGATGGTGAAGAGGCTACGGCCTGTTGCCAGCCACCAACGGCGGCCTCAATCACCCAGCGTGACTGACGCTCAGAGGTTTTGCGCACCATCCGACCTGCGCCGCATTCTTTGAGATCGGTATCTTCTAAGGTGGCGGCTTCGGCTACCAGCTCAAGGCTGCGTTCACTTTGTATGGCTTGGGGAACAACTTTGCGGCCATCCAACACATCAGCGATGCCGTTTAAGCCAGGGATGATTTCTTTGCCGGTTTTTAAATAGATTGCTTTCATGGTTAGGTCTCCTTTCCTAGGTGGGTTGCCTGGTAGTGATTAGTTGGTCCGTGAAAAAATAAGCGTGGCGTTTTCTCCTCCAAACCCGAATGAATTGCTTAAAACATGTTGCAGTTTCTGGGGTTGGCCGTGTTTAACAATATTGAGCAAGGGCTCGTCTTTGCCTGGTTGATTGAAATTCAGTGTCGGTAGTACCTGTTGGTTTTCGAGGCTAAGCACGCTAAGCACCGCTTCGATAGCTCCACTGGCTCCCAAGGAGTGGCCCAGCGCCGACTTGGTTGAGGTTACTGAAACATCGTGACTAAAAAGCTGATTGATAGCGCGGCTTTCTGCCTGATCATTGCTAGGAGTTGATGTGCCGTGGGCGCTGATATGGTCGATATCTGAGCTGGATAGATCCGCTTCTAGTAGTGCCTGGCTCATGCACTTAGCGTAATATTTGCCATCGCTTTCGGTTGATGTGAATTTGTGGGCTTCGCTTTGGCGTACGCCTGCGCTTAACTTCGCGAGCGGTTTAGCCCCGCGTTTTAACGCGTGTTCCAATGACTCCATGACCACAAAAGCAGATCCATCAGCTAACAGGCAGCCACTGCGGTCTTTATCAAATGGTCGGCAAACTTCTGTGGGGTCTAAGCGCTGATTGGTGCTTAACGCGCCGAGCTTAAAGAAGGGGAGTTGCATCAATGGATGGGTGGCATGCTCTGTGGCACCGCATATAGCAATATCCAAATGGCCATGCTGAATGCGGCGCATGCCGCTGATGATGGCTGTGGCCCCAGCTGTGCAAGCATCGCCATAGGTCATGGCTGGGCCGTTGTTTTGATAATAGGCAGCGAGAGTTTCAGCGCATTGTTGAGGACGGATTTTGTCCATGACATGCTGATATTCTGGCGCTTCTCTTCCTTGTTGCTGTGCTTGCCATAAACCATGAAGGGTTGATAACGACATCAGGGTTTTATTGCAACCAACAAAAATGCCAGCTTGCTGGATTTGGTCGCGAGTGAGTCCAGTTGTTTGAACGGCATTATCAGCCGCATATAAACCCATAATGGATGCTTGATTTATCTGTGGTTGTTGAAGGATCGAATAGTGATGCTGAATGGTCAGGAGTTGATCCTGCGCCATAGGAGAGCAGGTTTGCTGCAACTGACCGTGATCTGCATCCAGCACATGTTGTTGTAGGAGCGACCGTCCGTGGTACAAGGCATCGAAAAGCGGATGGCGCTGGTTATAGCCTGGCACGCAAATGCCCAAGCCGGTGATTACTACCGTTTTCATCATAGTCCCTTATGTTTGGTTGGTGACTCTGGCAATAGCATCCAAGGCCATGCCAGAGGCGTGTTAGTGATGTAGTAACTAGGCTCTAAGCGGCCTCCGTTTCCAATACGGCCTTGACCTGCTGCTGAATAAGGTCGTCGCCAGAAAGCCCGCTGTTCTTGATTGCTGTGCAAAGGTTCACCCAGTGACAGACTTTGGTATCAGCAAAGATCTCAGCCAGGGTTTTGCCCGGATAAACGTCCTCTTCACTATATCGGTTAGGGCCAGAGCGCAATAGTTCAGCTCCCAGCTCTGTCACCGCATCGTTATCGAGCATGTCGTTGGCATCGCCGAGTATGTCTTCTGCATGCATCATGACGGTTTTTTGAGGCATCTTAATACTGAGCTGTTTGCCTAAAGAAAATGACATATCAACAATATCCAGTGAATCCGCACCTAAATCTGCAACGATGCGCGAATCCAGCTCGATTTCATCGATTTCCATTTCCAATACGTCTGCAATCACTTCAATGATGTCATCAACGAGTTGTGTACTTGCCATGTGTTTGATCTCCGTTTTGTTGTTGAAAAGTTCTCCTCGCATGGAGGAAAAAACGTGGGGAAGTGACGACTCAGAACAGGGAGTAACGCGATAGATAATCCATGTTCTATCGCATGAAGCGCTAGCACCGCTAAGGGACGGTGCTTTGCGCAAAGGCGGAAGACCGCCAGTATATCGAGTGTAGTTGAGAGAGGTGTTTAAACGTCCTGTGATTGCCTGTTCCATAGCATTGTCCCTTGTTTGATTTCCTGATTACTGTGCTTCAATAGCGCCTATATTCCAAGTAGGCTTCTATTTGAAGACACTGTGTTTCTGTCCCACGAGGCAAGAATACTCAATTAATGATTGCAAAAGTGTGATTGGTTTCACATTTTAAAATAAATTTAACATGCTGAATTAATTAAGGAAAATCTAATGGATGTTGCGTGGGGGGTGAAAAATGCAATATTGGTTTGGGCTAGAGGGCTGTGTTGGTGGGGCTTTGGGGTTGGTTTGGAGTGCTTGATCTGGGGGCTGATGGTTTGACGTCCTTAGTTACCCGATTAGGGATGCTTTCTACTGTACGCAATGCCTTCAAAAACTATTTTGTCTCCAAATAATAAAATTGGTGAAGTTTGATCAAGCCAAAATTCAATTTGACTATGATTGCTACAGCAAAAGGTTTCAAAAACATCTTCCAACAGGTAACAATTCAATAAGTCTTCAGACAAATGCTGACTTTCTAGAATTTTTGGAAGGCTGGGATAGCCTGCTTTACCAACTTCATCATCTTCATCAACATACCCTCTTTTAGCGTCTTCCTTTTTCGAGGACAACACCCATTGGGTATAACTAACATCTAACCTTTCAATTAAATCAGCTTTTGCTATATGGAGTTCAAAAGAATGCCGACACATATTGGCTCTAGAAGAGCTTAAACTCATAGACGGGTATACTAAGGTAGCAGGATCTGCCGGAGTACCATCTATGTATAAATTAGTCATACTGCCCAACAGATACTTATACACAATGACTTTCCACGAGGTACTTTCCACCAAACTCGTAGGTTGGTTGTGCCTGAGCGGAGCGACAAAGTGTCCTTGGCGACGACCCGTATACAGGAGGGCATAGGGTAGATACCTTCTGCTGACCGGCTACCTGTTTCTTTCAACGTTTGCCATCGCCTTGGCGCTGAGGTCTCTGACAGATATTTGATCGGTGAAGTTTTTTGATTGCCATTCAGAATAGTCAAAAGGCTCCCTTAATATCAGAGAAATGAACTTTTCGGCTTCAACTTCGCCCAAAGCGCTAATTAGAGCCTCCATCCCTTTCAATTTAATTTCAGTGTCTGTTGCAATACTCATCAATTTCTCCAGCGGCCCTTAAAGGGTTCATAACCTTTATGCTCGATATACTTGCTAACCTCTTTAGAAGTTTATCATCAGTTGAAAGAAAATAATCACAATTTGATTCGATTGCACAAGATACATGCAACGCATCTTTGGGTGTTACACCAAATTCCACCATTGACTCAGCTCTAGCAATAATTTCTTCGGTTTCTTGAACATCTGAATTGGCTATTGCTTTCCATTTCTGAATGGCGGAACGCTTCTCTTTAAACGGATTAAAGCTGTTTTCATATTCGAGAATGTAAGACCACACAAGCTCGATTTCTTTATTTTTGATTTTCTCCTGAATAAACAGCTTGGCCTCAGCTTCGATTTTTATTCTGATTTGTTGCTGGTCGTCAAACGGTCTATTGAAACAACAATTATCCAAGTAAACTCTCATTCATTCTACTCTTAGCCAAAGCGAAAAGTATAGGTTATATACTGAATTTCGGCTACTATTTGAACACTGCGCTGGCTACACAATGGCTCTCCAGGAGGTGTTAGCCTTCCAATCCGCATGTCAGCTAAGTCCGAGCCATAAGCTATTCCGCCTCAAAAACATTTACACTATCATTTAAAAAGTTAAACCCTGCCTCTGTTGTTTTGAGACGGGGTTTAGTTTTTTCGATTGGGCTAAGCAGACCCTGTTCGACGCCGCTTTGCCACAGGTGCTCAATGGCGGTAAACGGCATTTGGCTATGTTGCTCAAAAATATTTACCGGCACGCCATTCTTTAGCCGTAGTGCATTTAGCATAAACTCATAAACGATATCGCTTTTCCCAAGTGTGTTCTCACCAGCGATAAATGACAGGTTGTTCATATACTGCTTTGGGTGGCGGTATTTGTGAAAGCGCTTGATGCCGCTTGCGCTTGTTAGCTTGGCGTGGGCACCGGCACCGATGCCTAGGTAATCACCAAACTGCCAGTAGTTGGTGTTGTGTCGGCATTGCTGGTCGGGCTTGGCATAGGCTGATACTTCGTACTGGCTGAATCCTGCATTAGCCAGCATCTGTTGACCTTGCTCTTGTATGTCCCAGATGCCTTCATCTTCTGGAAGTGGGGGCGGGGAGTGGTAAAAAGCGGTATTTGGTTCAATGGTTAGTTGATACCAGGATAGATGAGCCGTGTTGAACGAAATAGCCTGCTGCAGATCGGCAAGTGCCTGTTGTGTTGATTGCTCAGGCAAGCCAAACATCAGGTC
>DFOV01000288.1 GCA_002376965.1 Gammaproteobacteria bacterium UBA3532
AGCCCTAGCTCATGTTTTCGCTCGCTAATATAGTCACGCCAGCTATCATCCAACGGCTCACCGCTCGACTGCAGTTTCTTGCCAAATTTATCCAAATGCACTTTGTTACATTTGATGTCGGTTTGCCAGAAAGCCATCCCGCAACCGATATCGTTGCCCACCAAAGCGGGATAAATCGTCTGCTCAGTTAGAAACGCCGCACCAATGGGATAGCCGCGCCCTGGGTGTAGGTCAGGCAAACCAACAGCGCTGACCACGCCGTCAAGTTGTGCCGTTTTTTTAAGTTGTTCAATCGCTTTGCCTTCAATCCATGCTGAAGGCGATGCGACAAGGCGAACCTTGTCAGAAAGATGTTGTATAGAAGTGCCCATAGACCTTTTCCAATACCATAGCCTAAACGCACAAAATCACGCTCAGGCTATCTTTTAATAAAAATAGGAGAAAGGCAGGCTGTTATGGTCGGGCGAAATGCCCAAAAGAAAGGTTTAGGCCCCGGCCACTACCTGCAAAGAAGGGGAAATTGATTGTCGCATTGTCATCTCCTTTGAAGGTTGCCGAGAAAAGATGGGCGGATTCTAGCCATAGCACGTTAAATAATCAAGCAGTGGGAGCTAAAGCTTTTCAAGTTCTGATAATGAAATTACAATTCAATTATCATTTAAATAAGAGATAACCAACAGTGGAAAACAAAACCGCACGTTTTACCGTATTGATGGACCCGCGTAAAAAACAAGCCTTTGAGCAACTATGCGCTTCGCAAGATTTAACACCATCCCAAGTAGTGAGGCAACTGATCCGCGAATATCTAGATCGTCATGGTGCCAGCTATGGCGAAGATAAACCGGCTAACAACCCTCAGGTTAAGTTTTGACAGACATTACTCCCCATGCGTTTGCTTGTCGGCTGCCTTTAGGAAATAAGCTCTGCTCACTTCCAACATAGCCTTAACGGAGTCACTGACATTAAAGTGGTGCGCTTGGCTTGACTGATTAGAAGCGTTAGAGCGGACGTGCTCACGCATCACGTCAAGCGCTTGCTCAAATGTAGCATAGTGATTGTCATCGCCAACAAGCGTTAGAATCCCGGCTTTATGCATCTTGCTGTTTACTCTCGCATTAGCGCCAGAAAGCATCACACGTACCCCTCGTCCTTGCAATTCACGTATGACATCTTCCAGCGTTTGTAAGCCGGTAATATCTATAAAAGGCACCCATTTTAAGCGAATAATCAGCCCTTTTGGATCGTTCTGCGTTCCTGCCAAAGCGCGCTCAAAATTTTCAACGGCACCAAAGAAAAATGGCCCTTCAACGGTAAAAATCAAGACATTGGATGGTAAGTCAATCGGCCCACTGTGGGCAAATTCTCGTTCAAGTTCTTGCTGGGTCGCCTGTTTTACCTCAACGCTGGTGGCCATACGGCGGAGAAAATGCAATGTTGCCAGAATGACCCCGATATTAACAGCAACGACTAAATCAGCAAAAACCGTAAGAGAAAATGTGATTAGCAGTATTACCACATCGGCACGAGGCGCACGCCTAATCATTGAAATAAAGTGTTTGGCTTCGCTCATATTCCAAGCAACTACAAACAAAATCGCAGCCAACACGGCCAAAGGAATATGCGCAGCCAGCGGGGCTAACACCAGCAATATCACCACCAAGGTAATGGCATGAAATATACCCGCCAGCGGCCCATTACCACCATTTCGGATATTGGTTGCTGTACGGGCTATCGCCCCCGTTGCGGCAAATCCTCCAAACAACGGTGCCGCTATGTTCGCTAATCCTTGGCCAACAAGCTCTTGATTTGAGTTATGGCGCGTTCCAGCCATACCATCCGCCACAACGGCCGATAGCAAAGATTCTATTGCTCCCAACATCGCAATAGTAAAAGCAGGGCCAATTAACTCAATGACTTGTTCCCAACCTAAGGATGGCAGAGTGATCGGTGGCAACCCTTGTGGGATCCCACCAAAGACAGAACCGATAGTAGCGACACCCTCAAACTGACCAACAATCTGAACGAGCGTTACAACAACCAGCGCAACCAATGGCCCAGGTATCCGCTTAAATCCAGGAATTTTGGGGCAAAGAAGAACTAGCATCAGCGCAAATCCTGATAAGAATGTCGTGGCTAAATGAAGTTCAGGAAAAACCTGAATCAAGTGAATCAGCTTGGTGTGAAAATGCTGACCCGTGACTTGTGGCAGTCCGAAAAAGTCCTTCCATTGACCCACCCAAATGATAACGGCAATACCAGCCGTGAAACCAACAATGACCGGATCGGGAATGAATTTGATGATAGACCCCATCTTGGCCAATCCAAGCAGGAACAATATCACACCGGCCATCAGGGTTGCGACTTGCAGGCCCTCGATACCATATTGCGACGTTATTCCAGAGAGAACGACAATGAAAGCGCCTGTCGGCCCAGCGATCTGCAGCCTGCTACCACCAAAGACTGAAACGAAAAAGCCCGCCACAATGGCCGTGTATAGTCCTTGTTCTGGCTTAGCCCCCGAAGCCATCGCAAAAGCCATTGCCAATGGTAAAGCAACAATTCCAACGATAACGCCAGCAATGATGTTTTTTAACCAATGATTAGGGTGAAGTAATCCCGCCCGCTGTGCTTCAACCAGGGCCAGCATGCCATTTCTCCTGCAAATATGAGAACGACATTATAATGTTGTTATAACCATATAACAATGCCAGCACTTTTAGGCTAAACAGCCTCAGATATAGCAAGTGCCACTCTCGGTGCAAGATACAACGTTGCAAACAACGCGGCTCATACCTATATCAGGCCCCCAAAAACAAAAAGGCCGCTCATCGAAATGAGCGGCCTTTTTGTGATTTCACCCAAAGCGGGGATCACGCTAGTATCCATTAGCAACAATCATCCTATGTATCATCCATGCTTCTACAACGTCCTTTTGCTACTCCTGTTTTGTCCCTTATTCCTTGTCCTTAATATTCATCCTTTCCAGTCGTGCTGCCTTCCGTGCAATATCCCTGAATTCATCCTTAATGTAGTTCCTTTTGTGTCGAGCTGCCTCCGTGCAGTATCCTTTGATTCTCCGTAATTTCTATCCGTTAAGACAAACTACACTCCATGTAAACTCCCTTGTCACTTTTCCTTTGTTTCCATTGCTTGGCACCCTGCCTGCATCTTAGCGCTAGTCCTTAGCGTATCCGTTTCCCTTTGCTTCTTGCGAAGCCTCAGCATCTTGCTGAGTGTTTGCCGTCCCTGTGATTAATACTATAGCAAAGCCAAAAGCGAAAAAAAGTGACCTTTATTTCAGCTTTTTTGTAATCCGGTTCACACAGGCAAAAAATAAAACTATATATTTCATTCCCTTACCGGAAATCACCACGTTTAATCAACCCTTTGCGGATACTCTTTTTATGCACCGGAGGACATAAATGTAAGCCATGGATTACAGCGGATACAGGATATACTCCTAGCCCCCTTATGTTGCGTGAAGCTAACCTACCAGATTATGGAAACTTTCAGAGCCTAAACCGACTAGCGGTAACTTCGCGGGGGGTTAATGGTATAGAGCCTCTCCCCCCGTTTAGCACTAGAACCTAGCCTGGCATTTTTGCTATCAACAGCGGCCCACATCCTGCGTCGGATATGGAGCTGCGGGTTCCATCCGACCATTGCACTCGGATATTGGCCTTGTCGCCCTTGGTTAGACCAAATAAACGAACAGCACTATCCTGAGATAAGTAACCACTGCCTGCCTGAACTTCATGACTGGTGATGATAGTGCCATCGGACTTGGTGATAGTGACACGCGATCCAACCCCAGTAGGGTTTCTAGAGCTGCCTTTCAGTTGTAGCGATATGGCACATTGGCCATCTACTCCTCCGTTTTTAAACAGCATTGGCCGCTCATCATTGTTGCCAACAGCAATATCAACCCAACCATCTTTATTGTAATCACTCACTGCAACACCACGGCCATCATAGGGAACAAATAGACCGCTTTTAGCAGACGGAACCACAGTGAAGCTGCCATCACCTTGACCTTTTAGCCAATAGCTGATACCACCAGAAAACTGGCGGAATTCATGGTCCATGTGGCTGAAGTTACCGACCAGATATAGATCGTCATTACCATCGTTATCTAAATCTGCCGTGGTAATACCATAGCCCGTTGTTGCCTGGGCCAAGCCGGGTAATGGACTTCTGGTAAAACCACCTTTACCGTCGTTGATAAATACCGAGTGTTCCAGCGTATTAGCATACAATGCCAAAGTGTCGTCCAGGCGTTTGTCGAAGATTTCAGACAAGGTCGCCTCAGCATAAGCCCTGAAGGTTGCAAACTTTTCGTAAACAAATGGCATCTCGGCACCAACCATACCTCGTTCACGCATCGGCCGAAGGACACCATCGATATACTCAGCTTCGACAATATCCAAATCACCATCGCCATCGATATCGCCAGCAAATAGCTTCGCAGGATATTGCTCAGATGCATGATAGCGTGTGTTTAGCCCCCAGTTCGCCACCGCGAAATCCATATGACCATCGCGATTAAAGTCACCAGAGGTTATCCCTGTCCATAAGCCATGCCATTTGTCCAAACCAGACTCGGTCGTGGCGTCTTTCAACGCACCCTGGTGGTTTTTAAACAAACGCACAGGGCCATATTCAGTAGCCACCAGTAAATCACTATCGCCATCATTATCAATATCGAGCCACATCGCGCCGGTCGCTAACCCCAGCTTGAGCAATTCAGGCGCTTTGTCAGCGGTAACGTTGGTAAAGGTTTGTCCATCGTTACGATAGATATAACTCGGCGCAGGTAATGGCCATT
This sequence comes from Gammaproteobacteria bacterium UBA3532, assembly GCA_002376965.1. Taxonomy (GTDB): domain Bacteria; phylum Pseudomonadota; class Gammaproteobacteria; order Enterobacterales; family UBA3532; genus UBA3532. The sequence goes on from DFOV01000288.1 coordinate 4,826, forward strand.
CATTTGGCAGCGCCCTGCCGCCAACAAATACATCCAAATCACCGTCACCATCAAAATCGTTCAAGGCCAGCGCACCACCGGATGCCTCCGACTTCATCTGCATGCCAGCGTTATCAGCAGTAATAGCCGCAATGGGAGCCTTAGGAACTTCGTAGCGACTAAAACTCGATATAAAGGTGCCATTGGCATACCAAACCGATGCCAACTCCTCAATCGCTTCAGGGATCAACTTATTGGGAATAGCATCAAAGCGTCCATCGCCGACATTTTGATAGATAGTGCCGTGTTGGCCGTGGGCACCAGAAACATAAAGGTCATCATCGCCATCACCATCGATGTCGGCCCAGGAAACGCCAGGCCCAATTGCTGACATTCGGCGTGGCAATAACCGCTGCTCTTCAAAATCGTCATAGCCTTCATATTGCCTGTCATCAAAGTTTGCCTCGACATGGGCATGGATCAAGCCTGCACTTTTACCGACCTCGCTGAACTGGGTATTTTGAGCAGCCAAGCGTCGAGCTGGTGGCGGCTTGATAGCGGTATCTGGCTCTGAAATCACATAGCGTTGGTTAACAGCCAGTGGCTTCTGGTTTAGCAGGGTAAATGACTGGGTATGCCCTGAAGGCCAGTCAATATCGATACGCTGGATGCTTTCTCCCTGACCGAACCCAAAAACTATCACCGGTGCATGGCTAGAAAGATAGCCTCCCGAGGTGCTCATCAACCGCGTCTGAACCTGCCCATCGCTGGTCGTAACAGCAACGCGAGCGCCAATTCCGAAGGCATTTGAGCGATAGCCAATCAGTTGAATCAGAATCCGATTATTGCTGGCGTTGTTATGATAAACCCCCAGCGGTTCGTTCATGAAATTATCGACTTTATCCAAATCACCATCGTTATCGAGATCGGCCAAGGTTGCGCCGTGCGCAATAGTCGGATCATCGATCCCCCAGTCTTTTGAAACCTCACTGAATGTCAGATCGCCATTGTTACGAAAGGCGGTATTAGGTGTATTCAGTTTGGGATACTCTTTGAAATAGGCAGGAGCATTTTTAAATTGTGGCAGGTTGATGTTCGCCAGAACGTCACTGTCCATCAAATCGCCGATCATGCCGTTGCTAATCAACAGATCAACATAACCATCAAGATCGATATCGGCAAACTTGGTTGACCATGTCCATTCGCTGGCTGCAACGCCAGAAAGCCACGAAATATCGCTAAAAGAGCCGTCACCATTATTCAGGTAGAGACCGTTATGCATCACCTGAGCAGCCGCCTCATCCGGCGGAAGCGTCGTATCCATTAATCCATGCTGGGTTAGCCGCAGGGTGGCGTCCTGGCTGAGCATATCGCCGACAAAATAATCAGTCAGGCCGTCATTATTAATGTCAGCAAAGTCCATCCCCATGGAAAACATCGGCGTATGCTGCACCGTGTCCTTTTCTAATAAAGAAAACGTACCGTCTCCGTTGTTATGATAGAAGGTATCAGGCGACCAAAAGTCATTGGTTACGTAAAGGTCTGGCCAGCCATCGTTGTCAATATCACTGAATGATGCCGATAGCCCCCAATAGCCTCCGATAATCCCTGCTTCTTTGGCAACCTCAGTAAAAGTGCCATCGCCATTATTGCGATAAAGCAGATCGGGTTCGCCGAGCTGGCGCACGCTCAAACCTTTTTCAGTTTCGTAAAGCTCAATCGCTGTTTGTAAATCTTCGGGGATGACAATCTTGCCATCCTTCATTTCAAGCTTTGGCTGCCCTACTTCTGCGGCAAGATCGGCTGGACGGTAATTAGCAACGTAAAAATCCAGATCACCATCTCGATCATAATCAGCAAAAGTTGCAGTGGTTGAACCACCGGTGTGACCTACACCTGCCGTTTGGGTAATGTCGGTAAAGGTGCCATCCCCGTTGTTGCGGTAAAGTTGGTCAGGCATATTCCAATTGGTTAGAAAGAGATCGAGGTCATGATCATTATCAATATCAGCAAAACTTGCACCAATGGCAAAACCATCGGGATTCTGTTTGATACCCGCCTGACTCGTTACATCATCAAACCGAAACCCGCCCAGGTTACGGTAGAGCTTGCTTTGACCTTCTTCGGTCACCAGATATAGATCGGTCAAACCATCGCCGTCGAAATCCCCAGAAGCCAAACCCGCACCGTTGAAAGTGAAGTTGCGCTGATGCTCAAGCGACAAGATATTAGAAAACTCAATACCAGTTTTTGACCCGTCTAACCGAGTGAATAACTTGTCACCTTTACTAGTCGGCGCAGATAAAGGGCTAGCCTTGATGCTATTGGGTTTTAGGGGAGCCGACAACGTTGCACCAGTGCTGCTGGCATTCACGCTAGCAGTGAAAAGTGAACAACAAGTAAAAGCCGATATAGCCCAATACTGGACAGTATATTTTTTATTAAACATCAAAATCTCCAATTGGATAGAGACGTTGCCTTACCGGTCAACAGGCAAGCCACTAGGGACTTTTTCTGGTACAAGGTACGACAAATCCTTTGTTGAGGGCGAAGTTAATGCCTGAAGAAAGGCAATGAGCTGGTCGATCTCTTCACTACTTAGCTGCGGTACAACATTGATCTCTGGAGAAAACGTCTGAGACATCAGAAAAATAGTCGAGGTATTGATACGAAAGGTCTTTTCCAGATTAAATTCCAGCTTCGATGCATCATATTCCTGCAGCATTTCCAGAGGTTCGGCATGGTGTTTGATAACATCTTCCAGCGTTAAATAGGTTCCGTTATGCATCCATGGACCCGTGATGGCGACATTGCGTAAAGGCGGGGTGCGAAAAGCAAAAGCATCCTCTTTCTTATCGGTTTCTCGGGCGCGACCAATATCATAGCCAGAACTATCACGGTGGCCAGGGCCAATTTGAGGCACCAGTATGTTGTAAAATTTCTGATCGGTCATTAGTACGCCACTATGGCATGATGAACAGCCCGCCTTTCCATAAAACAACGTGGCTCCTTGCTTTTCTTTCGCTGACAGGGAGTTCTTGTCACCGCCTACATAACGATCCCAAGGGCTGTCTTCAAACGCAAATTCCTGAGCCTGGAATGCTGCCAGGGCGTTGGCGGCATGGGCGTAATGCAGGTCGTCGGTCGCTACGTCAGGGTAGACCTTTTTGAAAAGCGCTACGTATTGCGGAAAAGCCAAAATACGCTCCAACACTCTGGCCCATATATCCTCAAAGTCACCATTTCCCATCGCAGCTAGAACATTCGGTTTGCCGTGTACATCCAAGTCACCCTTACGGCCGCGCATTTCGTTCCGAGAGGAAACAGGAAACATCGCCTGCATGGCAAGAATATTATCGAGTATATCTACTGGCAGCTTTTCATCTGCCGGGCTGATACGTCGTCCATCGGCGGTAATTTCGACCCGAGCATCCCAAAACATAGTATGCCACTGCGGTGCCCCACGATTAAAAATCTCTGGAGCATTACGTGGTACCATGGAGCGAGCCTTACCTGGTGTGCGCTTGTAGCCAAGGCCTTGCCCACCAACCCCAATCGACAAACTAAGATCGTCACCAGCATGATGATTTGGATGGTGGCAGGTGGCACAGGCGATATCCCCACTACCACTCAAGACTTTATCAAAGAATAGCAGTTTACCCAGCTCGACTTTTTCCGCGCTATGTATTTTATTAGTATGGATGGGGGTGAGTTGTTGCTCGTTGATAACTTGGCTAAGTATGGCATCCAGCTCAGTTTGATCAGGATCTTTTGCCAGTATTTGTGAAGAAAAAATAATGCCAATGATGCTAGGAAGGCTAGAGGTAATCGCGGTGATGAGTTTCATAATGTGTATTTTCATCAACACCCAATGCTTCTAACTTGAGTGTCTCATTGTTTAGTGAATAAAGAATAGTGTTTAGTGAATAAAGAATAGTGTTTAGTGAATGAAGAATAATGTTGAGTGAATGTAAAATAATAACCTTATAAAGAATAAGTGTAATTAAAAATCGTTTGCATTTACATGCTAGCAGCTTCATTGTTGATCGGATAGTTTATTGAAATCAACCATTGAATTTTTCTACATATTTTCTGCTAGCGCAAAATTTTTCCAATAAAAAAGCCGGTTACACTGTAACCGGCTTTTTTAACAATTCGCCCGATGGGGAATCATGCCTTTTCCTTAGCTATGTTGTCCTGCTTTGCTTCCGCTTCTATGCGATTTCCGTCCGCTTGTCCTGTTTTCCCTTGAGTTTGTCCTTAACGTCTATCCCTTGTAGTCGAGTTGCGCCCTTGCAAATTCCTTAAATTCATCCTTAATTTTGTTCCGTTTCGTCGAGCTGCTGTCCGTGCAGATTCCTGAGATTGTTCCTTAATTTCGTTCCTTTTTTGCGAGCTGCTTCCGGTGCAGAGTCCTTGTTAATCTCCTTGATTCCGTTGCCTGGCATCTTGCCTGCATCTTTTGCGCTGGTCCTCAGCGTATCCCTTTTCCTTGTGATTAACATCTGTCCTTGTGCTCAACATCGTGTTGAGTTGTTTCGTCCCTGTGATGAATATAGTAACAAAGCTAATTCACAAAAAAAGTCACCTAATTGTGACTTTTTTTGTGACCTGTTTTACTGCCTTGCAGTTAAAAACTCTGTTATTCAATAACATATAAAAATGAATGACAGCTATTGACTATAAAGCAGCTAACATTTTTATCTAGAAGACGACAAACTTGTAAGACATGGCTTACAAACAGCTAGGATAAACAGCCTTTATCCCAAACCCTTAGAATATAAATCAAACGAATAAACCTATTCATTCAGTATATCTAGTCATCAAGAGACGGATACTTCTCTTGTAAGTTATTGACCGTGCTAGCCTCGGCATGCACGCGAATATAAGGCCAAAGAGGCTGCAATAGGGCTTTGTTTTTTTCACTTGCCGGACTCAGCATCGTATAGTCAGCAACACAAACGGCCCAGCTCGGCCATATCGCTGGGTTATTGGCATATTCCATAAATCCCATCACGGCTTTTAGCAACAACTCGGCAGCATTAGAGCGGTGTTCTCGAAAGGCAATCATGCCCTTGGTCCAGTCGATAAAAGGCTTTCCATATACTGGCAATTCATCAAGAGACAGCTGTTTAAAAACCACCAATGCTTTGCCAACATCTCCCAAACGCGCCTCCGCTAGCGCCAGATCCAATACCATCGTTGGGCTGTGTGACGACTTTTCATAGGCCTCTCGCAGCAGTGCCAGGAAGCGTTCACTATCTCCAGCGGCGAAGTAAACATTCGCTAGCCTCGCCTCATAAATTCCGGGCGAAGGCGCTTCAAGCTCGTGCTGCCATGCGGTCATTTCTGCTACGGCACTTTCCAGTTCACCTTGAGCGGCCAGACCTGTCGCATGTTTCACCACAAGGTCAAACTTCATATCCGGTGATGGCATAACCGGCGACAATCGGGACGCTTGCTGGCTCACTGCATCCCAGTCTCCTCTGGCAAATGCTCGTAACAACTGGTCATAGTGACGGGTATGGCGGTAATTCCAGATCGACAGACATGGAATGGTCATAGCGATAGCTGCCCCAAGAGCAATCATCCAGCCACGCCCGCTGGCCATCCCCCAAATCATTAAGCTACCCCCAACAATGACAAAAACACGGCTCATGCGAAATACTTCGAGCATGAAGTGACCAAACCCAGGGTGTTCACGTAACGATAGTTCGAATTTAGCAATATCCTCCAATTCACTGTTGCTCAAGCCGTTTAGATCATCGCGCTGTAACGCGGTCACTTCATCGTCGTAAAACACTACCTCTGTCATGCCTTTATCATGCAGACGGGAAAGAGCATCCTTATTGCTAACGGCATCAATAAATCCCTGATGTGATTTACCATCAATATCTTTAGCGCTATAAAGTATCTTTTTCACCTATCCCCCACGATATGTTGGTCAGAATCATCTCCAATAGTGGCAATATTCTTAGCCGATTATGGCAAAAAAATAGCAATGTCTTAAATCGACCAGTTTCCGGCTGCAATACAAAAACAGCTGCCCTACAATGCATTACAAGGTTGTTGATATTAACCAAGGACACAATAATGAATACTCGAATCGCTGTGCTAGTTTACCTGTTATTTGGCTTCTACATACTCACTGGGTGCGGTGACGATGAGCAAAAGTCCACCACACCAGCATCTGATATAACTGCCTCACCATCAACCCCAGCCTCATCTCAGCCACAAGCAAAACCAGCGACTGAAACCGACATCGATACATTACGCCAGCGCTACAAAAATCAGGCACTGACAATTGTCGATGTTTCCGAGCGTCAATATGACGGTGGTCCAGCGCTGGCAATCATGGTGTCAACACCACTAAGCCCAAATCAGACCTTTACTAATTACCTTTCCGTATCCACTAATGGCATTGAAATACAAGATGGCGGCTGGATTCTTGATAAGCAACAAAAAACCTTGTACTTCCCACATGTAGAGTCTGACACCCAATATACAATCAAGGTATACCCCGGTATTGAAGACATCAACGCCAAGCGCATCAACAAAGATAGCAGCTATGCAATAACAACTCAGCCGATCCAACCCAGCGTCACCTTCAAACATAGCGGTGCTTTTTTACCGTTAAAAAGTGGTTCTGGATTGCCCGTTAGCGCGATCAATATTGATCGCATTGATATGGACTTCTACCGCATCGCGCCAGAACACCTTAAAGACTTTATTACCTGGAGTCACCGTGTCAC
>DFOV01000419.1 GCA_002376965.1 Gammaproteobacteria bacterium UBA3532
GGTAGGTTTCATCCAATAACAAACTTTCTACGGCTCAACAGGGGTCGTAACAGAAAGTGGTAATCTGTTAGGTTTAGATATTGGGAGGTATTAATGAAACACATTAAAAGAGCAATGCTTACGGCGTTGGCAATCACTGCCTTGTTAGGGCTTAATACTATTAGCTCGATAGATCTGGCTCACGCAAAAGAGCTAAAAATGGCAACATTTATGTCGCCCAAACATCCGATCAACACAGGAGCTTTGCCCTACTTGGCAAAAAATGTTGCGACAGAAACAGGCGGATCGTTAACCCTTAAACTTTATCCCAGCGGACAATTAGGGAAGGGGCCTAAGGCACAATGGAAACGCGTAATAGAAAATGTGGCAGAGATTACATTCGGAATACAGAGTTATACACCAAAAATATTTCCTCGCACCATGGTTGTAGGTCAACCTGGAGTTGGAAACTCATCTCAAGAAGTTACAGAAAAAATTTGGAAAGTTTACGATAAGTTTCTCACACCTGAATATACAAAAGTCAAAGTATTAGCTCTTTTTTCAAATTGGCCTCCGGTTATTATTACTCGAAAAAAAGCTATTTCCAAATTGGCTGATATCAAGGACTTAAAAATTCGAGCGCCATCGGCAAGCAATATACCCCAGCTTAAAGCTTGGGGTGCAGTAGGTGTCTATATGCCTGTATCAAAAATTTACAATGCATTGCAAACAGGCGTGCTTGATGGTGTATATATTTCTCCTGGTGCATTGTATGCTCCTTGGCGCCTATCCGAACCAGGTGAGTTTGTAGCTGCCGGAATGAATGGGCCTACATCATTGTTTTTTATAGCTATGAACAAACAGGTCTGGGATGGCCTATCAAAAAAACATCAAGCAGCCGTAAACAAGTATTCTGGACTTAAATACAGTAGATTTGTCGCAAATTACTGGGGTACCCGTGACGCGAAACAGCTAGCTATTGCAAAGAACCAAAACAAGGGTGTCAAATTTACTCAAATTTCGAAAGAGGCTGCCGTCGCTTTCGACAAGGCAACTGCTAAGTCAGTCCAGGGTTTTCTTTCTAAAAAGGAAAAAGAAGGCATACCGGCTCGAGCAATTTACAAAGCTGTTACTCAATAAGGGAAGCACATAAGTTCATACCCGGTTAAGAAATTTTGTCAGAAAAGATCCAGGGTAGAGACGACACGCTCAAACACGTTGACCGTGTCGTCCGATCTGTTGCCTTGTTTGCGGGTGGGGTAACACTAACTGGCCTAGCTTTAGTAATTGTCATCGCAGTGATATTTCGTTACGTATTCAACTCCCCAATATTCGGAGCTGACGATTTTAACCAAATGCTTTTAGTTTCAACTGTGGCTTTTAGTATTGCTCATAGTGGACGGACAGGTGGTCAGGTGGTGGTTGAAATCCTATCGATTGTTTCAGGTCCATCTTTCACCCGCTGGACAGACATATTTGTGAAATTTCTTGGTGCTTTAATGATGGGCTTCCTGGTTTGGATGCTTATTGATAGCGGCATTAATGCGGCTAAATATGGTGAAGTAACAAGCTCTCTAGAAATTACACTACAGCCATTCTTTTGGATTCTTGCCTTTGGAATGGCTCTCTACGGAATTGTACTACTAGTCGAGATGTACGTTTTGTTGCGAGGCCATTCCTTGAATCAGTTAACACACTCAACAAACGGCAAGTAAAAGGGGGGAACAAGTTGTCAGAATCTGCCATCGGTTTTGTAGGTCTCTTTGCTCTTTTTGCATTGTTGTTCCTGCGAGTTCCAGTGGCGATGGCAATGCTGGTAGTTGGCTTTATTGGAACAGTAGTAATGAACGGTTATTCGGCGGCATTAAGTGCTTTAGGCACTGAGGCTTTTGAAATTTCTGTTACGTTACCGCTAACAGTCATTCCCCTGTTCGTACTGATGGGTAACCTAGCTGGCGTCTCTGGTATGAGCCGCGACCTATTTAACGCTGCCTATCGCTGGGTAGGTCACTGGCGAGGGGGGTTGGCATCGGCTACCATAGTTGGGTGTGCTGGATTCGCAGCATTAAGTGGCTCGTCGATTGCATCAGCGGTAACAATGGGTCGGGTAGCTCTACCGGAAATGAAGCGATTTAAATATGGCGATAGTTTGGCAACCGGCGCCGTAGCAGCCGGGGGAACATTAGGAATTCTAATTCCGCCGTCAACGGGGCTAATTATTTACGCTATCCTCACCGAAGAATCAATTGGCCGACTTTTCATGGCTGGTGTAATTCCTGGCATATTACTGACTTGCTTGTTTTTGATTGCAATAGCCATAGTAACCCGACTAAAGCCTGAGCTGGGTCCGGTAGGACCAATTAGTACCATGAAAGAGAAGTGGGAGTCCTTGAGACGATCCATAACAATAGTGGGCATCGTTATAGCCACAATTGGAGGCATTTACCTAGGAGTATTTACACCAGTTGAAGCTGCCGGTGTTGGCGCAATTCTTACATTTCTTGTAGCTCTTTTTCGCAAATCCCTAGATAAAGAAAAAATAACATTCGTTATTCTGCAGTCGCTTCAGACTACAGCTACTGTTTTTATGATTTTAATAGGGGCACACGTTTTTATTCCTTTTATGGCTTTAACCCACCTTCCAGCTGATATGGTCTCTTTTCTCATCAACTTGGATGTTGGAAAGACAGGAATTATAATTCTAATTATAGCCGCCTACATATTTCTTGGAACCTTCCTTGAGGGTATTGCAATGCTAGTTCTGACCCTCCCAGTCGTCTTTGAAGTGGTTACTCAGTTGGAGATGAGCCCCATTTGGTTTGGGATCGTTGTCGTCATTGTTGTGGAAATGGGTCTGATAAGTCCTCCTGTGGGGGTAAACGTATTTGTCGTAAAAAGTGTCGCTCAGGAAGTACCCATGGGCACAATTTTCCGCGGAATTTGGCCCTTTTGGTTTGCTATGGGTATTTGCTTGATTATCCTTGTTGCCTTCCCAGGTATCGCTACCTTTTTACCTGATACAATGTATGATTAG
>DFOV01000341.1 GCA_002376965.1 Gammaproteobacteria bacterium UBA3532
GGTTTGGATTATGCTGCATTCGGGATCGAGAGGCGTAGGCAACCGGATCGGCAACTATTTTATTGAGCGTGCGCGCAAGGAGATGGAGCGCCATCAAATCCAGCTGCCGGATAGAGATCTGGCGTATTTAAAAGAAGGGAGTCAGGATTTTGATGACTATGTCGAAGCCGTCGAGTGGGCGCAGGACTTCGCTCGGATCAATCGTGAAGTGATTATGGATAATGCAATAAAGGCGTTAAGAGATGTTCTAGGCATTCCATTTGATTGTGATGAGTTGGCCGTTAATTGTCATCACAATTATATTTCCCGCGAGCAGCATTTTGGTCGTGATGTATATGTGACGCGAAAAGGTGCTGTGCGTGCTCAAAAAGGCGAACTGGGTATTATTCCCGGTAGCATGGGCGCGCGCTCCTATATTGTGCGAGGTTTAGGAAACCCTGACAGTTTTCATAGCTGTAGTCATGGTGCAGGACGGGTTATGTCACGTACCAAGGCCAAAAAAATCTATAGCGTGCAGGATCAAATTGAAGCGACCAAGGATGTTGAGTGCCGCAAAGATAAAGCGGTTATTGATGAGATCCCGATGGCCTATAAAAACATTGATAGCGTGATGGCTGCTCAGCGCGATTTGGTTGAAGTGGTACATCAGCTAAAACAAGTGGTGTGTGTGAAAGGATGAGCAAGATCTTAATTGATGGAAGTAAGGGCGAGGGCGGCGGGCAAATTCTCAGAACCTCTTTTTCGCTGGCGGCAATCACAGGGCAGGAGATTGAAATTTTTAATATTCGTGCCAAACGAGCTAAACCAGGGCTGATGCGTCAACATTTGACCTCTATATCTGCGGTAGCTGAAGTGTGCGGTGGAAAACTGGAAGCTGATCGCGTAACTTTCAAGCCTGGTGCCATCTGTGGTGGGCCATATCATTATTCTATCGGCACTGCAGGCAGTACAACATTGGTTGCGCAAACGCTGTTACCAGTGCTGGCCGCTGCGAATGAGTCTTCGGTGATAACCCTCGAAGGCGGCACGCACAATGGTATGTCTCCTTCGCTCGATTATCTGGAGCAGGCTTTTTTGCCCGTGTTGACCAGTATTGGATTGCAAGCGTCGATTGAGCGCGATCGCTACGGTTTCTATCCCGCAGGTGGCGGAAAGTGGCAATTGAAGGTTACGGGCGCTGCCTGCATAAAAACTCTTGCACTGCTGGAGCCGCCGCAAGATATACGATCAGTTCATACGCTATCGTGCCGTTTACCTAAGCATGTGCCGAAACGGCAGGCTGACTATGCCAAGCAATCACGTGACTGGGAAAATGCTGAGCACAATGAGAAGTGGGTTGATGCCCTGTGTCCTGGCAACGTATTTTCAGCAGTGATTGGCCAGCCTCCGTTAGTCGCTCAGTTTGATTCCATCGCAAAACTGGGAGTTCCGGCTGAGAGGGTTGCTAGCAAAGCCTTAAAAAAAGCGAATCGCTTTTTGCACTCTGGTGCGGCAGTTGATGAGCATTTGGCTGATCAATTGTTATTGTATATGGCGATAGCAGGAAAAGGCGTTTTTACCACAACGACGCCGAGTGAGCACACCAAGACTAATATTGCAGTGATACGCCAATTAACAGACAAAGCTATCCAATTGGAACAGCTTGATAAGCTCCGGTGGCGCTGCTTTTTATAGTGGGGGTCGAATTATAGTGGGACAATAAGAAAAGCGACTGGAGTCGCCTTTCTTATTGCACTGAAGGTAGGGTTAGTACAGGTAGTCAGTATCGTCTCCGATCTTACCTGGTGCAGGGTTGCCTGGTAAGTCAAGAACATAGACTCGAAGGTTACCCTGGCCCGAAACCTCGGCAGTCAGGCTGCCATTGGTTACCACTTTAACATCGCCAGTTACTGCATCTGTATAGGTTCCATTCGGAATGCTATTGAAAGTTGCGGTTCCAGAAACGGTGACTAGAGCAAAGCTGTCAATACCTGCTTCTTGATCGGTAAAGCGACGCTTATAGGCAATCCAGCCATCAATATCATCCCTTGAATATTGGCCTTTTTGCAATGCTGGTATTGCGCGACGAATGCGATTTAGACGCGCTAAATGCTTAACCAGTGGCTTTTCCATGGTTTCAGCGAGTGCGCCAGTGGCACTATGGTAGATGCCAAAGTCATCGACTTGCACCGAGCCTTCGATATGGTCGCCGTAGTACGCCCGACCTGTTTGCTCTAGTGGCGCAGTTGGCCCAAGATCGGCTCGTGCGCCGGCTTTGAAACGAACTTCTGAGCCATAATACAGGCAAGGTATACCGCGGAATGTCCACATGTAGCTCATGTTTTCAGCCCAGGCAAACTCATCACCAGGATAGCGGTTGTCCATGTTTGGCCCATAGTCATGAGAGTCGACGTAAACAACATTCCAGGTTGAATCGTTATAGACGTGATCCTGACTGGCAATATTTAGTGCGGAGCCTGCATCACTGAAGTTCCAGTGCATCGGGAAGTCGATGACCGCCATGCCCGAGGATTGCGAATAATCAGGCTCGTGATAGTCATTGCCTTGCAGGTAGTGATTGTCAGACGTTGGCTGATTCATTGGGCCTTGGTCTAGCTCATACTGATAGGCTTCATGTACTGCTACGGCATCGTCATCGCTATATTGCTGGCGCTCTGCCCAGGTATAGAAGGGAGTAGACAGGGGAGCGACATTTTTATTCCACACTTCATTGACGCGCGTTGCCACTTCGCCAAACATATAGAAGTTGTCTCCACCGCATTTCTTGAACGCAGGAATGAAACGACGGTTGAAGACCAAGCGGTTAATGTGTTTAACCGTATCGATGCGGAAGGCGTCGACGCCCATCTCGATGTAGCGACAGTAGGCATCGATTAGGAATTGCTGGACTTCTGGGTTTTCGGTATTTAAGTCTGGCAAGTCTTCGTGGATGGTGCCGCTTTGTGCCGTTTCATCTTCCCAGTTTTTCAACCAGCCAGGATGGAATAGATCATCAGAGAATAAATCGAGATTAGGCCATTGATAATTATATATCGTTCGACCGGTTTGATGATCGATTCCGGCAGCTTCTCCCCATCCAGGCAGGTTAAGGTAGTTGTCGCTCGTCCATAGATCACCGTTGTAATAGTTTTTGCCTGAGTTTGGCTCAATGCTTAGGCCATCGTAGACGAAGTTGGGATTGTAGTCGTCATAGTACCAGCTCCATTGGTCATCTTGGCGACCATAGTATTTGACCGTTTGTAGTCCAACTGCACCATAGCGTGAGGTATGATTTAATACGATATCTAATACCAATTTCATGTCTCGCTTATGTAGCTCGTCGATCAAGCGGCGGAATTGTTCTTCGCCACCTAAGCGCTCATCGATGCGATTGAAGTCATACGCGTGATAGCCGTGGAAGTCATAGTCGCTGCGGTTAAGTACGGCAGGAGTGATCCAAACGGCGCTGAACCCCATTGCTTTTAAGTAGTCCAGCTTTTGCGTCAGGCCTTGGAAGTCACCTCGCCATGCGGGATCGTTGTTGTCGGCGTTTCCGCTGGTTTCATAAACACGAGTAGGGCGGTTGTTGGATGAATCGCCATCAAAGAATCGAGCTGTCATTACAAAGTAGATCGACTCTTCTCGGAAGTCGGTTCGTTGTGGAGCGGCTCCAATGCGATAGCTGGCACTCAAGCGGCCTTCGTTTTGTGCTTCATCCACAGCCAGTAAGCTCAATTGCAAGTCAACGCCTGGCCCCTTATCGGTGATTGCCAGCTCTCTACCGTCGTAGATTGGTGATTGGCGAGTCGCTTCGGTGCCATCCGTGGTGTAATAAACGATCGGGTTGGCATCACGATTATCTGAGACCAATACGCGAACACTTTGATCGGTGTCATATCGACCAGAAGGCAAGGTTAGCTCCAATACTGGCGCAGTTGCATCTGTGTCCAAGTGATATTCAAAGCTAGCTTGCGACTGGTTGCCACTGCTATCTTCGGCGAAGACATGAATAACAGCATCTCCGGTTAGGTGAACAGGCTGAGTGTAAACAGGTGATTGGGCATTAGCGGGCGCATCAAACGCGTAAGTTACCAATACATTACTGTCTTGATCATCAATATTGAGTGTGACATCCAGTTCTACCTGCTCGTAATTGCCAGCTGGTGGGGTTGCGCTGATGATCGGCGCGGTAATATCTTGACGTTGATCGACATCGAACCAGCTTACGCCGCTGAACCAGCCTGTAGCGCTGCGATTCAGATCACCTGTTTGCTGGCCGTTATTGTCGTTAAATACCAGATTGACCGAGTTGGTTTCTATGGGCAGTTCGTATTGGCACCAGCCATCACCCAAATCAACCATTTTCTCTCCAGGCCAGGTCATAGATGGTACAGAGCCTGCTGGTTCGGGTAGCCAGATGTAAACAAAACAATCATTCCAGCCTGAAGGCTTTTCAAAGTAGAGAGCAAATGATGGTTCAATGATGTTAATGCTAACAGGAATGGTAGCAGTTAGGTTTTCGTAGCTGGCGGTAACCGTTGCCGATTCGCTGCCAATTGCCGTCACAAGTCCGGCATTTACGCTAACATCATCAATTGAGGTGCTGCTCCACTGAGCAGCTTGGGTGACGTCCTGCTGATCGCCATTGCTATAGTTGGCAGTCAGTTGTAGTTGGACTGACTCGTTTTGATTGAGGGATAGCTGTTGATGAGATAGGGCAACGCCAGCTAATACGATCGGTTGCTGTTGATAGTTGACGCTTAAATCAGCGACTATCTGCCACTGCGTATTGCTGACGGCGTTGAGCTTTTTTCCTTGGCTAACTACATGTCCATCCATCAAATTAATATGGTTGGTGCCATCCAACTGGTTGCGCCATAATACATCGGCACGGTTGTCTTCGTTAAAATCAGCGACAGCCGCGACAGACCAGTCTGTTAGCACGGTACTCATGGCTTTGCCGAGACTGACGCGTGAGCCTTCCATTTGGTACAAGAAATTTAGGCCGCTATTCTGGTGACGCCAAAAAATATCGTTAAAACCATCGCCATTAAAGTCAGCGACGGCTGCGATTTGCCATGCGGGATCAGCTACCGTGGCAACTTTCTGATGGCTGGTTAATTTACGCTGACTACTTAGGCTGATAAGTACTTGGCCAGTACTACTGTGCCGCCACAAAATATCCGACTGATTGTCTTGATTAAAGTCGGAAACATCTTCGATTTTCCATTCGATAGGGGCTTTGTGTAAGGTGTAACCAGTGACAATGGTTGGCCCGTCCATTTCATACACATATACCTCACCAGAGTGGCTATGACGCCACAAAAGGTCGTCTTTACCGTCGCCATTCATATCGCCTGAGCCAACGATCTCCCATGAGAAATCACTGATCGTATTCAGGTGTGTACTTGTGCTGAGTTCGCCTTGGTCAAATATATAGACGTGATTAGCGCCTGAACCAAAGTGTCTCCACAATAGGTCGGTTTGTCCGTCACCGTTGAGGTCGGGTTGGCCGATAAGCTTCCATTGTGGATCATTAATTTCCTGGAAAGATTTTGATGCGTCGATCTTAACGCCATCAATATCGTAAAAGTGGGTTTTACCCGTTTGATGATTTTGCCACATGACACGGTGCATGGCATGGCTGGTCGAATAAACGGCCATACACGCCATCGTCATTGCCAGCGCTTTAAGAGGCAATTGAGAGGACATAGTTTTAGCTCCAGCTAGTATTTTGTTTTTTGTCAAATCATGAGGTTTGAAGGTAGCCTAGTCTGGAGTAAATCATCTTGACTGAGATCAACTGGGTGCTATTCATCCAGATGGATGTATGGGTCGTTAGCTCTACTGAGTATATATGGTGTGGGTTAAAGGTATGAGCCACTGTTAATTGCGGGCTGCATTAAGAGAAGAAAGGGGGGGGAAGTGCGATCGAATTACATCTCGATCGCATCATCAACGTCATCGTCCATTAGGTCGAGATCTTCTTCCCAACGGCTCATGTATAAATCGTCTTCGTAATCACTCATAGTAATCTCCTGATTTTATTGGTTTTGCTTTTCTTTCTTTCATTTAGTGACAGCACAAGCTGCACTTAATTCATTCAAACATTCAAAAATGACAAGCAGATGAAAAATTCTTTCAGAAAAGGTTGCATTATCGTTAAGTGGCTGGGTGTTTCTTACGCAAAACGCCGTGAAATCTTCTATGATGGCTTTACTGCCGCATCCATGCGGCAGAAATTTGCTTCAGAAACACCCAGCCACTTAACGATAATACTTTTCTGGGGCATAGCGTTGAGTGTTCGATTCCTTTCCTTGATTGCAGTGGTTTACAGAAGCGGATTCATGATAATCTACGCGCCATTGTAATTCCTTGGGTGTTGTTTCGTGAGTATGACCTGCGTTTTTATTGAACAGCTTGAAATTCGGACGGTAATTGGGGTTTTTGAGTGGGAAAAAGCCATCAAGCAGAAGCTGATTATTGATCTGGATTGCTACTTGGAAGACTGCGCTGCTGGGCAATCGGATGAGCTGGTCGATGCGCTTGATTATGCTGCAGTCACCCAAGCCATTCAGGCGTTTGCGGCTGCTAACCATTTTAACCTGGTGGAAGCGCTTGCCGAGCAGTTGATGGGCCACTTGCTAGAAACATTCTCTATAGACAAAATAGCGATTCGTATTGCTAAACCGGGTGCTATAAATGGTGCCAGGTCGGTGGGAGTTAAAATGGAGCGAGTGCGTTGAGTTCATTGTTTACAAGGGTCTATTTAGGGATCGGAAGTAACATTCATCCCGAAGCAAATATTGCGCTGGTGCTTCCTCATTTGAAACAAATGTTCGATCAGTTTCGCCTTTCTCCAACCTATGTTTGTCCAGCTGTTGGCTTTGATGGCCCAGATTTCTGGAATTTGGTAGCGACAGGTCTTATATCGTCGCCATTGGAGCAGTTAGCGGCTGATATTCGACAACTAGAACTCGCTGGTGGGCGATTAGCCGATGCTAAAAAATACAGTTCGCGTACCATTGATATCGATATCTTATTTTACGGTCAGATGGTATGCGATTCGCCGGTGCAACTACCGAGAAAAGAAATTACCACTCAAGCATTTGTGCTTAAGCCTCTGGCTGATATCGCGCCTAATTTCATTCATCCTGTAGCACAGGAAAGTATTGCTAGTTTATGGAGTAAGATGGCTCCAACGGTTGAGTCATTGAATCAGCTGGATAAAGATTGGTAGCAATGCATATTCAACGTTGCTTAGATGTTTGTCGTAAAATGCGCTGGCCGATCCCGTCATCTAGCGCGTTAGCGCACTGTGAGCAGGTTCTCTTAAACATTTCTCAACACATAGCAGCCAATAACGGATGGTTGCCATTTGACGAATATATGGCGCAGGCACTATATGCACCTAGTTTAGGTTACTACAGCGCTGGAGCGCAAAAACTCGGTGAGTCTGGAGACTTTATAACGTCGCCTGAGCTTTCACCTTTGTTTGGCAGAGTCATGGCAAACAGTATGTCCGAAGTCGCTAAGCCTCTAGCATCTTTTAGTATTTTGGAGTTTGGTGCTGGTAGCGGTCAGTTGGCACGCGACATTCTAGCGTCGCTATATGAGAAAGGCTGCTTGCCAAATCACTACTACATTCTTGATGTCAGTGCCGATTTAAAGCAGCGGCAATACTCGCTGTTAGCGGAACTGCTACCTGCCGCTATATTTGAGCG
>DFOV01000200.1 GCA_002376965.1 Gammaproteobacteria bacterium UBA3532
ACTGCTCTACCAACTGAGCTAATGACCCGTCGTTGATGGCTGCGTATGATACGCTTATTTTTATTTAGCGCAACCATTTTTTAAAACTTTTTTAATCTTTTTCTTAATACCTACGTTCTTGATTAGAAACAGTATAATAAATATACCAAAACCTAAATATAGCGTGTTTGATCGGCAATTCCAGCAAGCTCAAATCCTTGCTTTCTCAACCGACAACTATCGCACTGCCCACATGCTTCTCCTTCTGCTGTCGCTTGATAGCACGATACACTAATCGAGTAGTCGACACCGAGGGTTAGTCCCTTTCTAATTATGTCAGCTTTACTCAAATAGATCAGCGGAGTCTCAATAGTTATGGGGGCTCCCTCTACAGCGGATTTCGTCGCGAGATTAGCCATTTTTTGAAATGCTTCAATATATTCAGGACGGCAATCGGGGTACCCGCTATAGTCTACAGCATTTACGCCAGCAACGATCTTATTCGCTTCAAGAACTTCTGCCCAACCTAACGCAATCGAAAGCAATATAGTATTGCGTGCGGGTACGTAAGTAACAGGGATCCCTTCTTGAGGAGCTGTAGGCACTGCAATATCATTATCTGTTAGAGCAGAGCCTCCTATTAGCTTGAGATCTAAGGGGATTATTTTATGTTCTTTGACGCCATAGATTTTGGCAATATTGATAGCCGCTTGAATTTCTGCATTATGCCTTTGGCCGTAACTAAAGCTTATTGCATAACAGTCATAGCCTTTTGCTTTTGCGACGGCCAAGCAGGTTAGTGAATCCAGCCCTCCAGAGAGCAGAATCACCGCTTTTGATGGTGTATTTGAATCATTCATAAAAATTTTAATGGCCGGGTTTATCGTTCCATAAGATTTTGTGGAGTTGAATCTGAACTCTGACGTTTAATCGATCTTTTAATACCCATTCGGCAATGGTGGTTGCATTTAACGATTCGAATGACGGGGAGAAAACAACTTCAACGCCACTTTTAATTTTATAGAGACCTAATTGAAATTTGGCCCACTCATAATCTAATCTGCTACACAATACGAACTTAAGTGTGTCACCTTTTTGCAAGTTGCGAAAGATATCTGGACGGTTGCGATGGCTCTCACCTGAGTCAGGAGTCTTCCAATCCACGACTTTAACAACCCGAGGATCGACCCCTGATATATCAAGGGCACCTGCCGTTTCAATGGATACCTCGGGCTTTTCGGGAAGTTCACATAACTTGCTCAACAAATTATGCACACCAGTCTGCGCCAAGGGTTCTCCGCCAGTGACCGTTATGTATGGAGCTTGATAATTTGACGCTTCGGAGACGATCTCATTGATCGTCATTATTTTCCCACCAGTAAAAGCGTAGTCGCTATCACAATAAGAGCAACGAAGTGGGCAACCTGTCAACCGAATAAACAATGTCGGCAAACCAATGGTACGAGTTTCACCCTGTAGAGAATAAAAGATCTCTGTAATTTTTAGTTCAGTCAACGTGGGTACAACAAATAAGTGTTAAAGCTTGGAGAGAGCAACTTTGGCTTTTTCAAAAGAGTCAGAGTTTGGGTATTGCTCTACGACTTGGGTCAACCGAGTACGAGCTAACGCACTATCACCAGTATCACGAGCAATAAAGCCCAACTTTAGCAAAGCATCATGTGCTTTTGCCGAACCTGGGAAACCTTCGTACACAGCTAAAAATTGCTGGGTTGCTGGCTTGTACTTTCCCTTGACGTAATAAAGCTGCCCCAGCCAATAGTGAGCATTGACTCGATAATCGCTAGTAGGATAGAGCTGTAAAAATTTTGCGTATTTCGCTATTGCATCGTCAAAGTTATTTTGACGAACCAGCTGGAAAGCATCATCTATATATTGACGCTCTTTCTCAGGATCAGCCTCTAACGATGTCGTCGAAGTACTCGCCTGCGACTTTGTTGATTGCTCAGCTTGAGCCGCTGGTTTTGCTACAGAGACTTGCTCACCACTTAGTGCGCTGAACCTACGGTCCATATCCATATAAAGATCGCGTTGGCGCTGCTGTAACTGTGAAATAACATGTGATTGCTCTTCAATCATGCCACGAAGAAAACGAACCTCATTTTCCAGAGCCTGCATTCTCAATAACAGCTTCGCCTGCTGTTGAGTGGATATTTGAGGCGTAGCGGCTTGCAGCTCTTCCTGACCAGTTTTTTTCGATACAGGTATCGACCGACTGACCGGTACATCAGCTTCAACAATAAGATAAGGTGTGGCAAGAGTAAGGGCAGCGAGCAGCTGCCCTAATATTCGAGGCTTAACCATTTATTGACCTAGCCCTAATATTTCACTTCCACGCGACGGTTTTTATCCCATGCCGTTGCATTATGACCTAGTGCAGCAGGCCTCTCTTCACCGTAGCTAATAACTTCTAGCTGGGAACCAGATACGCCAGAACTAATCAAGAAATCCGCTATAGCTTTCGCACGTCTTTCGCCTAACGCAATGTTATATTCTGGAGTTCCACGCTCATCGGCATGCCCCTCCAATCGCACAGTAACACTTGTGTTTCTGCTTAAATAAGCAGCATGCGCACTAAGAATATCAACGAATTCAGGCCGAATCGTACTTTGGTCAAAATCAAAATAGACGACGCGAGATTGACGCAACTTAGTTTCCAGCTCCATCACGGGGTCAACTTGTGGAGTAACAACTGGATCTACAGTTTCTACTTCGGTCGGTTCATCAACTTGTTCAACTACAGGCTCATCGACCTGCTCAACGGGTTGGTTTGTTGTACATCCTGCGGCAAACATTAACGGCGTGACCACCATAGTCGCTTTTAATAAGGATTCTAGACGCATTGTTACCTTCTCCTTCACTTTCAAATTTATTTTAAATAATCTGACCACGACGGTGCCCTGGAGTCACCTGATGACTGGGGGCTTACAGCCTTAAAATTGCCGTCTACGGATACCCAAGCTAAAGATTTCCGACCATTATACAAGGTACTATATATAATCATACTACCATTGGGTGCAATACTTGGCGACTCATCTAACTGAGTTTTCGTTAAGATTTGCACATAACCACTTTGTAGGTCTTGAACGGCAATATGAAATACACCATTCAAGCGATGCACCATAACCATTTGCATCCCGTCTTCAGATAATGAAGCTCCTGCATTATAATCGCCTTCAAACGTTAGTCTTTCTATACGATTATCAGATAAATGTAAACGGTATATTTGGGGACGCCCACCTCGATCGGAGGTGAAAACCAGTGATTTATCGTCTGGACCCCAACTTGGCTCAGTATCTATCGCCCAGTGTTTTGTTAACCGCTGCAACTTGTTGTTGGTCAAATCATAGCTATAAATCTCAGCATTTCCATCTTTCGATAGTACTAAAGCTAATTTAGTACCAGTCGAATCCCACGCTGGCGCCCCATTAATCCCTGGATAATCAGTCACTTTCTTACGCTGCCCTGCTTGTAAATCATGGACATATATAGCGGGCTTTCCGGTTTCAAAGCTAACATAGGCGAGCTTTTTCGAATCTGGCGACCAAGAAGGAGACATTACAGGCTCTTTAGATTTAAGAATCGCGACATCGTTATGCCCATCATAATCAGCAACGATCAACTTGTAAGGTTTGGCACTACTGTTTTCTACCCTTACGTAGGCAATTCTGGTTAAGAACGCGCCTTTCTGACCGGTCAACTTTTCGTAGATATAATCAGCGATACGATGCCCATGTCTTCTTAGCTCAGTTTCTGGAACGACTCCTTTAAAACCACCAATCACATGACGCTTTCCACGCAGGCTAACCAGCTCTCCATTTGATAGTTCAAATGGATCAGATACTGCTCCACTAGAAGCCTTGAACACATCGATCAAGCGAAATTCGACCTGATAGTTTGTACCCATAGGAAGTATCGAGCCAACAACAATGGCTTCAACGCCAGCTTTGCGCCATTTTTTATAATCCAAGTCAGCTTCTTGGGTAGTTTTCTGAGGCATATCTGTGCCACTAATAGGGCGAAATCGGCCTGAACGTCGCAGATCCTCATTAATAACCAGAGCGATATTTTCTGGCACGATTCCATCGCCATTTACCTCAAATGGCAAAACACTGATGGGAATGGCGCCAATATTGCCATCAGTAATCTCCAACTCCAGGACCGCCAGCGTTGGCTTTGTTATGAGCAAAACAACAAAAGCAAACATCAATTTGCGTAACATTTTTTATCTCCGTTTAAGGAACTTCGAACTCAAACTCGAAAGAGTTATCGCCGTCTGTAAT
>DFOV01000097.1 GCA_002376965.1 Gammaproteobacteria bacterium UBA3532
AATAAACTCCTATCAGTGAGAGATGTCCTGTGCCTTCAAACCCCAACTTCTGAAGCGGTAAGTTGGGCAAGCTCATCTGCATGAGCTGTATAAGCATCCAAACCGATTAGCTGGTCGGCTTCCGTGAATGGAAGTGTCTGCGTGATTGAAGCTGTTTGTAAGGACTTGATGACAATCTTTCCATCCAATACATCAATGCGGATCGGGTTTGATACACTAAGTTTGGCTTGCTCTAATATCTCCTTGGGAAGCCTGACGGCGGCACTGTTTCCCCATCGTTTGCTCGTCGTTTTCATGTCTACCCCTTGCCGGTTTATGGAGTTACGTGTTCATACATTAAACAATACGATATCCCATGTAAATGATGTATCGGCCAAGACGTCAGTTTCTTTGCGCGCTACAGGCTATCTGTTCTCTGCTTGTAATATCTGGGGTTTCTAGGAGTGCGGCTTTATGCTGCTTCAAGGTTAACTTACCTTTTCGCTCGTCCTCTAGGTCTTGAAAACCTTGGCTTAGTTCTTCAAATAGATTACGCTTTGTCATGTTGCCTTACCTTTAATTCGTGCTGAAGCATGTTGGCCAATGCCCGTCGTTCATCGCTTGTCAGATCTGACATTTCACCCTTGCTACAGATAGTGAACAGCAAGAACTGCCGACCGCTTAGCCACCAATAATATATAACCCTTACCCCGTCCCGATTTCCAATGATTTATTTACGATAATGGCGATCGAAATGCTTGCGACAACGTTTTGAATGACACGAGATTCGATTATATGTCGTCGCATTTATTTTCTTAAAATGTTCTGGAATATGTTGTATTTGTTACTACTGCATTCAAAATTCGCTAGGGTTTGTTTTTGGGCTGTGTCACTATCATGGGCGGCTCGAAAAAACCGGCTTCATCGCCGATGAATGCAGGCTTTAGGTTATCGTTCGCTTTTGTTTGGCTTAGCTCCCTTCTGCGCTGCTTCATCACATTCCAAGAGCTTTCCATATCATCCCTGAGTGCTTGCAGCTCTTGTTCGGTAAGCACTCTAGGTGTGTCGTCAGGAGTCATTTTTTCCTACCCCTCTCGAACCATTCTTGGTATTTGATTGCTTCCTGTCTTCGTTCTTCGAATGAGGCTTCAGCTTCAGCTCGTTGCTTTTCGGCTAGCTCTCCATAGAGGCGTTCGTCGCCTTCTCCAGCTTGATAGCGCTTATAGATATCGATGGTTTCGAGGTTGTATTCGTCAAACCCGAAATACTCACAAAATGATTCAAAATTATATGAGTCCATTTTCAATTGTGATTCCTTATTTTGGGGTTTACCCAGTGGCTTTAATGGCTTCATTTATTCAAATAGTTATCGACCTTCGTATTGTATTTTCTAAGTACCTTCAAATTAAGAAAATGCATGCGGATACTTATAATCCATGCTGCGAAAAGGCAGTATAAAAAATTACGAAATAGAACGTCGTCGTTATTTTTGTCCCAGAGTATATAATCACTCATACCCATGGCATTCTGAATTTGCTGGTCAATGGGTAGAGATAGTTCAGCAATCATCTTCTCTTTCCAGCGACGGTCCCCCGCGTTCTTTGGCTTCATTGACTTAAAGTGTTCTAGGGCCTTGGTTCGTGAGGCTTCCGTAATTTGTGGTGTAATAATTTTATCTCCCGCGAACCATTCTTTAATTGGATGTAGATACTTATACTGAAAATCGCTCGAAACGAAATATTGGTCGTCAGGGAGCTTCTTTTTGAAAGAGTCACTAAACCATGCTGTCAATGATGCTGTTGATATCAACGAGACCACCAAAAACAGTAGCCGCCATTTATACAAGGGGATAAATTGTGTAGCGCTATACTTTTTGAACCAACCTGTATTAGGCAAAATACCTGTCAATACGTTGATATAGGGTAATGATAATGTTGCGGATACAAAAGGAAAGCCGAAAAGCATTCCCCCCAAGGCAACTCTGCTCTTGCTAGTATTCCATACATATCCAGTAGTATGGTTTTGAACCCGCTCAATTGTGCCCAAGTGATTATTTAGAACAAAAGTTGCGTGATGCTCAATCCTCATTTGGACATCACAATCAATCACAATAAAGCGCCTTTCTGTACCATCAGGTAGTTTTAGCCAAAATGTTTGTTCTTGGTGCCTGGTAACTGTCGAATTGATATAACCAGAAACATAACCGTCATAGCCTACTATTCGCCCTTCTACTTCTGTCGTCGAATACACATTATTTTCATAACCAATAACAACGCCTTTGAAAACTGTTATGTCTTTTGAAATGTCCATGCCCTATCCTTTGCTCTCCAATGTTCTGTTGTTCATTCCAATGTTCATTCCCAATCTATTTACGCAAACAGCCTAATGTACTTTTTGAAATTTATTGTCGCAAGCTTGGCCTGTAATATTTTTTGGCTATTTTATAATGTTGTTTAACACCTTGGCCGTTGTCGTACATAACCCCTAAATTACTTTGAGCAATCGACATTGGTTCTCTGAATACCACCAATAACCCATTAAAACCTGAGTGAGTTGCATCCAGTCTCAAATTACAGTTTAAAAAATTACCACCCCGGCTATTATCGCTAGCCCAAGCGGGATAAAAATAGAGCACCAGAATAGCTTTAACTGGATTAGACTTTTGTGCTCAGACATTGTCGGAACTTCTTGCATTAAGCCTAAGCATCAAAGATATAACTCAAATCAAACTCAACATCAGAAAATGGCTCGATCCTCACCGTTTCTCCGCAGTGATCCACGGATTCAATCAGCGAGTATTTACCGTTAACCAACTGATATGCAATTAATGAATGCTCTTCAGGACTGATAATCCAGTAGAACGGCACACGATACTTTTGCAGCAATAGCAGATTAGTCAACAAGTCCTTTTTTTCATGCCCTGGCGATGTGATTTCGCAAACCCAATCAGGCGCTAGTTCAATAACCCCATGCGGCATTGTTGGTATGCGCTCTTTTCTCCACCCCGCCAAGTCATGCACTGGGCAGTTTGTATCGCTATACTTAACACTTACTTCTGTTGCAATCCACCATCCTCCTGGCCCTTTAGTGCGACGGTAAGGAGCCAGTCCGGTTATGATATCGCTTTGCGCGTTTCCATGTTCGAACCGCGACATAGGGCGCCGGATAATTTCACCGTTGATCAGCTCCAAGTTCTCATCTTGCAACCAGGCTTCTTCCAAGTCACTAAAGCTTTTTAGCTTCTGGGCTTCCATTCGATACTCCTCATGCGACTTGTACGTCAATCGTCAATTGTCGATCTTCATAGCGCGGCTTAAACCGATAGCCAAGCCTAAATAAACACGTTATTAGCAGGTCAATGGAAAACTTATCGATTTGCCCATTTAACAGGTTACTTGTTCTTGGCTGAGTTAACCCGATCCGATCAGCAAATTCCGTTTTGGTGCATCCCATATCCTGGTATATGTCACGAAGGGATATCATCAAATCGGCACGAGTTTGAAGCTCGTTTGCTTCTTCCTTGCAATCAGTAACCGCATCAAAAATATTATCGAATTTAATAGATGGCATACCTAACACCCAAAACATATCAGTATTGATATGCTAGCATCGTCCACTTGAAATATACAGGTACTGATATGTTATTTTTTAAGCTCGGTCATCATGGCTTTGTGGCGTTTCTTTGCTGTATCCATCGCCTGTCTGTCAACGCCGTTGGTGGTTTTAGTGAAGGAATAAAGAACGTACATCACACCCTCAAATTTAGCTACATAGATAGTCTGATAAGCAGACCGTCCATTTTCTATTAGCTCGATATCACCAATGCCGACACTCTCCGTAATATGTTTGAGCGTTGAAAAAGGCTTTTTACCTTGGCAAACTGCCTCAAGATCGAGTGCAAACCGTTTTTGAATGTGGAGCGGCAATGCCTTGAACTCTTTAAGAGCTAGCTTGTTGATAAACCTGACTTCCTTCATATTTACTTCAAGGCCTCCGGTTGCTTCACCTTGAAAAAAAGCTCTTAAGTATTGATTCAAGCTCCCTTTATTTATATGCAGTCTTCAACGTGGGAAGGGATAGCTCCTTAGGCGTCAATCCTCATATTCCAATAATGATGCTTTTAATGGGTTAAATCAAGGCGAAGTCAGTACTTACGGGACTTCATTGGAAGCCCCTGGACACACGTTGATACACGCTTGCTGGTTGATACCAGCACCATATTTTATGGGTTATAGAAGTGTGCTCCATAAATACGAAGGTATATATCTTGATATATATCTATGCGAGGTATATACTTTGGTATATTACACGTGTTGAGATATTAAGGGACGCGATATGAATATTGACTTTCTTATTCGTGGTGAAAAGTAACAGCACAGAGACTACAAAAGAGTTGGC
>DFOV01000171.1:0-5612 GCA_002376965.1 Gammaproteobacteria bacterium UBA3532
TACCCTAAAATTGCATGGCAACACGATGTAAATGGCACAACCCCAGCTCCAATCAATAATTTCATCGAAGGGCGGCGAGCCTTTGGCGCAGGCGTGAAGTTTGACTACCTGAATAAGTGGAGTGTAGACGTCGATTACAACAACTACTTTGGGGCAGGAACAGTCAACTTACTGCGCGATCGTGATTACATTGGTATAACGCTTAAATACTCTATCTAAGGTTTGAATTAACATGAGAATGTCAACAAGTTTAGCCATTATCATTGGCTGTGTTTTAAGTACAGCATCATTCGCCAAGGTGAGTGAGACTGAAGCGAAAAAATTAGGGGCCGAGTTAACGCCCATGGGTGCAGAAAAAGCGGGCAATGCCGATGGCACGATTCCTGAGTGGAAGGGCGGGTTAACCCAAGGCCCAGAAGGCTACACCAAGGGGATGCACCATCCCGATCCTTTCAAAGACGATAAGGTGGAGTTCACCATCACTGCAAGCAATGCAGATCAGTACAAGGACAGTTTGAGTGAAGGTCAATTAGCCCTGCTAAAAACCTATCCTGATACCTATAAAATGAAGGTTTACCCAACACACCGTTCTGCGTCAGCACCACAACGTTTGTATGATGCGACCAAGCAAAATGCGGTTAATACCGAGCTGGTCGGTTCGGGCAACGGTTTCACCAATGCCAAAGAGGGGGTGCCCTTTCCCATTCCGCAAAACGGTGTTGAAGTGATTTGGAATCATATGTCGCGTTATCGTGGCGAAGCGGTCGAACGGATTTCGGTTCAGGTTACACCGACCCGAAGTGGCGACTATACGCCTATTAAGATGCGAGAGCATATTTTGTTTTCATATGGCACCCAAACCGGTGCGGCTGATGAAGAGAACATGTTGTTTTATTTTAAACAGCAGGTTGAATCGCCTGCTCGTTTAGCTGGTACCGCGCTGCTGGTACATGAGCCGATTAACCAGATAGAAACGCCGCGCCAAGCATGGAGTTATAACACAGGGCAGCGTCGTGTACGACGTGCCCCTAACATAGCTTATGATGCGCCGGGTACTGCCGCCGATGGGCTAAGAACGACCGACAACTTTGATATGTTTAATGGCGCGCCTGATCGTTATGACTGGACGTTGGTAGGTAAAAAGGAAATGTATATCCCTTATAATGCCTACACGCTACATAGCAATAACGTGCAAGTTGAGGATATCGTCAAGCCTGGCCATATCAATATGGAGTTCGCTCGTTATGAGAAGCATCGCGTCTGGGTTGTTGAAGCTAACCTGAAACCGAATACGCGTCATATCTACAAAAAGCGTGTTTTCTATGTCGATGAAGATAGCTGGCAAATTGTCTTGGTTGATCACTATGATAATCGTGATGAGCTATGGCGCGTAGGTGAGGCACATCCGGTGAACTTCTATGATGTCCCCATCATTTGGTCTACCCTTGACGTATTCTATGATTTGCAATCGCGCCGCTATTTGGCGATGGGATTGGATAATCAGGAGGAGATGCTGATATTCGATAAAGAGCTCTCTGTTAAAGACTTTACGCCCCAAGCATTGCGTCGCGATGGTGTGAGATAGAAGCGCGTCTGGCCAATGTCTGAAAAGGCATTGGCCAGGTCATTCAAGTTGATAATACATGACGCCACGTAATTATTATTTTTTTCCCTGTTCCCCCACATTACTCTGCATTTTTGGGTTTTGGCTACTGACTAACTCTGTCTTTGCCAGTGATAGACTGTTTATCAAAGTACTGGCGAACCCTACATACTCTGGCAATCTAACGGCATTGGCCAAGCAGGATGACTCTATACTGGCGGTTGGTGAATACGGTGCTGGTGTCGTGTGGGATGGCAAGGCTGACAAGGTCGATTCCTTCGCTATTTCTTTACCCGAGTTGTTAACAGGGGTCAAAATTCAGCAAGATGGAAATATTCTTGCGTATGGGCATGCTGGTGTTATTTATCAATGTGTTAGGCCCCCAGCGGTTTGGAAGCAAGTATATCAATATGACAATCAGATCGATCCAATACTGTCTATTGAAGAAGTCGGAACTGATCTGATAGCCGTGGGGGCTTATGGCTTGTTCCTGCGCTCACAGGATCGAGGGCACACATGGCATAAAGAAGAGCACCTGAATTTGGAAAACCCTGATTTTGGCTTTCCTCATTTTTATCAAATATCCATGCTGAATCATCGTCTTTGGTTGGTTGGGGAAGCAGGGTTAGTGGCATCTTCTAACGACAATGGGCAATCATGGCAAGTAGAACCATTGGGGTATGACGGTTCAATGTTTAGTGTGGCGCAGTGGAACGGCACAATCTATATTGCTGGATTGCGCGGATCGCTATATAAGCAGCAAGAGCAGGGGTGGGTTAGTATCGATACGCCATTTACAAACTCCATCTTCAAACTGCTTGCTGTCGATGATGCCCTATACGCCTTAGGGGCGGATGGTTTGATAGCAAAAATGGTGAATGGCAAATTTCTGTTTGGCTACCTCGATACAGGCGTCAGTATTTCTGATGCATTAATTGTAGGGGATTCTCAGTTGGTACTGGCTACTACCGGAGGATTACTAACCGTTGAGCTTAATGAGGTCGCCGCGAATGAGTAAGGCAAACCACCGTGTTGCAGACTTCTTGTTTAACGGCCGTAAGTGGGTGCTGGGCTGTTTTATTTGTTTAACCCTTATTTTTGCGGCGGCAGCTTCTCAATTACGTGTTGATGCGGGATTTGAAAAAAATGTTCCGTTACAGCATGAGTATATGAAGGTCTATCAGAAGTATGCCAGTGAGTTTGGTTCGGCGAGTAAGCTGTTTATTGCTATTACGGCGAAAGAAGGGGATATCTTTAGCGCTGATTTTTTTGAAACGCTACGGCAGGCAACCGATGCTGTATTTTTTGTTCCTGGTGTCGATCGCTCTTCCGTGACATCTCTTTTTACGCCCAATACCCGTTATGTTGAAGTGGTTGAAGGTGGATTTGAAGGCGGCCCTGTTGTTCCTGCTGATTTTCAAGGCACCGCCAGTGATTTAGAAACCGTTAGAGAGAATATCTCTAAAGCCGGTATTGAAGGGCGCTTGGTTGCCAATAACTTCAATAGTGCGCTCATCACGGCCTCGCTTTTTGAAACCAATCCCGATACAGGGGAAAAGCTGGATTACATTGATGTTGCTAGCCAATTAGAACAGCAATTACGTCAAAAATTCAGTAGCGACAGTATTTCGGTGCAGATCATCGGTTTCGCGGCGATGATTGGGCAAGTGAGCGATGGCGCTAAAGACGTCGTGTTGTACTTTCTCATAGCCATTGCCATAACCATTATTTTTGTCTACTTGTATTCTGGATCGAAGCGACTGACCGCATTGCCGATCTGCTGTTCGCTTATTGCTGTTATCTGGCAGTTAGGACTGCTTAGCCTGTTGGGCTATGGTATCGATCCGTTTTCCATTCTTTTACCATTTCTTGTTTTTGCCATTGCGGTAAGCCATGGTATTCAAGTCGTCAACGGCTTTGCTACGGGGTTAAAGCTAAAGCAACCGCCTTTTGAGGCGGCCAAAGGGGCACTGCGCAGGCTAATACTGCCAGGCGGTATTGCTCTATTGTCCGATACCATCGGCTTTCTAACCCTGCATACCATCGAGATTGATATCATTCGTGAGCTGGCCGTCACTGCGAGTATCGGTGTAGGCGTCATTATTTTTACTAACTTGCTATTGTTGCCGATAACCTTGTCTTATTGTCGCCAAT
Organism: Gammaproteobacteria bacterium UBA3532; assembly: GCA_002376965.1. Classification (GTDB taxonomy): domain Bacteria; phylum Pseudomonadota; class Gammaproteobacteria; order Enterobacterales; family UBA3532; genus UBA3532. The sequence goes on from DFOV01000171.1 coordinate 3,758, forward strand.
GTGAGCACTTCACCCACTGGCTGAAAAAACGTCAGGCTTTTGAGGAAAAGGTCTGGAATAAAGTATCTGTCTTTTCTCGCAGAAAATATGCATTGCCCTCAATTATCAGCGCTATGGTTGTCGTTTCTGTTTGCTATATTGTTGGTAGCCAACAAAAAGTGGGGGATCTCGATCGCGGAACGCCATCATTGCGTGACAGCGCGCAGTACAATCAGGATAGTTTTTTCATTAGTGACAACTATAAAGTGGGAACGGATTTACTAAAAGTAATAGTTGAAGCGCCTAAAGAAGCGTGTATGCAGCACAGCTATATGCAACAGGTAGATCAATTTCACTGGTTCGTCCGACAACTGGCAGGCGTGCAGTCTGTTTATTCTTTACCCCAAGTCGCCAAGGTTATTAATAGTGCCTACAACGAAGGCCACCCAAAATGGCGTAATTTGCCCCGCCACCCTCAAGTGTTGAATCAGGCGGTTGGGCGAATACCGACCAGTAGTGGTTTGCTGAACAGTGATTGCAGTGTTATGCCTGTGTTTGTTTTTCTTAATGATCACAAAGCAACCACGGTTGATAGAGTTATACGACAGATCAAGTTCTATGCAGATGAACACCCTGGTGAACTAAGGTTTCAGCTGGCCTCGGGACCGGTTGGAGTGATTGCAGCGACTAACGAAGCCGTACAAGAGGCTCAGACGCCAATGATAATACTGGTTTTTGGCGCGGTCACCTTACTGTGTTGGATAAGCTTTCGCTCATTGGCTGCGACACTTTGTATTGTGTTACCGTTGGCGGTTGTCTCGCTAATGGCTAAAGCGTTAATGGTGCAGCTGAATATAGGGTTGACCGTAGCGACGTTGCCAGTGATTGCTCTCGGTGTTGGGATTGGTGTTGATTACGGTATATACATTTTCGCCAAGCTCAAGGGATTTTTAGAAAAAGGTCAGGGCTTCACCACTGCCTTTGTCAACACTTTACGGGCTAGTGGTAGTGCAGTGATCTTTACCGGTGTTACCTTGGCCGCAGGGGTGAGCACCTGGTCGTTTTCCGCTCTTAAGTTTCAAGCAGATATGGGTATCTTGCTAACCTTTATGTTTATTGTGAACATGCTGGCTGCTATCACCTTGTTGCCTGCATTTGCAGCGTTCTTATTTCGCTTTTGTATTGGTAGAAAAGCATCTAGACAATGAAAATTTTCATTGTAAGCCTGCCGCGTTCTGGCACTACTAGTTTGTGTGAATGCTTGGCAGATATGGGGTTACGAGTGGCGCATGAAGCCTATACCGAGCAGGCTATCAGGCTGGCCGATGTTGTTGCCGACGTACCGGCTTTTAGTGATTATAAAGAGCTGCATTCGTATTTCCCAGAAGCAAAGTTTATCTACATTGACCGCGATGTAACCGAGTGGTCTCAATCCATAAAGCGACTCTTGCCAAAAATTATTGCCCGAATAGAGAAAACACCTAACGGCTTTAATCGCCTATTAAGGCATGCTTACGAACGTATTTTTGGCCCACTGGAACTGGCGTTGACCGCTGATATTTCTTCCATCTATTTAAGTCATCAAGAGCGACTTGTTGCTTATTCTCAGTCATGCAATGTTCCTCTCTTGCGATTGCGGTTAGGTGAACCTGATAGCTTCAATCAAATTGCGCACTTTGTTGCCAGAGAAGATAATCAAGAGCAGGCGTTTCCACATCGTAACAGGAGCACCATAGTCACCGATTGGAAAAAGCTTAAACATCCTAATAAAGTCGATTCATACGCCCACGGCCCCAACCGCAAAGCCTATTTGCCCTATCTTACACTCGCATCCTGAGCCGGTTTGCTCCATACTATGGTTTTTTTAGAACTATGG
>DFOV01000171.1:5951-15049 GCA_002376965.1 Gammaproteobacteria bacterium UBA3532
GTTTTTAGAACTATGGCGTTTTTAACGATGTGGAGCATAAGCATGAAAATGGACACAATGAAGCCTCTAGCATTGGCTGCCCTAATGGGTTTATTGGCTGCCTGTGGCGGAGGAGGCGGTGGCTCTTCAGACGATGAAAGCGATGAGACCAATGGCGGCTCACAAACTAGCACGGATGGTGGAGCGACTACCAATACGGGTAACACGGGTAGTGGGAATGAACCTGTTGCTGCTATCAGCGGGACGGAGATGGGCCAGCTTGGTGGCTTGGTCACACTAAACGGTGCTCAAAGCACTGATCCGCAAGGAGATACCTTAAACTATACATGGACCTTTGTTGATAGACCATTGGATAGTACCGTCGAATTCTTGGCAGGAAATACCAATTCAGAAGCGCTTTTCTCTCCTGACCGAGAAGGTTTATATATCGTCGAGTTAATTGTTGACGATGGTTCGACGCAAAGTGCTCCGGTTGAGTTTACTGTTGCTGTTGGGCAGGTTGCTGACAACGGCAATACCATCCCGCTGGCTAGCGCAGGTGTAGGGCAAAATGTAATGGTAGGTGATACTGTTACCCTGGATGGTACGGGAAGCGCTGATCCCGATGGTGACTCGATTACTTATGCTTGGCGCCTGGTTTCATCCCCCAATAATGTGGGCGTTGTTCTTGATGATCCGACAATTGCCCAACCCTCATTTATTCCCCCAATAAAAGGCGAGTATATATTTTCTTTAACCGTCAATGATGGCGAGCTAACCAGCGCTGGAGCACAAACCTCTGTCATTGTAGAGGAAGAAAACGTGGCCCCCATTGCCAATGCTGGCCCAGATCAAAAAGTGCTGATTGGTCAGGTCGTCAATCTCAGCGCGGCTGGCAGTTTTGATCAAAATGGTGATCCATTGAATTTTGAGTGGCGCTTTGTCTCCAAACCACTTGGTAGCCTGACAATCATTAACAATTTTATACTTTCCGACGCCAGCATTATTCCAGACATGGCAGGTCAATACATCATTCAATTGATCGCTAACGACTTTGAGTTCGACAGCGAGCCTGATCAAATTACTATTACAGTATTTGCTACCCAAGAAGAGCTTGATGCCAGTAACCAGCCGGAAGCAGAACCGGAGCCTTAGCCCAAGCAAGGACGCGGGGCTGATAGTAGAAAAATGTGGTGTCCCCTAGAGGATTCGAACCTCTGACCTACTCCTTAGGAGGGAGTCGCGCTATCCAGCTGTGCCAAGGGGACATAGAAGGAATTAAAGCGCGTATTCTAGCGTTTCTGGGCCTATAGCTCTAGTCCTTGTTCCCAATTAGTTTTATTTCCGTTGCCTTCGATTGGGGTTGGCCGGTTATTATTCAATATCCTTACGGATGGATTTGATGAGTTGAAGGATCAAGCGCTGGGTATCTTGGGATGTTTCGTCTAGCGATGCGCCCATGGTTGTTTTATCGCTGTTTGGGTTGTAGCGCAGGTTGCGAACGTGAATGCTCACAGGTAATCGAGTTCGCTCGCCGACGCGCAAAATGCTGGTCGTGATGAGTTCGTTAACCGGCAGCTGTCCAGACATGTCGCCTATAAAAATGGCTTTGATCCCTGCCGTTGAGAGATCTACCAGCTGGCCTATTAGCATGTGTCCATGGTTGGTTTTTACCGTTATATTGGCGCGCTGTGAGGCCGGTATTTCAACACGAGGCGTTACACGCCGTTGCTGATAAGTGACCTTGTGGGGGTAGGCCAGCTTATAAAATGACAGGCCATTCTGTTCTTTCTCACCTAGAAATACGGAGTTGAAATGGACGGGGGTATTATTGTGTTGGCTAACTATAGTGAATTTAGTTGCTTTTTTTATCAGCTCATTAGCAACGGGCTGGTTAAATACATCAATGGCAAATGCTTTGGCTTTTTCGCTGGTTTGCAATACGAGTGAATTAAACATGTTTTGAGCACTTGGAAACTGAACTTGTATAGGTGTTTGATGCTTGCATAGTTCAGTAAGAAGCTCATGCACTCCTGCGGCATTCGTAACATCGCCACTAGTTTTCTGCTTCTTTTTACGGTTAAAAAATAACAAGGGCATCGATCTCAACTACTTTTTGTTGGCCAGTTGATTTAATGCGTTAACCGCATTAATGAGTATTTTTTTACGCTTATTGTTTAGGTCTTTAAACTGACAGCCAATCATGGTTTGGTTTGAATTGTTGATAAAGCGTACATGTTTCACTAGAAGCGGGTAGCTAAGACTTAAATCACTGGTTATGCGTATCACGCTGGTACTGATGGCATTACCTGGATTCACGACATCGGTGTAATTGCCATTGAGCAAAAAAGCACTGCCGTCAGCCCCCAGATCTTTCACCGTGCAATGGGTTAATCCGTTTTCCAGCATTAGCGATGCTTCTAGCGATAACCTTGCTGGTGGTTTGACACGAGGGTAGACTCGCCGTTGGCGGTAATAAACTTCTTGTGGAATAGTGAGGGCGTGAAACTGGGTTCCATTCTCGTCAGTACCGCTGTTCACTACAGCTGACTTGAACTTGGTCATGATGCCATTGACATAGGTTTTTACCTGCGTAGTTTTTCCTTGCTTCATCGCCGCATTGCCATTGGCTGGTACCAGTTCGTCGACGTAGTAGATGCCTTTATCAAAGTCGATCTTCAAGATGATAGAAGAGTAGGTATCGCTAATACCAACGAATGAAAAATCAAGGCTCTGATGAGCTTCCTTCAGATGATGGACAATTTTCTTGATCTGACTGACGTTGGTAATGTTAGTCGTTGGTTTTTTGGGCTTGGCGGTTTCCCCGGTTAGCCATGACATTAATCCCATCGCGATACCTCAGAGCGTAAACAGTACAGGGCGTAAACAAAACAGGGCGTGAAAAACACGCCTAACCTGAGTATAGCCAATATCTCAACGGTTCACCCAATTTGCTATGCAGTGGCAAATGTACGAGATGAAACGTGATTATCGGCATAGCCGTTTTTGGTGTAGGTCGTTGATTCGGGTGTTTGGCCTTTCAACATGCGCAAGCCTTTTTCAACGCTACGATGAGTAAGCATGATGACCTTACCATTGCTGGCATTTTCTTCGCGAATAGCGGCTAGATTTTGTTTGATCTGCTGCCACATGCCTTTCAATAGGTCGGGATTTTCTTGGCTGGTGAGCCAGTCGACAAAGTCGCTGTCTTGGCGAAGCTGCTCAGTGATGGTGGGGCAGGCTTCAATGCGCCTTTTTTCTAGCGCATCGATTTGTTGAAGGTAGTGGAATTTCTCTTTGGCGACTTTTTCCAGTTTAGCGGTATCAAAACTGGAAAGTGCTTGACGTTCTTGATGGATCGCTTTTACCAGTGCTTCGGTAAAGTTTAGTTGTCTGTGTAAAATATCGGCAATAGCTGACATGGTAAGGCCCTCATTAACTGAGCGCCCTCTCTATATCTACCATACGTGCGGCTATACGTTCAGGGTCAACCTTTAACTTGCCCTGGGCTAGCGCTTCTTTAATTTCGCGAACCCGTTTGTCGTCTATTTCTGGCTGCTCTTTGAGCTGCTTTTGCACAGACTGCAAGGATTGACTGTCTTTACTTAACACCACCGTATCAGATGTTGAGGGCTGCTGTTTACTAACTTCAGCTTGAGTTCGCTGTACATTTGCGTTCTCAAGCCGGTTTTGTTGATTAGCAGCCGACTTCACCGAATCATTCGTAGGTGGTTGACCTGACGAAATATTTCGTATGTTTATCGCCATTGCTTTGCGCTCCTCAAATTTTCTTAACTTGGGTATCGGCTGCTATAAGTATAACTTGAATATTTTTTTGTTAAATGGTGAATAAAATATAAGTACAAATATCGACGAACAGCGTGGGTTAAATCACAATAGTAACTTCTCCCGGCGCGCTTATCGTCGCTTCAATAACACGATTGGTTTTGGCATTTCTGACTCGAATAACCTCCCCGACGGCGCCGTCTGTCATGGCTTTACCATTCATTGAAAGCTTTAAAGAACCACTGGCATTTTCGGCAACAATATTGACGAGTTCGCCTTTGCAAATGACACACAAATTTCGTGGCAGCAGTGCTTTACCCGCGCTGATCCTGCGTTTGGCTCGGCTGCCAATTACTGACCTGGGGTCGTCAATGGTCTGGCCACGCACAGAAGTCGCATCGACTCGTTTTAACTCAATCGCATCGGCAGTGATGGTGTCACCGCGTCGAATATCGTGAGCCGCGACGTAGATTTCAGCATATTGTGAAACCGAAGTGCTTACGTATATGGTCCAGCCATCTTGTTGCGGGCAGCGAACTCCCACTGTTATATAGGAGCGGCCTTCAATCGGGCTTTTAGTGAAATACTCAATTGGTTGATAGCAATAATTCAGATGCAGGCGAGGGTCGATGCGAACGTTATCTACCGCAAAATCATCACTGCCAGCTTGGTATAGGGCGCTTTCAACATAGTCCCTAACTCCCGACTCTATTAAGTCAATTGGGTGCTTAGTTGGATCGTTTGCCTGGGTAGACGCCATGCTGCTGCCTATTATGATTAGCATGGTGATGATAATTTTCATAAAAATACCTCTTGGCGTTATTGGTCGGCCAAATTTCGACTATAGTTTGATCAACAGCTTGTAGTTTGATCAAGCCGTCTTAAGTTTGAACAAACAGCCCGGAGTTTGATCATACCGTCTGTAGATTAATCAACAGGTCTGGCAGAACAGCGACAATTGCTTGACGCGAATTCACATTTATAAATGGGGATTGCATAGACCATGCCAGGCTAGGTAACTGATATCCGGAAAATGAGTCCCGGTAAGTTGAAGAGTTGGCCGGTGAGTAGAAAACTTGTGTGGTAAGTAAAAATTCGTGTGGAGGCGTCATGGCCAGTGTTTTAGACAGCGTAAATCAACGAACCCAACTTGTTGGTCAAAACCGCTTAGAGCTATTGTTGTTTACGCTTGCAAGTAGGCAAAGATATGGAATCAATGTGTTCAAGGTGAGGGAAGTGCTGCAGTGTCCTAAACTGACGCAAATGCCGCATCATTCGCCGATTGTTCGTGGCGTCGCCTATATTCGAGGGCAAACGATATCCATTATTGACTTGAATATGGCTGTCGGTGGAGCTCCGCTGGATGATCTCGAAAGGCGATTCATTATTATTTCTGAGTACAACCGCACGGTGCAGGGTTTTTTGGTCGGAGCTGTTGAGCGCATTGTGAATACTAATTGGTCAGACATTCATCCACCGCCAAAAGGTACTGGCAAGCAGAGTTACCTTACCGCAGTTACTGAAATCGATAAGACTTTGGTTGAGATCATTGATGTAGAGAAGATTCTATCTGAACTGATTATAATGAATGAAGACGTTAGTGAAGGCACTATCAACGAAGACACTATGCTCAGTGCCAAAGATTTTGTCGTGTTGATTGTCGATGATTCGTCTGTGGCTCGAAATCAGATCAAGCGCACCATGGAACAGGTGGGGGTTCAGACCATGATGTGCAAAAATGGTAAAGAGGCACTCGATTTGCTGACAGGGTTAGCCGACGATGGCCAGGATATCTATGGAACCTTTGCTGTCGTGATCTCTGATATAGAAATGCCTGAGATGGATGGTTATACTCTTACCGCTGCTATACGCAATGATCCTCGTTTGCAAAAGCTGCACGTTTTATTACACACGTCACTGAGTGGCGTATTTAACAGGGCTATGGTTGAGAAAGTTGGCGCTAATGACTTTATCGCCAAATTTCATCCTGATAGCCTAGCTACGGCAGTTCAGAAGCAAGTGGAGCTTCGCATCAAAGAGAACAGTTAGAGAAATAAGTGATGTTAAGTGGAACAAATCACCGGGATGTTGCTTGAATGTTAAAACGCACTGGTCATAACCAGTCTAATAGTGAATACGATGATTTTCGTGGGTATCTAGAGCGCCACTGCGGCATCGTTTTGGGTGATAACAAGCAATATCTTGTCAGCAGTCGGCTAGGTGGGTTGATGCGTGAGCACGACATGGCCTCGCTAGGGGAGCTTGTCGAGCGTTTGAATCAGGGGGGGCGCGCCTTGCGTCAGGCTGTAATTGACGCCATGACAACCAATGAAACCCTGTGGTTTCGAGATCAATATCCGTTTAATATTCTCACCGCTAAAATTTTGCCAGAATTCGCTTCTTCATCGACATTGTCCATTTGGTCGGCAGCGTGTTCTACAGGGCAGGAGCCTTACTCTATAGCTATGACACTTGAAGAGGCAAAACGCGTAAGTGGCAAAAACACCGACTACCGTATTACCGGAACCGATATCAATGCCAGCGTCCTGGCCAAAGCAGGTGAGGGTATATACGACTCTCTTGCGCTTGCCAGGGGCTTATCGATTGAACGTAAGGAGCGATACTTTCAGCCGCTAGAGGAAGGCAGGTGGCAAATTAAGTCGGCAATGCGGCAAAAAGTTTCCTTTCGGGCGCTGAATTTGTTGGATAGTTACGGTGCTCTAGGCAAGTTTGATATTATTTTCTGCCGCAACGTACTGATCTATTTCAGTCAGGAGCGCAAAGCCGATATCCTCAATCGAATGGCTAGTGCGCTTAGACCTAATGGCTACTTGTTTCTTGGCGCTTCAGAGTCTGTAACCAGTTTAACCTCAGCTTTTGAGATGATTCACTGCCGCCCTGGCATTGTTTACCGCAAGAAAGCTTAGAACAGACCCAGCCTAGGGCGGTAAGTCGGCCCTATCTCTATTTTTGCCATCATTGCCGAATGTCTGGGTGTTTCTGAAGCAAATATCTGCCGCATGGATGCGGCAGTTAAGCCATCAGGGATGATTTCACGGCGATTTGCGCAAGAAATTCCCAGACATTCGGCAATGATGGCAAAGGCGGACTGAATTCTCTGTTGCCTCTTTCCTCTTTCCTTAGTTCCACATTCTCAAATTCCTCACTCTCAAATTCCATTCAGTTAGCGTCAAAAATTCTTGGCATTAGAATTGCTGTATATTCCTCAACAAATGTTTTTGAGTTTGGTTTTCGGAGGCAGTCATGAGTTTAAGCTTGGACAAATATTTTGGCGTATACGAGCAGTCGATGCGTATCCGGCAAGATCGGGCTGAGATTCTTGCCAATAATCTTGCTAATGCTAACACACCTGGCTTCAAAGCGCGTGATGTCGATTTTAAAGCGGCACTAGCGGATGCTGAGTCTCAGCTGGCTGGCAAAATGCGCCAAACGTCTGCTAATCATATGCCCGGTGGTGAATCGATGGGCGGGCAGCGTGTGCAGTTCCGAACGCCATCCCAGCCAGATACCGGCGATGGCAATACGGTGGATACCGAAGTCGAAAAAATGGCATATATGGAAAATGCTTATCGCTACAACGCCAGCGTCCAATTTTTGACAGGCGGAATTACCGGCATGCTTTCTGCCATTAAAGGAGAATAGTCGTGGGCCTACAGAATATATTTAATATCGCCGGTTCCGGCATGAGCGCACAGTCGGTTCGCTTGAATGCGACGGCCAGTAATATGGCCAATGCCAACAGTGTCAGCTCCAGTACTGGCGAAACCTATAAGGCACGGCATCCAATTTTTGCAGCGGTTCAACAGCAAGTATTGGACTCATCACCACAAGGTGCACTAAACGGCGCAGCGCAAAAGGGCGTTCAGGTTTTGGGCGTAGTTGAAAGCGATGCTCAGGCATTGCCGGAATATCGTCCCGACCACCCACTGGCAGATGCCGAAGGATTCATTTATCGACCCAATGTCAATGTGGTTGAAGAAATGGCGGACATGATTTCAGCGTCACGCTCGTATCAAACAAACGTCGAAGTCGCCAAAACAGCCAAAGATATGTTGCAACAAACCCTGGGACTGGGTAAGTAATAGAGGACTTGTTATGAGTACAGTAACTGGAACTAACCCTTTCTCTAATGTGGGTTTACAGACAACCAATGATCTGAATAAACAGGAACAGGTCGATAACGAACTTGATCAATCGGATTTCATGCGCTTATTAACCACTCAACTTCAGCACCAGGATCCGTCTAAGCCGCTCGAAAATACAGATTTTATTGCCCAGATGGCGCAGTTCGGGGTTAACGAAGGGGTCGCTAAGCTGAATGACAACTTTGGTGAGCTATCAAATTCTTTGGTTTCTAATCAAGCTTTGCAAGCCTCAGCACTGGTTGGCCGTGGAGTAATGGTTGATGCGCGTCAGGCCGTGATGATCCCTGGTCAGGCATTAAGTGGTGAAAGCAACCTGCCGCGTTCTTATCAAAATGTAGTCATGAATATCAGTGATAGTACGGGCAACGTTGTTTACTCGCAGGAGTATGGGCCACAGGCTGCAGGCGACTTTGAGTTCGAATGGGATGGCAAAAATAACAGTGGGTTTGAATTACCACAAGGCGTTTACGAGGTTTCGCTCGAAGGACGAAGTGGCGACGAATCATTAAGCCTGAATACCAAGCTGGTTGCACATGTTGAAAGTGTCACCGTAGGACAGGGGGCTCAAGGATTGATGTTAAATCTTTCTGGGGGAGGGCAGGTGCCTTTCAACAGTGTGTCTAGAATACAGTAATCTGTAGTAAAACATCCGTAACGGGGAGTTAGTATTATGTCATTTAACACATCATTAAGCGGTTTAAACGCTGCACAGGCCGATTTAGGTGTCATTTCTCAAGATATAGCCAATGTTGCAACCGTTGGTTATAAAGAGTCGCGAGCAGAATTTGGAGACATAATGGCCACCTCTGCGTTGGGTAGTGGCTCCACTGCTATTGGTAGCGGGGTGTTGCTAAACAATGTTTCTCAGCAATTCCATCAAGGGAACACCAATTTCACCTCAAATTCGCTCGATATGGCGATAACCGGTGAAGGATTTTTTGTTACTACTCCGGGTACAGACAGTAGTGACTTTGTCTACACCCGAGCAGGGCAATTTGGCGTAGACGCCGATGGTAATGTGGTTAATTCCACTGGCGGTGTATTACGCGCTTTTCAAACCAATGCTGACGGAACCGTAACCTCTACCAGCTTGGACACCACCATTCCGCTGCGATTACCAACCACTTCGGGAAGTCCACAACAGACTTCAGAAGTTGAGTTGTCACT